>JBHLJZ010000016.1:0-46829 GCA_048887165.1 Candidatus Hodarchaeota archaeon | reverse complement strand
GAGTTTCTAGTATGCGAGGAGGGAGAAGTCGTAACAAGGTAGCCGTAGGGGAACCTGCGGCTGGATCACCTCCTATTTTTAACTAAAACTTCAGAAAGATATTTATTTCTGGGTTTTTAATAACTTTCTTATTTGCCATTCTATTCCTTTATTTTATTAAAAAGAAAAGAATTTTAATTATCTTAATATTCTTTAATATATAATTACAATTATTATTTTCAAGGGCCTGTAGATCAGTGGAAGATATTAACCATTATTCATTGGTTGATATCCAAGATCGCTTGACTTGCACTCAAGAGGTCACGGGTTCAATTCCCGTCAGGTCCATTCTAATTTTAATAAAAAAAATAAGGTAAAACCAAATTATTTTAATTAATTACTATATTTAATGAATTATTGCTATGACATCATTAAGTAATTTCTTTTCAATCTTCTTATTTGGAACAACTTTGACTCCAGATCAAGAGACATTTAATTTTATAGTTGTCCTTTTGGGAATAATTTTGTTAATTATTATCTTAGCATATATTTTACTAACTTCAAGGGAAGAATAAAAAGGTCTATTTGGAAGTAACGATTTTGATAACATCATTATGTTTTAATTTATAATTCTCTCCCAGTCTCTTTTTTGTAATAGCATCAATTCCGAACATAAAGTGATCAGCTAAATCAGTATGTATCTTCTCCCTTACAAAATCCTTTAGAATTGTACCGTCTTCAACTAAAATTGCATCAGGTAATACATTGTTCTTATTATCAGAATAATTGTTTATGTCTGAGACAGGATATACACATATTTGTTTTGAAATATTAAATACTGCAAAATTTAGTGCTTTTTGGACTCCAGTTCCATTAAATTCATCAAGAAGTTTTGATTTAATATTATCTAACATTTCAATTTCATTTTGACTAAGGGATTCTCGATTAATTATATTAAAATCGTTTGAACCTGGAATATAATTGATAATTCCCTTTTCATGAAATATTCTTAAATAATATTCTGCTAAAGCACTACAGGGAGTTAAAGACCCTTTATATCTAGATTTCAATGCTTCTAGATTATTTTTCCCAATCTCTTTATCAATCTTGTTTGCTACAGTCAAAATCGGTTTAGAAAATTCTCTTAGTTTTTTAGAAAAATACAACAAATCATCTTCGTCCCATTGAGATGGATCTTTCCCCTCTAAATTTGAATCTTTTAATGCTAAAATAATATGACTTTTTTTCACTTTTATTCCTGAAAGTCTTTTATACAATTCGTCAATGAATTTGCTCCTTTGTCGAGAAAAAATTTTTAGGAATTTATTCCAATCTTCCCTTTCTAGTATTTCCTTAAACCACATATTTATTTCGTTTTCAAGGAATAAAATATCCTCGTAAGGATCATTAAATCCCTCTGAAATCCTTTTACCTGTTTTGTCAAGTGAACCAGTAATATCTAAAATATGAATTAACATATTAGCTTTACTTAAATCATTTAAGAATTTGTTTCCCAATCCCTTCCCTTTATGAGCATCAGGAACTAAACCTGCTACATCTAAAAGTTGTATTGGGATAAATCTATTCCCTTTTATACAGATTGAATTTTTGGGATTATCTTCAATTTTTAATTCTTTACATAAGCATTTTGATTTCACATATGCAACTCCCTTATTTGGTTCAATAGTTGTAAAAGGAAGTTCACTAACTTTCGCATTTGTTAAACAGGCTGCGTTTAAAAACGTAGATTTTCCAGAACTAGGTTTGCCAACAATTCCAATTATTAGAGTCATTAAATAATATTATGAATATTCTATCTTAAAATTTAACGCTTCTTTTCTTGTAGTCTGTACAAATCATTAACAAAATCCTTAAACTGTTTCAAATCATTTTCTCCATTATCTAAGCTATTTGCTTTCATTTGAATAGAACTAAAATTAAACAATTCTTTACTAACATCAGATTTTTCATCAATTGAATCCTTTGTATAATTTGTTTCAGTTACAAATAAAAATTTATTAAATAGCCAACTTTTTAATATTTTTGCGACATTTTTAAATTTCTTAGGTATTTTATTTTTATCAAAATTTTCATTTTTTAATTCAGAATTGTTAATTTTAGTAATATTCAGTTTTTCTAATATTTGGGTATTTCTTTTCACTATTTCAGAGACAGTTAATGATTTTCGCTTAGTATAAGGAATATATAATAGAAATGGATCTTTAATCGAATTTACTCGTATAATACACTGACCTTCTTCAAGAATTGATAAATAACTTTTTTTTTCATTATTAAGGTTTAATAATTCACACATAATTTCTTTTTCGATGTGATTTTTGAATGTTAAAACCACACCATTATTTGCTAATATTTCTTTGCTAATATCAGGGCGAGTTGCTAATGTTATTAAACACTCACCAGTACCTCTCTGTAGTAGAGCTATATCTTCTAAGTATGTAGTTAATTTCGATTTCTTACTTATATCCTGTGGTGCAAAATATTGTGCGTCTTCAATAATAGTGATATGCCTTATTCCAATATACTCAGAAGCGCCATTTGTTAAATTTTTATCCCATAAATATTTTAATATCATGTTTAAAAAAAACAGTGCGTCTTCTTTCTCTCCTCCAAAACGGATAATAGAGCTTAAATCTAAAATAACATTTAATTTAAATAAATCCTTAATAGCTATATTTGATTTTGATTCAAATATTGCTTTTAATGGTCCTTTTGAAAATCTTCGAATACGATTTTTAATGCTGATTATAGTTTGTTTTAACATTGGTATTTTAATTTGATTCTTATTAAAGTATGAATTACAAATTTTTTCAAAACCTTTCCAATTTTGAAAACTTTCATTTTCACAAACTTCTGTTAAAATTTCAATTAGCACTTTTTCCATTTGGGGTGAATATTCTGAACCTTCATCCAAAAACTGTCCTGTTTTTAAAATATCAAATATTCTTTCAGCATGAATTTTTGGATCTGAGCCTTCTGGATTAAAAATATTAATTGAAAAATTTTCTCCAGGCCAGAGTATAAGTAAATCTTCAACTTTTTCTTGTAAAAAATGATACTCTCCTTTAAATTCGACCAAAAAAAAAGGGATATCATACTTTTTTTTATAATTGATCAAAAAATTTTGTAAAAAATTACTTTTACCGGTACCTGTTGAACCACAAATAAACATATGCTTTTCCAAATCTTTAAGATTTAAAAAAAAATTATGTTTCCTTGTTTTCCTTTTTAAAACAGTTCCTATTTTTATATCCCCTTTACTTAAAAGTGTATAAGAAGGAACTTCAAGATCAACTATTCCCGTTTCAATATTAAAATAATGTAATAAATGTAAAACTATTGAAATTACGAAAAAAATAACAGAAAGGTTAAAAACGATAACCTTTATGATAAATTGATTAAATGATTCTAAAATTAATTTAGAATCTGTTAAAAGGAAAAATGGTAAATCCATTGAAAAAGAAATGAAACATGTAATAAAGGTTAGAATTAAAAAAATTCTTAACTTCAATAGATTATATCCCTTTCTGTTATAAAAATAAAATATTGTATTAAAAACTAAACAGGTTATACTCAAAGTTATGAAAGTTAAAGCCATATACCCTCTTTTTAAGAGAAATATTAAAAACTAAACAAAATTCTAGACTTTTAGTATCCTATATGACATAGATTGATTAATTTCTATTAGAAAAATATCTTCAGAAATAATTTCAAAAAATAGCAGAATTAAGGATTAAAATATTTAATTTTAATATTCGTAAACTTTTTTAATTTTATGACTTAGAGATCTATATAAATAAAAAAAATAAAAAAAATAAAAAAGTGAAAATTTAATGGCGCAATTATCTGGAGTCCCAATCCTTATTTTAAAAGAAGGAACTGAAAGAAAAACAGGTAAAGATGCTCAAAAAAATAATATTGCTGCAGCTAAAGCAGTAGCAGAAGCAGTACGAACGACATTAGGTCCAAAAGGTATGGATAAAATGCTTGTTGATTCTTTAGGTGATGTCACAATTACAAATGACGGAGCGACAATATTAGATACTATCGATGTTGAGCATCCAGCTGCAAAAATGATTGTAGAGGTTGCAAAAACACAAGATGATAAAGTTGGAGATGGAACCACTACAAGCGTAATTATATCTGGAGAATTATTAAATCTTGCGCAAGAATTAATGGAACAATCCGTCCATCCAACAATAATATTTCGAGGATATAGAAAAGCTTTAGTAGAAAGCAAGGAAATTTTAAAAGATCTCGCTGTTAAGATTAGTATTGATGACATAGAATCTCTTATGAAGGTAGCAGAAACATCAATGAATAGCAAGTTAATCACAGGTGTAAAAAGTCATTTTGCTGATATTGCTGTAAAGGCAGTTAGTCAAATTAAAGAAAAGAGAGGAGATAACATAGTTATTGATTTAGATCAAATTCAAATTATAAAGAAAGAAGGTAAAAGTCTTTTAGATACAACAATTATTGATGGAATTATCGTCGATAAAGAAATTGTTCATCCAATGATGCCAAAATCAATAAAAGATGCAAAAATCGCTTTGATTAGTTCATCACTTGAGGTAGAAAAAACAGAATTCGATGCTGAAATAAGAGTTCAAACTCCTGATCAAATTAACAAATTCTTAGAAGAAGAAGCCAACATGTTAAAAAAGAGAGTTAATAAGTTAAAAGAAGTTGGAGCTAATGTAGTCTTTTGTCAAAAAGGAGTTGATGATAAAGCACAGAATTTTCTAGCTCAAGAAGATATAATCACAGTCCGAAGAGTAAAAAAATCTGATATGGAAAAACTTGCAAGAGCTACAAATGCTAAAATTATGAACAACATTTTTGAAATAACAAGCAATGACCTTGGAAAAGCTGGAAAAGTAGAAGAAAAGAAAATTGGAGACGATAATATGATCTTCGTTTCAGAATGTGCTGATCCTAAAGCAGTGAGCGTGTTAATTAGAGCAGGGATTGAACATGTAGTTGATGAAGCAGAACGAATGCTTCATGATGCCTTATCTGTAGTGAAAGCTGCTATGGAAGTTCCATATGTGCTACCTGGTGGAGGCGCTTCTGAAGTCGAACTCGCAAAACGGTTGAGAGTTTATGCTAGATCTATTGGAGGTAGAGAACAATTAGCAATTGAAGTTTATGCTAATGCCTTAGAAATAATTCCCAAAACCCTAGTAGAGAACGCAGGTCATAATCCAGTAGATTTAATTGTGGAGTTAAGATCAAAACATGAATCTGGTGATGGAAATTCCTTTGGTATAAACATTGAAACAGGAAGACCTGATAATATGACTAAACTGGGAGTTATTGAACCTTTATCGGTTTTAACTCAAGCTATTCAATCTGCAACCGAAGTTGCATCAATGATTCTAAAAATTGACGATGTTATCGCTGCATCTGGCCTTTCTAAAGGTGGCGGCGAAGACTAAGTTTTTTTTATTCTTTTTTTTTCCCATAAATCTAATTAAATTTGATTTAGATTCTTAAATTGAATACCCCATGAAAATTTTGATAGAATAAAGTCTGCATATTCATTAAAATTAGTAATATAAAGGGCTGCAGCTAAGGCTTCAACAGAACTTAATTTTTCCCATTTACCATAGTTAACTGGATTAGCAGCTATTAATGGTGGTAATATTCGATTGGTTTTAAAATTTAAATTTTTAAGTTTAAATATTTTATTCCACGAGCAATCAATAACAATAAGTCCATATTTTATGATAATCTCCCGATCTTTTATTGTTAACTCTTCTTGAGAAAAAGGATTTAAAAGAATAGCCTTCTTTAAATTCCCCTTTATTTCTTTTATAATATTTAAAAGCATTAATTTTTTTAATTTTAAAGCAGTACACTTTCTTGGCTCGCATTCATTATAATGAATACAATATAATTTTGGTCTATTGTTTCCAAAATTGAAATCTTTCATTATTATAATAAAGTTAAATTAATAGAACATATAGCAATATTTGATATCATTCGTACTTAAAACTGGTAAGAACATTCACAGATTTAATGAAATTTTCAGTAGTTTGTTCTTCACCTATAATTTTTAAAATAGAAAATATAATGTTTCTAGATTCACACATAATTGGAATACCACCATAAACTAAAGTAAATAATCCAACAAAAGATAAATCTTCAGAATTTTTAAATCCTTCTTGATTTGAGAATTTTAGTTTTCCTGAAGGACATGTTATTATACCATAAAAATTTTCTGGATCTTGACCGGATATTGCAATATAAAATAAAAGTTCACCAATTGACGTTCCTTGAGATTCTTCTTTCATTTTCTGAAATGCGACATTTGCATTGGCAGAGAAGGCTTCAACTGAGATAGGAAGATCTTGTCCACTAACTTCTCGAGCATCCAAAGTTAATCCAGAAGGATTTACTAAACTATATCTTATAAATATAGGATTTTGAAGAGAATCCAAAACGAAACTTATAGCTGGTAGTAGATTAGAGCTATCAAACTTTTCAGGAGCATAGGAAACAAAAGAGACTTCAGATCCCATTCCGAATAAATATATCGCACTTCTAATCTTATTTGAAAAAATCTCAAGATCTCGCTCATTTTCAGCACCACTGCCAAAAAATTCACCTAATTTTTCTTTTATGTAATACATAGAACTTGCTAAATTATCTGCATCTAAAGGCCATTCTTTATGATAATCATGGACAATAGTTAAAAGTGTTTCGTTTATCCTAATCGTAATTAAACAAACCTTATCAAAATAAGAAAAAGAAATCACTTGATCCTTAATATTCAAATCTTCCCAATTTTCTTCGCTAGATGAAAACGCAGCTGAAGCTAAACTTGTAATTTGATTTGGGTTTATTTCTATATCACTCTTTCGTCCAATTTTAGCAATTGAAAGACCATTTAAATCACATAAGATTACTAAAATGGTACCTTGTGATGATCGCAGAATCGTAGTTAAATGTTTTATTAAAGAATCCCTTACGCTCATGAATAAAACCAAAATTTTTTATAAGAGGCTTAATCCCACTTCTTGTTTTTATAACACTAATATTAATTCTTAAATATTTCTAATTTTTAATTTTAACTATCAAGGACAGCGCATATAAAATTTTATTATAAATGATAATTTTTATTATTATTAAACCATTCTACTGATGTTCTTTAGCGGGAATTGCCAAGTTTGGTTAAAGGCGCTGGACTTAGAATCCAGTCTCGTAGGAGTTCGGGAGTTCAAATCTCCCTTCCCGCATTTAGTTTTAAAATTCACTCCTATTCTCTTGTTTTATTATAAAAAAGTTTAAAATCAAAAATTAATTAGAAAATAATATTTAGTAAGGTTTTATCAAATTCTTTGTGTAATTGAATTTAATTTTACTTTATATAAAATAAGAAAAAATTGCTCCTGTAGTGTAGTCCGGCCAAAGTAAAAATCCTCTATTACGAGGTCTACAGCTACGCATACGGGGCCTTCAAGATTACATATTTATGTATTATGGGAAAACCCCCGCGACCCGGGTTCGAATCCCGGCAGGAGCATAAAATAGTTGAGGAAAAGCCTCCGTAGCTCAGTTAGGTAGAGCACCCGGCTGTTAATAATCAAGTATATTCTGTTTTGCCGTGACCGGGCGGTCGCATGTTCGATCCATGCCGGGGGCGTACTTCCTTTTTATCTAAAGTAAGAGGAGTTTTATAGATACTTATTTTTTTATATTCTTTTATAGTTATAGCTTAAAGAACCTCACCTTTGAGATTTAAATAGTCTTATAAATCAAACTGTTTTATTCTAAGCTTGCGTAATAAATTAACCATTTCGCCATAGCTTGAAAGGATTCATTGATATTGATATTATCTTTTGAAGAGGTAAAGACACATTGATTACATTTTGCTTTTTCTGCATAATCATGCGCAATTTCGGGACTAATTTCGTGATTTGGTAAATCCCATTTCATCCCTAAAAGAATTATAGGTATAAATCCCGCTTTTTGACGAATAATCTTTAACCATTCAGGAATTTCTCTAAAAGTATCATAATCAGTTAAATCAAAGCAAATAAAAGCCCCACTCGCTCCTTTACAATAGTCTGGCAGAAGTTCTCGGAATCGTTTCTCACCCGCAAAATCCCAAAGTTGCATTTTTACGGACTCATTAGAGTCTAAAGTCTCGGATTTCGTATGGAATCCAGCTCCTATGGTCATTTTATATCCTTCTTGAAATTTTCCAGTACAATAACGAGTTACCATTGCTGTTTTACCAACTCCACCAGCCCCAGCAACAATTACTTTGAAAATCCAAGAGCTTTCCATTTTTCAGAGACCATGAACCTGTGAATACTATTAATAATTATAAATAAGAATTAATTTTTATACTATTGTTTGACTTAAACCTATAAATCTTTAACCGTCTTGTAAAATTTAAACTTATGTTTTTAAAAAAGATATATTTAAAATAAAAAAGATTTTTATAACATTTTGTTCTATTATTTTTTAGAACTGAATTTTAATAAGTTAATAATAAAGGTTGTGAATAAAGAGTATTAAAGACGAAGAGATTTGTCCCATATGTAGTTTTCCAAAAGAACTATGTATATGCGATAGCCTAGGAGCTGATGAGCAACAAATACTTATTTTTAACGATAAAAGGAAGTGGGGGCGAGTTGTTACAGTTATTTCTTTTGAAGGAAATTTCGACGCTAATTTAAAGGATATTTTAACAAAGGCTAAGAGGAAATGTGCTTCTGGAGGAACTGTAAGAGGTAATGAAATTGAACTTCAAGGAGACCATAAATTCAAACTCAAAAAATTTCTAATAGATCTAGGTTTTCCAGAAGAGAATATATTAATACAAGAAAAAGTAAGCGAATGATAAAACTAATAATAACCGCATTATAGATCGAAAATTCTTTTGAAGATCTATTAATAAATATAAGAAAATGATCTTAATGAATGGTAGTATCTATAAAGTTATTTTTAAAGGCGACCAAGCAGAAGAGGTAGAATTTTTATCTTTAACTTTTAAAAATGTCATTACTGAAAAACCCATCCATATACCTACCCAATTTTTCTCAAATTTGAAAATATTAAGTGAGACAAATCAGAGTGTTATCAATTTTCAAAATATTGAAGAAGTACTAAGTTTTGGTGAAACATCAGCTGATTATAAATTCAATTATTATATCATAGTACTTTTTACTAATAAAAAGGATAATAAGAAAGAAGGATTTTTAATCGGAAATGTGAAAAAATTAGGTGATATTTTAATTGGAATTTGGCCATTTAATGATGAACGTCATTCTATTTCTCCGGAAATTATTTTAGGAAAATTCAATGAACTAGTTAACCAGCCTAATAACTTTGAAAATATATGTTTAATTTATTCATAACTTTCAAATGCTAAAAAATAAATATTGGTCATAAGAATTCATTATCATTTTCTTTTAGAAAATTAATTAATTTATCTTCAGTTGGCATGCCTGTTCTAGCTCCTAGTTCCTGTATTTTTATACTAGCAGCACCATTAGCATACTTACAAGATTTTTCAAGTCCCCACTCTTTAATCCAATATGCATAAGAAAAAGCCCCATTAAAAGCATCACCTGCACCAGTAGTATCAACAATATTCTTAACCTTATATGCTGGAATTCTTTTTTGAAATTTTTTAGTTGTCAGTAATGCACCTCTGCTACCTAAAGTAATGATGACCACTCCAATTCCCTTTTTTACCAAAATCTTTGCAGCTTCCTCAGCAGTATTTGATTTTGTTATTAGTTTCGCTCCTTCCTTGTTAGGTATTAGAATATCTGCACTTAAAAGCATATTTTTTAACTTTTCCCATCCCATTTGAGCGATTTGAGCTTCAAGATCAATTGAGATATGAACATCATTTTCTTTTGCTAGCTCTATTGCTTTTTCTGTGATTTTAGGATGTATCATTGTAGTATGCAATAATCTCGCATTCTTTATGTAAGATTCATTCAAATCAGAAATATCTAGTCTTGTTGTTAACATATGTGGAGATTGAATTATTGTTTTTTCTCCTTCAGCAATAAAAATGAAATTTACTGGGGTTTTTCTACTAATTTTCTTAATAGTAAGGCTTGTGTCAACATTTTCATTCTTAAAATCATTAATCAAAAAATCTCCATAAGTATCATCTCCAACAGCCCCTATAAACCCACAAGAACCCCCTAATCTTGCTAGAGAAACTAAAAAATTAGCCGTGACTCCCCCTGCAAAATAATTTTCACTTAAAGCATTAATTTTTTCATCTGGTCTGGGAAAATGTGGTATTTCAGCCACCCAGTCAATTACTACCTCCCCTAAACCTATTACCTCAACATTCCTCATGATATAAATAATTAAAAATAGGTATTTTTAAAAAATCAAAAGTATAATTATTAAAAAGGATAGTTACTGTTTAAAAAAATGATATTAAATTTCAATTTCTTTTACTTCTTGCGCTAATTCTTCATCTATATCAACAAATTGGAAATCATTAACATTTATTTCATAAGAATTGCTAAAATCACTATACTTTGCCCTTCCTTTTAATATTATATCTTTGCCAATAAGATTTTCTGATGTCTTTGCTATAAACTTCTCAAAATCAGGAGTCTCCTTGATTTTCACAAGGTCAGATGCTTTAGTTGAAATCAATTTTTCAGCAATTTCTCCGATAAAAGAAGCTCGAATAACACCACTTTCATCATCAATTGCTAGATTTAGAATCATTCGGTAATCTGTTTCTCCTCTTTGTTCGCAAGAGCAATTATCAACTTTTTTCAGACAATTTAAACAAGCTTCATATAATGAAATCCTGTTTATCTCTTTGGCTATAAAACCTTTTATTTCAAAAAAACCAGAAGAATTAATGTTATTTATTGAAGTATAATTTCTCGAAAATCCTTTAATTTCTTTATTTACAGATTTTTCTATCTTTTTTATTTTTGGAATTTTTAATTCTTTTATCTCGATCGTTGTTTCACTAATAGAAGAACCTTCTTTTCGCCCTGAAAAGTCATTAAATCTAATAAGAATATTTTTTAACAACACACCATTACCTACTTTCAATATTTTTGAATATTTTTTAGCTATATCACGCCATAAAGTAATTCTAATCCCGTCAGTCTCATCATTTACTTCTAATCCTAAAAGTGAAATATCTTCTCCAGATTTTAATTTGACTGTTTTTAAATCATCTATTGAGGAAATAACTCCCCTAAATGAAACAAGATTCTCTTTAGTTTGTAGATCTCTCACTTTTTTCACGATATCAGCATTTAAATCCATCTCTTCATCTTTTCTCACTATTTTTGTAGTACTTCTAGAATGCAAATCTATTTTCTTGTTATCAAGTCTATTTTCTCTTGGATAGACCTCTGAAATTGAAATATAATCACCAACTTCAATTTCATTAAGTTTTTCTGTATCTTCATTCCAGAACGTAACCCTTATAGACCCAGTTGAATCTATGACAATTATGGATCCAACTTTCCCGTTCTCACCATCATTTCTGGTAAATTCTTTAATAGGATACTTTTGCATAATTTTCCCCTCAAGTGAAATAGAACTTGAAGATAAACTTATATCTTTTATTTCTGTAAATTCGCTTATAATTTTTGGATATTTATTATAGTCTACATCCTCAGGAGATAAAATAATTTTCCCTAAGCGCCCTAAATGAATTTCAGTTCCTCCAAATTTTCCTTGCTTAGCATATCCATTTAAAATTTTCACCAATTCATTTTTCTCGAAATTAGTATCCTTAAAAATATTAACATGTTCATTCCAAAGAACAATACGAATGTCTCCTGTATTATCGTGTAGTAAGAAGGAACTTACATAACCAGGCTCTCCATCTTTACCAGTGAAACTAGAAATCTTATATATCTCTTTAATTCTACCAACTAATGAAAGATTTTTCATATTTGGAGTGATGTCTGATATATTTAGTTCAATGTCAGTTAAAATATCCTTATTCTCGCTCTGTACATCAACCCCCAATTCTTTTGCTATAACAAATAATGCGCCTTCATCAGAAATTAAGCCCTTTAATTCATTTTTTTTCTCTTCAACAAGATTTTGGATTTCTCTTTTTGTTAACCCTGTATCTTCAATAATTTTATTAATATATGCTTCTGTTTTCATTTCAATCAATTTAATTTTTACAATTTTCTTTACATTGCTATTTTTAGAATTTATTGCTTAAAAATAAAATTATTTAATAATTAATTAACGAATATTTTTAAAAAAAAAGAGTAATTCATATTGGTAATTTATTAATTAGCATTAATTCAGAAAGTGAGGATTCTTCGAATAAATATGAGTGGTTTCAAAATAATACCTGTTTTGGACATTTTAAATTCTACAATTGTTCACGCCCATAAAGGCGAGAGAGATAAATATAAACCTTTAAAAACATATCTTTTCGATTCTAGTGAACCGACTAAGATTTTAAAAGAATTTGTACAAAAGTATGGTTTTAATGAATTTTATATTGCTGATTTAGATGCTATTATTAAAAAAAATCCCAATCTTGAATTGTTATCTGAAATGCTAAAAATTTCCAATATCAAAATTATTATCGATCCAGGTATTGTATCTATTGAAGATATTTATCTTTATTCAAACTATTCTATAGAAAAATTAATTTTAGGATTGGAAACAATTGAAAGTATAGATATAATTCTTGATTGTTTGAAAGTTATAGGTTCCTCAAAAACTATTGTGAGCATTGATATGTACAAAGAAAAGATTAGAACAAAAATAAAAGAATTCCGCACTCTCGATACTTTAAACGTAGTTAAAATAATTGCTAAACTAGGAGTCAACTCTATAATATTATTAGATCTCTTTAAAGTAGGTCAAAAATTAGGTGGAATACCTCCTCTTTATCATCATATTAAAAAATATTTTGCGGGAGAAATTTTAGTTGGTGGAGGTGTTAAAGATCTAAATGACATTAAGAAATATAAATCAGAAAATTTTGATGGAATACTAATAGGTACAGCACTTTATGATGGAACTATAAAAGTTAAAGAAATAAAATCTCTTCTATTAAATTCAGTCAATAAAAACAATTCCAGTAGATGAAACATTTAGAGATTTCTTACAAATTGGACAAGAATGTTTCATCCTAACCCAATCTATGAAATGTTCTTTATGAGCTTTTGCTTCACAGATTGGGCATCCTGTGACCTCATCAAATATTTCAATATTTTTTCCACATACAGAACATTTTGTCTTAGAAGCAGTAGACACTCTAATCATTTCTTTTTTAATATCAAGAATTACATTTTCTGTATTCTCTGCAGTTGGATTAATTTGTTTAAGTTCTGTTTTTGTATCAACACAGAAAATTGTACCATCACTGTCATCCTTTTTATTTCCGATCCAAACAACTTTCCCCTTGAAATAGCTAGACCCTTGATTTTCTAATGATAAGTTTAATCTGCGATCTTCCATAACAAAAGTCTGAATGACTTTAGTATATTTTAAACCTTCTAATTTTGAGGATAATTGTTTAATTACTTCAATTGGCTCCTTAAAAACTTCATTGGTAATGTCAACTTTTGTAATTTCTTTAGGAGACATAATAATAACAAAATTTTTTTTATATTTAATAATATTTATTTAATTTAAATTTTTATATCCTTAGATTTGTTCCAAGATTATATTAATTGATTTTCATATTAAAACAAAATAATTTAACAGTTTCTTCATAAAATGATAATTTTTTCTTTATTAAATTGTGATATATTCAATTAACTGTTAATTCTAATCTAAATCAACATGAAAATTAGTTTTTATACTAATATAATCAAATAATCTCTAAAAAAACATTGACTAATAATTGTTAAATATAATTGAAATATTGAATTTATTAATAGTAAAAATCTTTTTCACATTCAATAAAGTGTTCGAATGAATAAACATAAAATCGATATACTAATAAGCCCCAAAAACATAGATGAAGCGAAGATTGTAATTAAGGCTAAAAGTGTAAAGTATATCGATTGTAAGAACCCATTTGAAGGCTCACTTGGCGCAAATTTTCCTTGGGTCATCCATGAAATGAAAAAGTTATTATCATTGAATGGTTCACAATTGTTAAGTGCAACCATTGGAGATTTTCCAAATCTACCTGGATCTGCTTCTTTAGCAGCTCTGGGCGCAGTAGTAGCGGGGGCAGACATTATTAAAGTTGGTTTATTAGGGCCTAATAATATAGAGCAAGGAGTTTACTTAATGAAGAACGTGGTGAAAGCAGTTAAAGATTATGATGAAAATGTTAAAATAGTGACCGCGGGATATGCTGATAAAGCAAGAATGGATGGTTCTCCTGATTTTATGTCTATTCCTACAATTGCAGCCGATTCCGGATCTGATATTGCTATGCTTGATACTTATATTAAGGATGGAAAAGGATTGTTTGATTTTTTAAGTGTTAATCAATTAATTCAATTTAGAAAAAAAGCAAAAGAATTTAACCTAAAAGTTGCTTTAGCTGGTAATTTAATGAAGAAAGATATGCCTGATATAAGAAAGATATCACCGGATATAATAGGTGTGAGAAGCTTAGTTTGCGATGGCTATGATCGAAATAATGGACTAATTAGAGAATATCTTATCGAAGAATTAGAAAAAGAATTATATAAATAAATATGATTTCAAAGAAAGAAGAATACCCAATTAAAATAAAAATCGCAGAAGATGAAAATTTCATTAATTTGAATTTATGTGCTAAAGAATTTATCGATCTTATAGAAGATTTTAAAATTAATTTTTTAAAAAAAAACTATTTTATTCTAACAGCATATCATAATGAAAATTTAGTTGGAATTTTGATTGCAGATTCTAAAATTAGAAAAATTGACTCCTTTGACAAATTTTTACCCAAAATTCGTCTTAACCTTTTATATGTTAACCCAAATTTCAGAGGGAGGCAAATAGGAAAAAAATTATTAGAAAGATATTTAATTATTCAAAAGGAGAACGGAGTTGCTGCTGTTTATGTGAAACTTCCTCAAAAATATAAAAAAGGAATTAGATTTTTTAGGAAGATCAATTTTATTCAAACTGGAAAAAAAAATAATGAAATAAATTTAGAATATAATTTATGGAATGACTATGGAATTATTGACTATGATATAATAGATATAAGTTTTAACGATATTTTTGATTAAATCGAACTTTAAGCATTTTTCTTTTAGTTTGCATTTTTTTATATGTAATTCATATAATAAACTTCTTTTGGTTACTTGGATATTCAAAAATTATGTTTGATAAAGAGTTAGGTATCATAGGAATCGGAAAAATTGGAACTGCTCTTCTTAAAAGGTTTATTTCTTCAGATAGTATTAAGGCAAATGATATTATTATTTATGATGTAAATGAATCTCGTCTTATTGAGCGATCGAAAGAATTTAATGTTGATATTGCATATGATAATGTTTCCTTAGTTAAATCTTCCAAATATGTGTTAATTGCAGTTATTCCACAGATAATTGACATTGTTTTACAAGAATTAGGACCTATTATTACAGAACAGCAAACTATCATCTCTATTGCTGCTGGAATTTCACTAAATCATATTCGGAAGTTTATAAATAAACCTATAGGACTTATAAGAATAATGACTAATACTCCTGCGCTTATTGGTGCTGGTGCCACTGCCATCTCGCATAATAAAAATATTAATGAAGAAGAATTAAATTACGTTAAGAATCTTTTTCAAGCTGTTGGTATGGTTGAAGAATTGGAAGAAAAACATCTAGATGCTGTTACAGGGTTATCTGGAAGTGGTCCAGCTTATATTTTTATAATAATTGAAGCACTCGCCGATGGGGGGGTAAAAATGGGATTACCTCGAGATGTTTCTCTAAAATTAGCAGCTCAAACCGTATTGGGTTCGGCTAAATTATTATTGGAGACAAAATTACATCCAGGAGAATTAAAAGATATGGTTGCAACACCTGGAGGTACAACCATAACTGCTATTCATGAAATTGAATCAGCAAAATTAAGAGCAACTTTAATACGAGCAGTGGAGGCTGCTACAATAAAGTCAAGGTCCTTAAATTCTGCCAAGTCAGAGTATTAATCAATGATTATTTCTATTTAAATGTAATTGAGCGACCACAATTAATTTTTAGATTATAGATTTGAATCTCGGGCTTATAAGATTCCAATATTTCAAAAATGTTATTAGTATTATTTTTTCTACAAAAAGCATATATTGAACGCCCTAATTGATTCATACTAGCACCAATTATTTCTAATTTATTTAAGGAATCCATTAATTCTATAATTTCTTCTAATCCTAAAATCTCTCTAATATTAGATTGTTTAACAAAATAAATTGATGATTTTATGAAGTTTTTAACACTTGGTTCTAATAATAATTTTTTTAAAGCTAATTTCCCTGCATTTTTTATTTTTAATTTTAAAATGGGATCTGAGAGTATGGCTTTTGTCTGAATCTTCCCAAATGAACCACATATTACATTTAAATTATTTGGTATTTTAATATTTTCATGTACACAGGGATATCCTGGCTCTTTCAAAATGCATAAACCTCCTCCCAACTGGCCACAAACAGTGCCTAATCCCGTTTTATTAACAACCTCAGAGATATGAGCAATTTTTACTCTTTCTTTAAAACTCAGCTCTAAATTTAGAAGTGAATTTAAAGCAAAAATTGTTCCTAAAGCTCCAGAACCGCTTGATCCAAATCCCCCTCCTACAGGTAAATCAAAAAAATGTTCTATTTTAACATCTAATGAAGGTATAATTAAATTTTTAATATAATCAAATATATAATTAGTAGTTTCAGCACTTTGATTTAACTCTCTATTATTAATATAAATCTTACATTTGCTTTCTTCTTTCACATCTAAACTTTTATAGGAAACAATTGTCTTTCCCATAGCATTAACATTAAACCCAGCCCCTCTTGATCCAACTTCCACTGGATTTTCTATTAGTTTACCATTTTTCTCATCGACAATTTCAAAAAAACCTGAAATCCTATGTGGAACTTCAACAATTACTTTATTATTATTAACCATAAATCTTGAATAATTTAAATTCTCAAATCGATTATATTATTATTAAAAAGAAAAATCAATTATATTTTATTATGAAAAAGAATATTGTAATAAAAATTGGTGGTTCTTTATTATTTTCTAAAGAAAGGAAAATTAAACCTGAATTATTTTCTGAATTTTGTAATATTATTAAAGATAATAGAAATTTCGGTTCTATAGTTATTGTTTGCGGAGGAGGGAATTTAGCAAGAGATTACATTGAAACAGTTAGAAAGTTAGGCAAAAATGAGGCATTTTGCGATATTATAGGGATTCAAATTTCAAGAATTAACTCTCAATTAATTTTAGCATGCTTAAACGAATATGCATATCCAGAAGTCCCAAAATCAATTGAAGAATTATCAATAGCCTTGTTATTTAAAAAAATAGTAGTTATGGGGGGTTTACAACCTGGACAATCAACTACTTCAGTAGCTCTTGAGGTGGCAGAATATATTGATGCTAATAATCTTGTTATTTTAACAGATGTTTCAGGGATTTTTGATAAAGATCCTAATAAGCATAAAGATGCAAAATTAATTAAAAATTTGTCATATGGTAACTTGCAAGAAATTATCTTGAAGTCTTTTGGTGATAATCAAGCCGCAGCTGGAGAATATCGTATATTTGATACCGTCTCCTTACAAATATTAAAGAGAAGTAATATTGAAGTTATAGTAATGAATGGTAAAGAATTAAAGGAATTCAAAAAATTCTGGAGTGGACAAAAGGATTTTTACGGAACAGTAATATCTAAATAAGAAACTATTATAATAAAATATTTTAACCGGTAACATTTTAATAATATATTGTTAAACACTAAAAGAAATTAAATAAATAATATGTCTCAATCTTCATGGAAAGATCAAATTAAAAAAAAATGGGGACCACATAACCATTGTCCTATTTGTGGAAAAGCAATGCCTTCTGATAAATCATTTTGCAGCCAAACTTGTAAAGACAATTATCTATCACGAGAGAAAAAACAAAAAAAACGCGGTAGAATTCAGATGATTTTCTTATTTGGTATGATGGGTGTTATGTTTGTATTAATGTTTCTTTTTACATGAGTATAAATATATTTATTTGAAATTTGCCTGATTAATCTTAAATTATTCGATAAGCTTTTTATCTTTGCAGGGATAACCAAGCCTGGTCAACGGTGCCGGACTCAAGATCAAAAAAAATATAATTCCCGTTGATTAAAGCAATTACCGACGAGATATCCGGTCTTATAGGAGTACGTGGGTTCAAATCCCACTCCCTGCATTCTAATTTACAAACTTTCTACGGCTCCATTAAGCATTTCATTTAAAGATTTTACCAAAGGTTTTATAATCTCTTTTTCATCTACTTTGGTTTTTAAAAAAAGCAATAAAAGAACTGGTAATTTTAGGATTGATGCTGCTTTTTCAGCAATAATGTTACTCAACAATTTTTTATTAAGCCCAAATAAATGATAAGAAGAGCTCGATGATTTTAAATCTTTTATTATTGGAGGTGTACCTAGAGTAACATCTCCAATGCCTAAATTTTCTTGATCTGATATTAATAAAAGATAACTTTTATGTAATTTAAAAAGAGTTATATAAATTGTAATTTTTTCTATGACTGTTTCCTTTTCGATTATCGGCTTCATAAATAATAATATATAGTTTTTTCATATATAATAATTTATTAAAGATTAACAATTATAGTTTCACTTCTTTTATAGCTTCATTGACGTCGTAATTTTCATGAACGATATAATAAAGTGCTCTTACTACCTTAGTTGGATTTTCTGCTTGAAATACATTTCTTCCATATGCTACACCAGCGCCTCCAACATCAATTGATTCTTTAGTTATTTCTAAAACTTCTCTAATTCCTGCTTTTTCACCTCCCGCTATTATAACAGGAGCCATACAACCTTCAACAACTTCTTTAAAAGAGTCGGGATCCCCTGTCCAGTTTGTTTTTACAATGTCAACTCCCAATTCTGCCGCAACTCTCGCTGTTACTTTAACAACATCAACATTATGTTCATCTTCAATATTTTCTCCTCTTGGATACATCATTGCTAATAAGGGCATACCAAATTCACGGCATTCCCTTGATACTCTTCCTAAAATTTCTAACATTTCAGGATCCGCTTTTGTTCCAATATTGATGTGTAGTGATACTCCATCAGCACCAAATTTAAGAGCTTCCAACACAGTATTTACTAAAACTTTATAGTTAGATTCTGGACTTATAGATGTTGACCCTGAGAGATGCAAAATCAAACCTATATCGGGACCATAACCCCTATGAGCATAGATAGGAATTCCAACATGACCTAAAACTGCATTAGCACCACCTAAAGCAATCTTATTAACCATTTCGCCTAAATCTTTCTCTAGACCCTTAATTGGGCCAATACTAAGTCCATGATCCATTGGAACAATAATACTTTTCTTTGTTTCTCTATTAATTATCCTTTCCAACCTAATCTTTTTACCTATATATCCAGAAATATAGCCTCACCTTTCGTAAAATACTTCTAAAATTTTATTTTATTGAAAACTTATATATAATAATCAGTACCGGATTTTTTAATCTACTGAAATTTATAAGTTTATGGTTATTTAATGCCAAAAATCGAATTATCATCAAATGAAGAAAGCAATAATTATTTGATTAAGTGTTATAATTGTAACTCCCTAATTAATGACATAAGGCTTAAATATTGCGAAAATTGCCATGCAATTATAAATCCAAATGATTTAAAATGGAGAAATAGCTTTATAATTTGTCTATGTTTATTGTGTGTAATTCCTTTCCTTATCGCTCTAACTTCTTTCATTTTAAAAGGATAAATAAACAACCTAATTTGTTTGAATTTTAATAATTTTTCGATCATGAACTTAAAATTGAAATTATTTAATTTTATGAGAAATAATAAGAAATTTTTTAATCTTTCGAAACAGTTACATCAGAAATTCGCTGTCTTCGAATATCAAAATCATGATCAAGATGAATCGTAATGCAGTGTTGATCTTTTTTTATAGGATTTTTATGAACAAAACTGAAGGGAACAACAGGTAATTCGGACTTTAATATTATTTTTTTTGGAACTGGTACAGGAATAACCGCTTTACACCTCTCACAATTTACTAATACAACTTTAATAGTATCTGATTCAAGTCTTTTCATTTTTTCTAATAATTCTGTAGATAATCCCGGAGATTCCTTAGTGATTTTATTTTTTTGTTTAGGAGCTTCTGGAACTACAGGAATCTCCAAATCTAGTTCTTCTTTCGAAGTATACTTGGCTTCTTTCCCCTTATCTTTCTGTTCATTCATATTTGCTTGAAATACGACTTTAAGTTCTGATTTTTTATCTAAATTAACTAATTTCTTTATTACATTAATATATTTATTCAAATCCTTTAAAACTTTATAATAATTAGAAAAAATCATACACCGAATATTTGTCTAAGTTCGGTATATATTTTTGCAAGTTCGGTAATAATATATTCATTATTTTGTTGAAGATAATAATTTATATAACCAGAAAGACCCTCTGTATCTTTAATCCAATCTAAGAATGATTGAATTTCACCTTTTAATTGAGGATCGATGCTAGGGCTTCCTGACGATACCACAGGTCCTCCCGTACTTCCCAGTTGGGCATTTTGATCTAAATAATTTGTTTTAGAGGACATTTCTGCCAACGCTCTATGTGTGTCCATAGTTGCTCCCATTGGTTCTCCATCTGGTTCAAGATATACTATAAGCTTATGTTCCTCATCCTTAGCCCCAAGAATATGACCTTCACCCCGAATAGATGTAGCGACTAACCGTTCTGAGGTGCATTGAAGAATTGAATACTTCACTCCAGAAATCATGATGAATTGGGCATTCATACTACTCCAACTTGAAATAACTTTCGCAACGTCAGTACTTATATCCCAGTTATCAGTTGAATATAAAATATTATCTCTCCCTTGTACAACCGCAGCTGCAATTATGCTGGGATCTTTTTGCATTAAATTATAAACTACTGTTGCCGGATCTGTTGGCATTTTTCTTCCTCGATTTTTTGATTGTTAACTATCTTAAAAGTGAATATTTTGATTTTAATAATATAGTATTAATATAATTATAAAATTTTTATTAAAAATTTACGATAAAATAACTAATCCTTAGTTTCTTTTTTTATATTAATTTTCCCAAATTTAGGCTTATATTGAGTTTCATCCTTTCTAAGCCCAGAATATAAATTTTTCTTCCTTTCTTTTTCAAATAAGAATTGATTTTCTGCAAATGCTTTATGATCAAGATCATTCTTTTTCATTTGAGTTAAATGATCCTTTAAAATTATCTCATTTTTAAATAATTTTCCACATACGGGACAACTAATTGTTATGATATCTAACAGACCTTTTGGTTTTTTGACAATAATCCTAAATCTATCTTTTTGATAAGGAACCCTTAGGTGGTGCCGACAATAATGTTTTATTAATTTTCCATAAGGTGGGTATTCAAAAAAAACTTTACATCCGTGATTGCACTCCCAATATAATACGTCTGTATTACAGATTGGGCATTTTGACTGAAAAGATCGACGATAACAGTGCTTCCCATGGCTTTTATAAAAATGTCGCATTAAATAAATAGAAAAACAAAACTTATTAAAATTTTTTGGTTTTCAATCAAAAACAAAAACCGATTTTTACCTTTATTATTAACAGACAAATCCTTAAAACGCAAACATTTAAAAGTACGAGATTGATTATAGGAATTAAGGAGTAGAATTATGTAAGGGTAGACGTGTTTGGATCTTTCATTACATCAAAATAATTTAAACTTATGCCCAGAATGTGGTAATCAAAACTTAATTTCAGATGATGCAAGGGGCGAAGTTGTATGTAATATATGTGGTTTAGTTTTAAGCCAAAAACTAATTGATTCAGGTCCCGAATGGAGAGCTTTTTCATCAGAAGAAGCTAATAAGAAAGTTAGAGTAGGTGCTCCAACGACTCTTACTTTACATGATAAAGGATTAAGTACAATGATTGGTTGGAAAAATAAAGATGCATTTGGTAAAAGTATAAGCCCAAAGATGAAAGCAGAAGTATATCGTTTAAGAAAATGGCATGTGAGAACAAGAACTAATAAATCTATTGATCGAAATTTAGCATTTGCTATGAATGAATTAGATAGATTATCTTCCCAATTGAATCTATCAAAAGATTTAAAGGAATCGGCAGCTCATATTTACAGAAAAATGGCTCATAAAAACTTAATAAGAGGTAGATCAATTGAAGCTATGTTAATAGCTTCTATCTATCTATCATGTAGACTTAATAATGTACCAAAAACTATCGATGATTTTATTGAATTTGCTACTGTTGATAAGAAAAAAATAGCTCGGTGTTATCGTTTAATTCTTAGTGAGTTAAAAATTAATATTAAAGTATCTTCTCCCATCAATTTCATTCCACGGTTTTGTGCTGAATTAAGACTTTCAGGAAGAACTCAAAATCGGGCTGCGGAATTGTTAAAATTAGCAAAAAAATATCATATTACCGCAGGTAAAGCTCCAACCGGATTAGCTGGAGCAGCATTATATGTTGCTGCCATTCAAGAAGGAGAAAGACGTACTCAAAAAGAAATCTCTTTAGCAGCGGGAGTAACAGAAGCAACAATACGAAATAGATATAAAGAACTTATTAACCATTTAAGATTTGATTTAAGTATCTGAAAGTTTAATTTTAAATGATTAATGAAATTTAAAAATGATAATTTAGAAATCTTTTCAAAATTGAATAAAAATCAATGAACCTTAATTCTTTTAATTACATCAGGTCTTTTTTTATATAAAATACGAAATCCACAGTGGGAACACTTAATACCTGGAAGTGCATTTAATTCTTTTTTAGAAACTTCCTTCCCGCAACTTTTTCTAGCACACACGTAATTCATAATATAATCTAATATAGCAAATTTAATATACTTTTCGAAAAGATTAATAGTAAGTTAAAATTTGATGTAAATTTGTATAAAATAATGAAACATTATTTTTTTAAATATATAATGATTTTCGTTTATCTTCAGAATCAATTAGTTGGAAGGTATCAAGATCTTTTTCTAATTGATCTCTTTTATTTTGAAGATTTTTGGTAATATCATCAATATTTTCAAGAGAATACTTTTTCTTTATTGGTAAATTGAATGATTTTTTAATCATTTCTAAAAGAGTTATTGAGGCTCTTAAATCAGTAATATCTTCATTAACCATAGCTATATTATCTGTTTCTGCTAATAACACTATACCATCTATGTTAAATCTTGCTTTCGCTAAAGTAGGTATTAGTCCATTTGCACCAATAATAACTCCTTTTTGTATCTTTTCACACTTGTTATTCAATAGAAAGTTATCTAATAATTTACGGTTTGTAGAGCTAGCATAAATATGTGGTAATTTCGAGTTTAATTTCCGACTACTTACAGGATAGGCTCCTAATGCGATAATTAGGTTTATTCCGCAATTATGAATTATTTCTGTTAAAAAATTAGAAATCTTGTATATACCTTTAGGTGTTAAACTTTGTGCATCAGCAGTAATCAATATAATATCTCTAAGATTTTGGGGGTCTTTCCAATACAATACTTCCGCTTTAGGTGCTGATAATAAACTATCATCAACGATTGCTCCAGCAGGATAATCATCAAATATGAAATCCATAAAATTTTGAGCATTTAGCTGTCCTATTAACGAATCCAAAGCAAATTTTCCAACATCTGCGATTCCCGGCATTCCAAGTATACAAATTGGATCTTTAAAATTATCTTTGGATAAATCAATATGCTTTATTATTCTAATCCCAGAATCAGTCACTTTTTTTACCTTTAGATAAAATTCAATCTTTATTAAAACGAACTAGTTTATTTCTTTAAAAACAATGTGTTATCCTAATAGACACATGATTTACTGTAAAAGTAATACATTAATATTATCACAAAAATTAATTTTAACCAAATATTCCCATAATTATAAAAACTACTTTTTAAAGAATTGAATAATCTAAAATATAATTGTTTAAAATGTGGAACCTGCTGTCATGAAATTGACAGTGAATATAAAAAAAGAATACCACTTTATCCTGACGAAGTCGATTCGCTTATAATTAAAGCTGAAGAAAGATCTGTTCCCCTGAGAGTAATAGAAGATTTGGTTTTCCCAGATGTTTTAAACAAACAAATTCTTGTTGTTACATATAAATTTGATTTAAACAATGCTTCAAAAGGATGTCCCTTTTATTCCAATGATATAGGATGTACAGTTCATCAAATGAAACCACTAGCTTGCCAAGCTTATCCATTGGCGTTGAAACAAATAGATGCATTTAATTTTCAGATAAGTATAGACCCTTTATGCAATTTTGTTTTAAAATATTACGATCAATTGAAAAATGCAGATTTGGAATTATTAAAGAGCATTTTTTATAAAGAATATCCAAAAGCTATAGCCCATTTGAACAAAAATAAAAAAATAATGTTGAAAATAAAGAAACTTGAGTATTCAAATAAAATTAAAATAGCAAGACAGATAAGTATCGAAGATTTTAATAGATATTTAAAAGACTGGGAAAGACAAGAAATAAAAGTAAGACCAAAAGAGGAATAACTTGATGAAAAAATTTATATCTTTACTTTCAGGAGGACTAGACAGCCCTATAGCAGCTTATTTGATGATAAAGAGAGGATTTAATCCAATATTTCTATCTTTTTTGACTGCAGATGATATTCATCATTCAATGAGACAAAAAATACTAAAAATAACTGAATTATTAAAAAAATTTACTCAAGAAAAAATTAAAATCTATCTTATAAATCATGATCCCAATTTAAATCTTTTTAAGCAAAATTGCGAGCGAAAATTAACCTGTATTTTATGTAAACGTTTAATGATTAGAATTGCTAAACAAATTGGAATTAAAGAAGATACAAATATAATGGTCACAGGGGATATATTAGGAGAACAAGCTAGTCAAACTCTTGATAATCTATACGCATATAATGACCTTATTGAAAATTTTATTATTTTAAGACCGTTGATAGGATGGAACAAACAAGACGTAATAGATTTAAACAAAGAAATAGGGTTATATGAAATTTCGGCTCAAACTTCAG
Organism: Candidatus Hodarchaeota archaeon; assembly: GCA_048887165.1. Taxonomy (GTDB): domain Archaea; phylum Asgardarchaeota; class Lokiarchaeia; order Sigyniarchaeales; family SOKP01; genus SOKP01. Next base: position 21,594 of record JBHLJZ010000016.1, on the reverse strand, counting down.
CCTCATGTCAATATAATCCTCAATATCCAGAAACACACGCTAAATCTATAGAAATTCGAAATTCTGAGTCTAAAGTTAGTTTGGAAGATCTAGTAATAAAATCAGTTAAAAGAGCTGAAATCTTAGAATTTTAATTCTAAATCATTTAAAAGGTTCTTAAATTCAAAATCATCCAATTCTAAAGTCTTATAATCATTTAATGCTTCACAAATAATTTGTGCTAAAAGATGCTTGCAATATTCACGTTTTCTCTTTATAACAACATTTTTATAAAAATCTCTACAAGAACAAAAAATCTTGGGATATATTATATGTTCGCAGTTCTCTCCCATTGCTATCCAGATAATCCTATTTGAGGGCTTATATATATATTTTGAGATTCCTTTTTCAATGACTTCTAATACCCTTTCTGCTTTGTCCGAAAAAATAGAATTGATATATTCTATTAGATCCTCATCAAGATTTCCTTTATGTTTAACCATTGAAAAAAAATTAAACAAAAAGTCTTTAGTCGATTGCATTGTATATTATTATTATAAATGATTAATAAAAAGGATCACAAATTTGATTAGAGTTTTATATCTACCAACGAGATATTTTCCAGCAATATCTGGAGCTGAATTTTATCTGCAAAGAATGGCTGAAATCCTCAAATCTAAATATAATTATGATTTAGAAATTTTTACATCAGATGCTATAGACTTTAAAGCTTTAAGACATCCAGCAGGAAAAAAAATAAATAAAGCAGATGAGAATTTTGCTGTTATAAATAATGTACCGATTAATCGATTTCCTATTAAGTACGATGGAAATATTGAAGAAAAAGTTGAATTAGTTAAGAAATTACCATCTTACAAATTACTCAAATTATCTGATAATACCTTGAGAGAACTCTTAAATAATGGTCCTTATTTGGAAGAAATTTTAGTAAATTATTTAACTTCAGACAAATTAAACTACGATATAGTTCATACCACTTTTTATCCATACTTTAATATATTAATAGCTTTATTAATAGGAAAGACAATTAATAATCCGACTATTTGTACACCTTTTTTTCACTTCTCTAATCCTAGATATTCCAACCCCGTTCTATTCGAAATATTAAGGAAATTCGACAATTTAATTGCATGTACACATCTTGAAAAAGAATTTTTAATTGAAAAGGTTGGAATTTCCAAGGAAAAAGTAAAGGTTATTCCTATGGGTGTCGATTATGAAAAATTTGATTGCGAAAATAATAAAAACCTCAAAAGTTACAGCTTCAAGAATCACTACTTCAAAAATCATGAAAAAAAGTATAAAATGGTATTATTTTGTGGTTATAAAAATTATGAGAAAGGAGCATTATCAATTTTAAGAGCAATACCTCAAATTCTCCAAAAATATAAAAAAGTATATTTTGTTTTTATTGGTCCTTCAACCATGGCTTTTAATCGTGAGCTTTCTAAAATACAAAAGATAAAGAATTCGAGAATAATAAATCTTACACCTGATAACTTAACTGGTTATTTTGATAAAAAAAAAATCGCGGCTTTTAAAGAGACAGATATTTATTTAATGCCGAGTCGAAGCGATGCATTTGGTATAGCTTTCCTGGAGGCTTGGGCATCTGGTAAACCAGTTATTGGAGCTAATGTTGGAGCAACACCAGAAGTAATAAATAATCACCAAGATGGATTATTAGTTGAATTTAATAATGATTATGATATTAGCGAGAAGGTTTTATATCTCTTAAAGAAGAAAAAGTTAAGAGAAACTCTTGGATCGAATGGTAGATTAAAGGTTTTTCAAAATTTTTCATGGGAGATTATCGCTGAAAGAACCCATCAAACTTATCAAAATTTAATTTCAATGGAAAGATGATTATTTTATGAAAAAAATATCTGGAAATCCGTACCTACAAAAAATGGAAAATAAAATCACAATAGATCAGGTTCTAATCGAACAAATTCTTGAAATCTCAGACTTACCAGTTATGATATTCTTAGAAAACAGAATCAGAGATAATATTAAGAACTTTAATTACGTTTTTAAAAAAACCTTTAACAATTATGAGGGATTTTATTCTTTTAAAGCAAATTTTCTTCCAGAAATCTGTGAAATTATTCAATCTGAGGGATTGGGAGCAGAATTGGTTGGAATACTTGAACTACAATTAGCATTAAAAATGGGATTTCCTTCAAATAAATTAATTGTTGGAGGACCATATTTATCCAGGGAGCTTATTGAAGAAAGTATAAAAAAGAATGTTAAAGAAATCATTGTTTATAATTTAAATGATTTAGAGAAGATTAATGAGATTGCGGGTAAATTAAAATCAATTCAAAATATATGCATTCGAATCAATTCTCAAAAATATAATAGTAAATTGGGTGTGGAACTAAATAATAGAACTATGAAAAAATTAACCCATTTAATTGATAGGTGTAAAAATGTAAAATTGACAACCGTTTTGTCTCATTACACTACCCAAATGAATAATATAGAACAATATAAGAAAAATATTAAAGTTTTGGCTCATAATGTTAAAGATTTAATTAAAGAAGGAAATTTTATTGATAATATCAATTTAGGGGGAGGATTTCCTGAGGCATCTATCATGCATAAAATTCAACTTGAACAAATTGCAATTCAAATAAAAAACACTCTTGACGACTTTGATCTAAATTATAAAAATATATATTTTGAACCTGGTCGATATTTTGTTGGAGACGCTGGTTTATATATTACTTCTATCACAAAAGTAACGCATAATAGGTGGATTTTCTTGAATATAGGTAATAATATTTGCCCAAAATTTGCACGTTGTTCTTTAAGATTTTATAATGCTAGTAAAATTAATTATCCTCATAAATATAAGACTTCTATAGCAGGTATAATGCCAACAGATCAAGATGTATTAGCAAAAGATTATTTTTTCACAGAAAACCTTGATGAAGGGGATATTATTTTAATTACAAATGTGGGAGCATATACTTTAACCTTTTCTAATCGTTTTCCTTACATTTTACCTAAAATCTATCTAATAAAAAGTAAAGAAATTAAGAAAATATTTGATCCTGTTACTGATCATGACTTTTCAATCAAAATGATCACTAATTAATTCTTAAATTTGAATCTTAATCAATAATACCTGAATATTATATTAATTCTAATTTTTCACATATATTATTTCTATAATACTAATAAAAAGAATTAATTGTTTCTTTATGGAATCTTTAATTAGAAATGCCCGCAAAAGGGATGTAGTTAGACCTAAACGAGAGAATTTAGGTTACGCTAATATTAAGATTGTTGGTTGTGGAGGTGCAGGTAATAACACAATCAATCGATTGATGAAAATTGGAATTAAAGGTGCCAAATGTGTTGCTGTAAATACTGATTGCCAACATTTAGATGCAGTGGAATCCCATATAAAAATATTAATTGGAAAGAATCTAACCCGCGGATTAGGAGCGGGCGGTAATCCTGAAATTGGAAGAGCAGCAGCTGAAGAATCTAGAGAAGATTTAACAAAAGTATTGAGAGACTCCAATTTAGTATTTATCACATGTGGAGAAGGAGGAGGTACTGGAACAGGAAGCGCTCCGATTATAGCTGAGATTGCAAAACTTGAAGGAGCAATAGTTGTTGGAGTAGTCACCCTTCCATTCGATACTGAAATAGGTCGTTTAGATAAAGCTCAAATAGGATTAAAAGAATTAAGAAAATATGCAGATACATTAGTAGTAATTGATAATAATCGTCTTTTAGAAATAGCGCCAAATTTACCTATTTTAGAAGCTTTTAGTGTTGCGGATGAAGTATTAGCTACTATGGTTAAAGGTATAACAGAAACAATTTCTTTGCCATCATTAATTAACTTAGATTTTGCTGATGTTAGAACTATTTTAAGTACTGGTGGAGTCGCAATTGTAGGTGTTGGTGAATCAGGAGGAAAAGAAAATCGAGTAGACGAAGCGATTGAAGATGCTCTCAATTCACCTTTATTAGATGTAAAAATAGATGGGGCAAAAGGAGCTTTAATTCATATAACTGGTGGAAATGATATGACTCTGGCAGAAGCTAATTCAGTTGCGAAAAAGATTTCTGAAAAAATGGATGTAAATGATTCAATGGTCATTTGGGGGGCAAGAGTAAATGATGAATTTGATGGATATCTAAGAGTTATGCTTCTAATTACAGGAATAAAATCACCTCAAATTTTTGGTCAAGAGACATCAAACATTCCTTCATTGCAACCGAAACAACTAACAAAACAAAAACTTGGATTATCTGATGACATTTTCAATATTGGTGAAATCACATTTGATTAATTGATTTTTTCTATTCCTTTTTAATGTTTTTTCCAGAATTAAATTCATGGAAAATAAGTATTCTTTTAAAACTCAAAGCGATATAAATCAAATTTTAAATCACTTAGAAAATTGGAAAAATCAGTTTTCCTTTGAGACCTCTTATTATTATGAAGGATGGGCAATCAATTTAAAAGAAAAGAGTATCTATCCCCGATTAATTGTTATTTTTGGTCCCTATGATGAAAATTATTATTCATTAAAAAGTTTTGAAATTCAATATGATGAAAATAACAAAGAATCATATAAAGAACTATACTTAAACAGTAAAATTGATAATATTATGAATCTTAAAAAAGAGATTAATGAAATAATCTATGGTAAGGATTTGATAAATTCAATTTCAAAAGAATATAATAATATGAAAAATAAATAAAATATTCAGAAAACTTAAACAGGTTCATCTACATGTGGACTAAGTATCCAAAATCCAAAAATAAAAAAGGGGATTAGAGACCATTCTACAATAATAGATATCAAAAATGGAGCTATTTGGCCAATAGTATCCCAAACATACCCTCCTAAAATTGGTCCTAGTGAAAAACCTAATTGCTCAAAACTTGTCAAAGAACCAAATATTTTTCCTCGATGTTTTTTCGAAATTCTACTTAAGAAATTAATAAGGGCAAAACTAGAAAAAAGTGCAATAACATTGTCTATTATAAGTAAAAAAGTAAAAATCCATAAATCTTTTGAAATAATAACAAACCAAGTCGTAATTCCGCCCAAAATACTGGATATGGTAATAATTATATAAACATTGACTTTATCAGCAAGAATTCCTAATTTAGGTGCAAACAAAGTCCCTATTACTGTTGTAGGAATATAGATCCATGAAACTAAAGCTGGATTGCTTTCAATATTTTCTAAGATAAATGGCTGGATAAAAGGTCTATATATTCCTGCGTTTATATTCGCTAAAAATAACGTAATAAACAATAAACTCATTCCGATCATAATTAATTTTAAACTACTATTTTGAGTTAAATCTTCTTTATTATTTTCAATTTCAATACTACGTTTTTCTATATGGATAAATTTGCTACTTTCATCAACTTTACGTGAAAATTGAATACCTGCATAAAAATTTGCTATTCCAAATAGCGGAAAGGCACTATATACGATAAATGAATTCTCTGGAAAAAGAACAATCGTCACTCCAAAAATTAAAAACCCAACAATTGCTCCTCCAATCATTCCAATACCCATAGCAAATCTTCTCTGACCAAAAGCAGAAGATCGATAATATTTGCTTGATTTATCTGAGATGAGTGTATCAAATGGAACCCAAAATATACCCGCCCCTAAACCCAATAAAAAACAACTTATATATACCCCTGGTAAAGATTTTAAGATGACCGCAGCATAAAAACTAAAATAAGAAATACCCCTCCCAAATGAGCCTAACATTATCAAAAATTTCTTTGAAATTCTATCTGTAAAATAGCCTACTACAAAAGAACTAATTAATGAACCGATAGTAAGCAATGAAAAAACAAGACCAATCTGAGTTCCAGAGGCTCCCAAAGTCTGGCTAGCTACGTAAATCATAATAAACTCCACGAAAATAAAACCTAAAGAATTCCAAATTACAATTCTTATCATTGCCTTAAAATCAGGGGTAAATCTTTCTTCTTCTTTCATCTGTGGTTATTCTTCTGTTTATTTTAAAAGGTTTTTCTTTATTAGATCAATATTAGGTTAATATTATTCTTTTTGATTAATCGAAAAAAGATAATGTAAAATTTTTAAATGAAAGATCTTCGAAAAAAAAGAGGATTTTTTGATATTGTGACATAAAGAGAGGTAAATCAACTAGATATTAATCAAACTTTTTAAAATTCAGGCTTATAGAGCTTTCTAAATTCTTCCTTTTGTTTATCGCTATATTTTCTTTCTAAAAACTTTAAAACAGAATGATGTGGCATTCCTCTTAAGATCATGCTTATAGCATTTCTCGCAATTTGTAGATTTTCATATTCCGCTATAATGGATACAGTTTTTCCATAAACAGAAACATAACTTTCAGCATACCTTTCGATTGCTTTCCTTATCTCTCCATTTCGTCCAATTATTCTTCCCTTAATTCTTTTTATTCGCTTTTCAGATCTTCCTAGTAAGATATAGAGATTAAAAATTTCGAGATCATAGGTCTCATCTATTAATTTCATTGCTTTAGTAGGATTAAAACCTCGATTAATTGCATTAATAATTTTTTGAGCGGTAAAAATATTTAAGGGATTATATTTAGGATTGTCTAATATTGGTTTTACTTCATAATCACCAGTAGAGCTATCCAATTTAATATTTACTCCTAATGAATCTTCTATTTCTTTTTTAGTCTCACCATTTTTACCAATAAGAACTGCAATTCTTTGTTTTCCAATTTTCATATTTATTAGTATATTCTGATTTTTTATTTGTCTAAGTTTAATATCTCTTTACGAAACTCTTCGGGATCTACTATTTCTATATTTAGTTTATTTAAATAGTTGCTAATATTATAAATATCTCGTTTTAATAAGGATATTGTATTTGGATGTTCAATTGATACTGCTTGAGAGATATCAATTATTACTGGTTTCTGGTTATGATATAATATATTAAATTCAGATAAATCACCATGAACCAGTTTAGCTTTTTGGTATAAATTCTTTATAAAATAAAGGAGTTCATTCGCTAAATTTATTGGATCTTTAACATTTTTTATATCTTTTAGTCTTGGAGCTGGTATTGACTCGAATCCAATATATTCCATAATTAAAATATTATTTTTAACATGAATAGGCTCAGGAACACTCAATCCCGCAGCATAAGCTCTTTTAAGATTTTTGAATTCTTTATTGGCCCATAAAAATATGATTTTTGATACGTTATTTGGGATTTTTTCAAACCTTGGATCACCTATAATGTAGTTACGCATCCATTTTGAAGTATTACTATCAATTTTATAAATTTTTACAGCAACTTCTCTTTCCTGTTGGTCATACGCAAGGTAAACATTCGCTTCTTTTCCTGCTGAAATAATTCCTACTATCCTTGAAAGAGGACCATTTGTTAATAGTTTATTCAATTGAAAAATTGTCCTTTCATCAAATACAGATTCAATTGCTGCTCTTTTTTTTGATTGATCTGTTATTTTTATTCTTTTTGTGTCTATAGTTTTCTTAACTAAATCATCTAGAGTCGAATGAAAATCATCATCTAAATCATTTTCTAAAAATTCTTCATCATATTCATCCTTTTCATCATTTCCATTTTCCATTTATAATTTCTCCGATGATTTTTTGATTATAATTTTTTGGTTAAAGATATAAGTAAAATCCTTAACTGTTTTCGCATTGTCTTCTCCTCTTAATATAACTTTATTTTTAGTAATTCCCTCAATGAAGTAATCTCTATTACCTATTTGAATATTATCATTTTTTTGAATAGGGAGTATTTTTATTAAAGCTTTTAGTCTATAAAGATTCTTCCCCTTTTGTATGTCTCTACCTATTAATTTTTTACTTCTCTTTAAAATAAAGTGATATCTTGTTTTTAAATGTGAAATTATGTGATTCATCAACTCATTAGTACTTAAAAAGAGATCAACTCCATATTTTTCATCCTGGACTTTTGAAATATAGTGTTTCTCATCTTTCTCGAATAATTTTTCTACGTAATCTTGAACATCTTCTAATACTGCATCAACCAGATCAAATTGGTTTTGATCATTAACTCTTAATTGAAGAATTGATAAGAAATAAGTTCCCCCTCTTAAATTTCCGCAGTTTCTACATAAATCATAATTTATGTTTATCTTAATAATTTTTTCATGCGATAATTCAGGATATTCCTTCATATTTCCTTTAATAGTTAAACTTAATGATGATAATAAATCTTTCGAAGAATATTGAAAACTATCTTCATCAAATAAAAATGTAAATTCAATCATGTTCTGTTTTAAATAGCTCTTCAATAAAAATCTTTGAATTGCTTCTTCAATAGTGCCAAATAAATTCTCGCCATTTATTTCAAACCATTCTTCTTTTTTTGAATATTTACCACAATCTGGACAAACTCTAAATGAAAAGCTAGGTGGTATTTCGAATAGAGGATGTTCTTCTAAATAACAACTAAGACACATTCCAAAATGAGGAGAATGTTCGTCTAAATCTTTTCCACAAATTGCACAAAACCTTTGAGGCATTAAAACATCATCTTTAAAGCCATTGGAACTCCATTTATAGAGCGAACACCCTCTTTAGGAAGAAGTTTACTTTCAATAGCCATTTTTATAATATTTTCTCCGACTAAATTAAAATTAGTTGACTCTCTTAAAATTTCAATGGCATCTTCAATACTTAATAAATTACCACCAAAAAATTGGTTAGAAATATCAATCTTTAAGTTTCCTTCTATAAAACTTTGATTAAGTAAACACTCATCGCAACATGCGATAGTTTCCATCCCATTCCTGCTATGTATTTTCAGATAGACCTTCATTTAGATTCTTTTTTAATTGAATTATTTTTCTTTAATTTCTTCTCGAGCACCACATGCAGTACATTTTAAAAATAAATTTTTTCCTTCTCTCTGGATTTCAGTATCTGGTTTATTACATATTTTACATAATACATACATTCTCGCATATTGTTCGATTAGTCGATTTAAGACCTGTTCTTTGTAAACGCCTTTAAGAAATAATTGCTGACCGCGAATTTCTCCCATAGTACCCGCCTTTCTAAGAAATATTCCTATGAAATGCTTTCTGTCACGATTTAAAGTATTAATAATTTTATTAAAATTTGTGATATATGTATTTTTTGATTCAATCCTTAGTTCAACTTCAGGAATTATAAACCGTGAGAGTTTTTTTACATTCTCTGGAATTTTTTCATAAGCATTTTCTAAAAGATTTTCATAGTCTTTTAAATCCATTTTTTCCATCTCAAACTTAATTTCTCTAATAATTATTATAATAAATTTATCAAAAATAACTTTACTATTATTTATAAAAAGTCTTTTAAAAAATAATTATTAGCATAATCATTAAACAGGATTTAGTAGCTTTGATATATGTTATCATCTGATTGATAAATTCTCGATTCCATTTCTAAGTCTCTAATATACCTTTTTAGTTTGTCCTCAGATATCTTTAGTTTTAATTTTATATCTTTAAAACTTATTCCATTTCCATCTAACGAGGAATCTTCTATTAAAATAAAAATTTTTTCCTTGAGTTCATCAAGTTCTTCTGTTATGTCCCCCTCAAATAAAGAATCTACATCGATCCCATCTGAAAAATCATTTAAATTGATTTCTTCACCATTTTTTTCTGGTATATCTTCTATCGCACCAGATTTTATTTTTTTTATAATATCTATACTTCTAAGTAAAATTAAGTTCGGATTTTTTATTTCTCTAATAATCTCAGGGGAAATAGATAAACGCTCGTTCCAATATCTTACAAGACCAACAATATCTACAATCATACCTCTCTCAAATTCTTTAAATTTTTCTATATCTGCTTGCCATATTATAGCCCGAATCAAACCTGTTCCATCATCTAGATCAAATTCTATTCTTATATTAGATGCCTCATCTTCATCTATGAAGGAATCTTCACTTGAAAGTGGGTTAGTTAATATTTCTCTTTTTTCAATAATAGTCGCACTAAATCGAACTCTTTTTACTTTTCCAAAAATGGTATATAAAAACCTCTCCGCATTAATATATTTGCCTTCTAAGATGTGTGAAATCCAGCAGCGAATAGCTGGAAATCTTTTAAATCCTTGGGATTCCATCATTAAATACTTGACTCCATAATTTGATTTTTTTATACTAGTTATAAAAATTTCTTTAAAATATAGAGATATCTATTAAACACTAAATATTTGATTATAGTATTTTTTAATTTAAGTTAATTTTAGTTCTCTTTATAATAAAAAGTAAAATGGTAGCGGGGGTTCGATTTGAACGAACGATCTCAGGGTGTCTCTACGGTAAAGAATACATTTTTTCTTTATAATCATTCCTTTACCATTTATGAGCCCTGCGGCATAAACCAGGCTAGCCCACCCCGCTCTGGCTCCATTTAATGAGATTTAATCTCTTTCTATATATCATTATAGTTATCTCCTCTTTTAATTATTTACCATTTTTCCATTAATTAGTGGAATTTTTTAATCTAGGTTATTAAATAAGTATAAAAAATTAGGAAAAAAAATACAATTCAATAAAATGGTAGAATTCCATTCAAAAAGTTTTTTTGGACAAAATACAGGGTTAATACTGAGTAGTTCATCTAAATTTCAACCATTCATTTTTCTTCGTTGTATTAAAAAAAAACCAGATGGAACGTGGGAAAAACCTTCTGAAAATGAAGGTAAATTAATTAAATGCTCCTTAGAAGAACTTGTAATGATATTGGAAGTATTAAGTCATAGATCGCTTAACTGGCAGAGTTTCCATAACTATAAAGACAAAAAAACATCGCTATCCTTTAATTGGGAAGAAAAAAATGCAGATACTCTATGGATTAATATCGGAGATTATTCGAAAATGTTGAATCTTGCACAAGCAGAAGTTCTAAGGTTACTTTTGTTACATATCTTAAAAGAAAAGATAGTATTTGCAACTGGTTTAAATGGGAAGGAAAAAAATGAAAAAAGGAAATATAATTTTCATGATGAGCAAGCATATTCGAATTTTATTGAAGAAATCTATGAAAATGATATTCAACACCAAAAAAAAATCCCAAAAAAATCATCAAGGAATACTATTGTAAAAACTATGAGTAATATAGATGGAAAAATCTCAAATGAAACAGTTAAAGCAATTTTAATTAAATTTGGATCAGGTAAAGAAGTTTGGATCCCTAAATCCTCAATTCATTGTCAATATTCTCCAAGAAAAAATCTTTCACAAAAATTTTTAATAGATAATTGGATTTTAAAAAGAAAAGAAATAATTTCTTAATCTCTTTTTTAACTGTCACAATAATTTTTTTTTAAAAGGATTAAACTTAATTTTAAATATTAATTACACGTGTTAAAAAGTTAAATAGTTATTTTATCTTTAAATGACCTTATTCGATTATATTTTTGATTTTTTATTTAATCCCTGGTTTTTAATTTCCTTAATCTTTTGGTTAATTGTATTATTTTTTGTTTTCTTATTAAGAAATAAAAAAGGGGCATATAGTATTTTTTTTCCCTTACTTGCACTCTTTAAAACAAAAAAATTAAATAATCTAATAAAAAAAATTTCAAGGAAAAGACCAAAATCTTGGAGGATCTTCTGGACAATCGGTATTTTTGTATCCTTTGGATTTACTATATATGGATTTTATTTCTTTTTTACTAATGTTATTAGTTTAATATTTACACCAAGTATAGAAAATGTGATTATACCCTTGATTCCAGGTGTTAATATTGATCTTCCTTTCCTTTTTTACTTGATTTTACCCTTGTTATTCATTATGACTACCCATGAATTTGCGCATGGAATTTCTGCTAGCAATGATGGAGTTGATATTAAATCAACCGGTGTTTTAGGTGCCGGTTTATTTTTTATTATTGGCTTTGGTGCCTTTGTAGAAGTTGATGAAAGAGAACTGAGATCTACGAAATATCATAGAAATACGAGGTTACGAATTTCTTCAGCAGGAACTTGGGTAAATGCTATTACAGCAGGAATCGCTTTTATTCTTTTAATAAGTTATCCCCTTCTTATATCCCCCTTTTATGTACAAGTAACTCACGTTTACAATGTATTACCACCAGAAGAAGGTGGATTTAATTATGGTGTTCTAAATGAAGGAGATGCTATTGTGGCAATTAAAAGGCAAGGTGAAGCTAATGATCAATATATTCAACTTGATGAATATCAAGGAATCAATTTGGGAGCAGTGTTAGATAATCAGACCAGGATAAAATGTTCTGTGGGGGATAACTTAACATTTTATACCTACAACTCAAGAACTAATATTGAAAATGAAAAAGATGTATTATTAGGTCCTCGATATAATTTAAGCATTGAATATGAATACCTCTCGAATACAGAATTAAGAATAACCTATAATTATTCAAGTAAACAAAATCCTAATTTAATAATAACAAAGATTAATAGCACTGATATAAATCGAACGAATGGTGATACATTAGAGAAGCTATTAACTAATTTCACGCTTAAAACAATAAATCTAACTTCGAATATAGGTATTGATTATCTGATAGATGTTGAACTAGTAGGTGTATTCGTAGGTGTTCAAAGTACCTTATTTTGGATGCATAAGAATGATTTTGCTAAATTTTTCACAGCTAATTGGCCTGAATTTTGGTTAAGAGAACTTTTATGGCTTTTTGTCATCTCTTTCAGCATTACTTTATTCAATACGACTGCAATTCCCATATTTGATGGAGATAGAAATGTTAAAGAATTAATTAATTGGATTTTCGGAGAGAATTATCAATCTAAAAAGAAAAAGAAAGATAAATTTCTCTACAAGGAAGAAAATACTGACTGTGCTTTATCAGAATTACGAGTAGAAAGTATAGATTCAATAAAAATTCTTTTAAAAGGTAATTCTAATGAAGAAGGAGCAAGCAATATTATTTTAGGGGAATCTAATTATAAATTAATTGATAAAATTGGAGATGGTTTTAAAGACACTGTTTCTATAAAATTACCAGATAATACAAATATCAATGAAAACACTCTTTTTGAAATTTCTTACAATTATTGGTATGATAACAAAAAGAAAATAAAAAATGTAATTTTATATTCAATTAGAGCTATTACTTTAATTATAATCGCTCTTAACTTCATTTTATCGTTTGTTAAGTTTGGTTTTGATATCTTTTGGATTTAATTTATCTCAAACGTGGTTTATATTACAGAGCTTAATAACAAATATTATATCTTCATGAAAATCGGAATTTGTACTTATTGCAATAAGAAAACATCAGTTCTTCACAGAAAATATTCTGGTGAATTCCTTTGTTCAGATTGTTTCATAAAAAGCATTGAGAGAAATATCTCAAAGACCATTTCAAAGTTTAAAATGTTAAAACCAACAGATAAAATTGTAATAGGTGTTTCAGGTGGAAAAGATTCACTTGCTTTATTATATAATCTTTCTAAAATACAAGAAAAAAAATATCAGAGTAAATCTATAATTGCACTAACTATTGATGAGGGTATTAAAAATTATCGGAATGAAAGTATAAAAAATGCAACTACCTTCTGCAGAAAACTTGGAATTGAGCATAGAATAATCTCATTTAAGGAAAAAGTAGGGAAATCTTTAGATTAAATTATAGAAATGAAAAAAAAGACTCCAGATTATCAATATGCATGCAATTATTGTGCAACAATAAGGAGAAGATTATTGAATGATGGTGCAAAAGAACTGGGTGCTGATGTCCTCGCTTTGGGGCATAATCTTACTGATATAGCAGAAACCTTTCTAATGAACATTTTATTTAATAGATTACAGATAATTTCTAGTCAATATTTATTTAAGATTGAAAATGAAAATATTAACAGCTTTTTTATTAAAAAGGTAACCCCGTTAATGAGAATCCCAGAAGAAGAGATATTTTTATATTCAAATTTGAAAAAGTTTGATTATTATCCTTCTCACTGTCCTTATCGAGAAAGTGATCCAATCATTAGGAAAAGAGTTTTAGATTTTATATTAGAGTGTAAAAATTCTAGCCCAGAAATAGAATTCAATTTATTGAATGGATTTTTAGAGTTATCAGAGAGATTATATAATCAAAATATGAATAATCTATTTAATACTTGCGAAGTTTGCGGATATCCATGTGGAAAAACTAAAGTATGCTTATATTGCAAATATATTGAAGAGTTTGATAGATAGATATCATATTAAAAATTGACTAAATTCTTTTAATTTATCATATTCTCTAATCTCTTCTCTGAAAAGTGGAATTTCAATCAAATTTTTTCCTAAATTCTCGTTAAAGATTTTTCTAATCTTCTTTAAATTATTTTGTTGCATATTACGGCGCGCTTTACAAAAATCACACAATTCTTCCGTATCTTGATATAATTGATTAACTACGATATTGAAATTAGGAATATTATACTTTACTAACTCATTTAATAAACGTCCCGTCTCAGTAATTGCCATTTCTTCTGGAATCATTACAATAATAAAAGAATTCTTTATGGGGTTGGTAAGATCATCTCTTGCTCTAAGGATCGAGTCATTTAATCTTTCCAAAACTTCTAAGGATTTATCGTCTCGCTTCTCATCGCTCGAAAACATTCTTTTAATAGCTCCAAAAAGCTTTCCAAAACGAATCCTCATCTTTAATAATTTACCAATCCATCCTGATAATGTTTCAGGTAGACTTAAAAACCTAAGTGTATGTCCTGTCGGAGCGGTGTCAAAAATTATTAATTCATAATCATGCTCGGTTTCTATAAATTCAAGCACTTTTAACAATGCTAATGCTTCATCAATTCCCGGAGGATTCATTGAAGTTAATTCTTGCAGATCTTCCATTAAAGGCATTCCTTCCATCATTCCCGGCATTCCCATTCCTTCCATCGGATTCATATTAGTTAATCCTTGAAATTCAGCGATATTTGCTTTAGGATTAATCTCAAGTGCTGTTAAATTATTAATCCCTGGTACAGGCATAGGTTCACCTGGAGGGAGGCTTATACCTAGACTATCACCCAATGAATGTGCTGGATCAGTACTAATTATTAAAGTATTTCTACCATGTTCAGCAGCCCATATCGCAGAGCTTGAAGCACAAGTAGTCTTTCCAACACCCCCCTTTCCTCCAAACATAACCATATTCAAACTTAACAAAATATCCTTTAAATCCATTCTAATCATAAAATTTATTTACTATTATTCTAATAATTTAATTTAAATCGAAGTATAGCAACAATTCCACCGAACGTACTATATAGAGATTCACCTAATTCAGTTTCAGCAGAAAGGATAAATACATCTGTACCCATAGACTCAGCTATAGCACCTAAATCTTCAATAATTGATACTTTTTCTGCTATATTAAAGTTGTTAGAATTACATTTAGAGCAACTCTCGTTTTGAATATTCTCTTCAATTATATCTAATTCATATCCTCTAGCTGTCCTATTTTCAGTATTTCCACAATTAGCGCATTCTACTCGAACTCTATAAACATCTAATTTTTCAGAGAGTATTAAAATATCAACAGCACCTATATTCAATGCTTTTTGTACTTCTTCTAATCCATAAGTAGCTAAACCTGTATCAGTTGTTATTTCTTTCATAAACCTTTCCATTAATTGTTTCTCTTTAATATATTTCACATCACTAATTTTGTCTTTAACTTTATCTAAAAGTGCTCTAATTCCTTCAGCTCCTCCATAACCAATATCAACAATATCTAAAATTTTTTCTCTTAATCTATAATCCAAACTTTCATCACTTGCAAATTTTTCTTTAGAAGGACCTGGACCACCAATAAAAATACCTCTCAAGTCTTCCATAGAAAGGAAAATTTCATTCATATTACCTGAAATTCGCCGATAAAATTGTTTTTCATCTTCTTCCATTTGTCTTTCAAATCTTCTCTGTGATTGGCCACCTGCTCGATGTTTACCGTGAATCCCTGATGTAAATTCCTTAATAACCTCTATATAATTCCCCTTTACGAATCCAACTGCAGATTTTTGTCTATCAATAACAATTAAACCATAAGCTTCTTTCGCTGTTAGCATGTCTTCTAATATTTCTAAATCAAATTCGCTTGCACAATGATATTTAAAGGTGGTAACCTTTTCGGGAGGTTCTACAATTGTTAATTCATTCTTTTCTGTACCTGGGGTGTCATTCTGTGGAATTGCACCTGAAAACATTACTAAACCGTTCTCAGGAACTTCATTAATATTTTTCAATTGACCAAGCAGACTTGCTATACTATCTAATACGTTCTTTCGCGTTAATTTTGATTTAATATTTTGACTTTCACTAACTTCATTTTTCAAATAGTTGGTTACATCAGATAATTTTCGATCATGTGGAATATATAATGAAATTAATTCAGTATGAAATCCCTTTTTACTTTTAAGATCTTCAATTATCTTTTTTGTGTGGTATAATTTCAAATCGTTACTTTTCTTTTCTGCAGCTGTACTCATATTAATCAACAAGCCTATTAAAAGAAACAAAAAATTAATAGTTTTTCTTTATTTCAAACTATATAAAGTACTAAATATAAAATATTATTGAATTATGACTCCAAAAAATAATCAAAATCATGATGTACCAGAAGATCACCCAAGATATTTGAGTTTAAAATACAGACATAACATTATTGAAGGAATGAAAAACTTAGTAGTTGCTGAAGCAGGATTGATTGCGCATGGAAGAGGAGAATGTTTTGACTATATATTAGGTGAGCGAACAAATCAGTCAGCAAAAAAAGCGATAGAAGCAGCTGTCGCTCTGTTATTATTAGGTAAATATCCAATTATCAGTGTAAATGGGAATGTAGCAGCACTATGTCCAAAAGAGTTAGTTGAATTATCAAAAATACTCAAGATCCCTCTTGAGATTAACTTATTTTATCGAAAAGAAGGAAGAATAGACGCAATCAAAAAAATATTAGAAGATGCAGGAGCTAAAGAGTTGTTTGGCGTTGATGAAACCATAATGGTAGAAATTGAAGAATTATCAAGTAATAGGCGAAGAGTTGATCCTAAAGGTATCAAAATTGCTGATATTGTGTTTGTCCCATTAGAAGATGGAGATAGAACAGAAGCTTTAAAAAAAATTGGTAAAAAAGTAGTCGCAGTTGATTTAAATCCTATAAGTAGAACTTCGATATGGGCTGATATAACAATTGTGGATAATATTGTCAGAGCGATACCCGAAATGATACATGTTGCCACAAAATTAAAAAACTTATCAAAAGAAGATCTTGAAAGAATTATCAATAAATTTAATAATAAAAAGAATATCCAAGAGACTTTAGACTTAATAATTAAATATATTGAAACCCAAAAAAGGTTATATTCAAATTTTTAAAAAGTTAAATTTAAAGTTATTTATTATTTAAAAAAGCTTAAAAAGTTCTGAAATAATATCTTATATAGCTATTAATCTATTTTTTAGGTTAAAATTCTTGAAATAAAATAACTATGGGAACAGATAAAGATATACAACGTATAAGCTTTTCAATTCATGAAGAGATATCAGCAGTTTCAATTAGGCGATGCAGATTAGAAGATTTAGAAGGTGTTATCGAAGTAAATGAAAAAGAATTACCTGAAGATTACCCTTATTTTTTCTATAAAAGTATACTTGACAATTTTCCTGATTCTTTTTTAGTAGCGATAAATGATATGGGGAAAGTAATTGGATACATTATGTGGAGAGTCGAAAAAACTCCATCTCCTCATAGCTTAAAAATTAGTAACAAAGGCCATTTAGTTTCAATTGCAATATCAAAAGAATATCGAAGAAAAGGAATTGGTGGTGCTCTATTATCAAATTCTATGGAGGAAGTTAAAAGGTATAAGATTGATGAATTTGTATTAGAAGTAAGAGTTAGTAATTACGGCGCTATCAACTTATATCAAAAATTTCATTTCCTAACAAAAAGTATCAAACATAAATATTATCGTGACGGGGAAAATGCGTATTATATGACCCTGAAATCAAGATAATGATTTTTCTAATCCCTTAATCAAACTAGTTAATATTTCATTCACTGGCACGTTTATCCCAAATTCTTTTGCAAACTTTATAATTTTTCCATTAAAAAAATCAATCTCGGTTTTTTTCCCGTTTAATATATCTTGTAGCATAGAATTTTTATTGAAATAAGTTTCTTCAGCAACTGAATAAGTTAGTTTAACATAATCTGTATCTAAAAGTTGGATTTTCTTTAGCTGTGCAATATTAACAGCTTCTATTACCGCATCTTTCATTAAAGCTTTTAATTCTTCATCTTCTAATAAAGCTCCATTGTGTAACCGTGTTAATGCACCAAGAGCATTAATACCTATATTTACAAAAACTTTTTCCCAACTTGCTTGGATAATATTATCCACAATTTCAGTTTTTATACCACCTAAATCTAAAATACTTTTTAATGTTTCTAAATCTTTAAATGACGAAAAAAAATCGGTCTTATCCTTAGTTCCTAAAAAAGCGAACCCTATTTTTGTGAACCCCTCACCAGTATGATAAACATGACCGGGTTTCGTTAGCAATGCTCCATGCGAAGTCACTATTCTAATAATCTTTTTTTCTGAAACATAATTCTTCACTAATTCCTCATTACCGATCCCATTTTGTAAGATCACAATGTATTTACTTGACTTTATTATTTTTTTATATTGCTTTAAAGCAGACTCCAGGTCATATGTCTTTATAGATAAAAATATGAAGTCAAAATTATATTCCGAATTTTTACTTATAATTTCCTCAATAACGTTAGAATTTTCATATGCCTTTATTGTGTTAACAGAAATGGACTTCTTTCCTTGAAAGATCATTAATCCATGTTTATTAATTTCATCTACTTGTCCTCTATTTCCAAAAAAAATGACCTGTAACAAGAAATCCTCAGAAATGATACTAGCTAAATATCCACCAAATAAGCTACCTATAGATCCTGCTCCAATAATCCCGATTCTTAGTTTCCTCTTCTGCAATTTTAAAATCCTTCTTGTTCACAGAAATACTTAAATTTAATTTTATTTAATAAATTGATCTAATCCTGTCTGACCCTTTGAATATGTTCCCGATTTCTTTTTAATTTCTAAAAGACTTACATCCTTTAGATCCTTTCTCGGCGTGATGTTTAACTCTTTCATCATCATTAAAGAATTTTTAGCAGCATAACCTGAAAAATGGTTATTAAAATAAATTCCAACTCGTTCAGATTCATTAATTACATTTTTAATAGGAATTGACCATTCCCTTATTTCTTCTTCCTCGAAAAGATAATCAAACCAGATTTCCTTACCGTAGCCATGAAATCTTATATAAGCAAGTTTTGGGTTTGTTACGTCCATCCTAGGAGGTAATAAGGGTTCTATTACAGAACAATATGTTAAGTTGTTATTCTTCAAATAATTAAAAACATCTTCACTCATCCAAGACTTATCCCTGAATTCTACAACTAAATGATAAGCGGCTTGATCGAGGTTACCAGGCCAATGTTCAATAAATTCTTTTAAATTACTAAAGTGATCGTTCTTATTAAAGGAGGGTGGTAATTGTAGTAAAAATGCCAAGAGTTTATCTGATTTAATCAATGGATCCATAATTTCTAAGAAGTAATGTAAATCGTTTAAACATTCATTAGTTTCCAATTTGCAATCATGAGTAATTGATTTAGGAATTTTAGCTGAAAATACAAAATTCTTTGGAGTCTTTTTAACCCAATTTTCTACAATATACTTTGAAGGTATATTATAAAACGTTGTATTAATCTCATTTGTATAAAAAATTTCAGAATAAAACGAAAGATAATCCTCTTTACTTAAATTCTTCGGATAAAACGGACCGACCCATTCATCATAACCCCATCCTGATGTTCCAATTAATACTTTTTCTTTCATATCTTAATTCACAAATCTGGTTTTAAAAAATACCTAACATCAAATATAATTTAAGAATATTTTTAAAATAAAAGTGTGTTAAAACAAAATAATATTATATCTCTTTCGTACTAAGATTTAGTTAATATTAATCATTTAATTAAAATTCCAAAAATAGACTTTTCAGCTTTTAAAGTTAATTACTTCTGACCATAAAATTTTTAATTGACTAATTACTTTATCATTTTGCCGATGATAATTTAGTAAAATATCATAAAATTATACTTTAAACCTTCGGCATGTTATTGGTTGAGAAAAATATCTCATCACATTATGATGACATACGACCAATAGCTGGCTCCGGCTTCATGGAAGTACATCAGAACGAGTTGCTGCTCAAATGAATGATGATACAGGAAATGAGTGCCCATAGTGACCACAACATTGGTTGGTATGGGGAACCCGGACCAAGCTTCGACGGATTAATGTCGTGCTCATAGGAACATACTCCCTAATTATTATGAGTCTTAATTTTATTCGTCTCATATTGTTAATTTCAAGTCTCAAATCTTATTATCTCCGAATATACAAGCCTTAGCGCAAGCAATCTGAACCTTTCCTTGAGTAGACGCCAATACGCCTCCGCTATTTGGTGGATATCTTGGCTTGGGAACCGATGAAGAGCGTGACAAGCTGCGATAAGCTTGGGTTAGTCGCATGTAGACGTAGACCCCAAGATGCTCGAATAGGACATCCACTTGCAGCCCAATAATCTGCAAGATTCCCGGCAGGGAAGGGGAACCCTGGGAAGTAAAACATTTTAGTACCAGGAGGAAAAGAAAACAATAGTGATTCCGTGAGTAACGGCGAGCGAAAGCGGAATAGATCAAACCGAATCCCTAGGGAAACCTAGTGGAAATGTGGTGTACGGACCTCGTACGGCCTCTCCAAAGAAGGTGAATACTCCTGGAATGTTGAGCCATAGAGCGTGATAGCCGCGTAACCGCAATTTGGAAGGCTGCTGCGTGGTATCCTGAGTAGTGCGGGATGGTTTTCTCGTACGAACATGCCAGATACACGCTGGCAAATCTAAATATGTCCCAAGACCGATAGCGAAATAGTAGCGTGAGCAAAAGATGAAAAGAAACCCGGAAGGGCCGTGAAAAGCGCTTGAAACCAAATAGCTTAGTAGTGATGCAGCCTGAAAGGATAGATTCTGTACGAATGAGTTCTGGTGACGGAACATCAGAGAACAGAGGACTAGGGTTGCATCTTCAGTCTGGAATCATTGGCCAGGGAGTTTATAGTAGTGGCGAGCTTAAGTATCTCGCGATACGTAGGCAAAGGGAAACCGATATTTTTGCAACCTAATTATCACATTAGGAAAACCTATGTACTATAGGGTAGTTCAGCTATCCAAATAGGCCATAGTGAATCCTTCTAAGGGATTAGGCCAGAAAAATGGTCTCAAAGGGCCAAGAGTCACTGTTATAATACCCGAAGCCGGTCGATCTATTCCTGGGCAAGATGAAGTCGTTCGAAAGGACGATGGAGGTCTGAACTAGTGCTGATGTGCAATTCGCTTAGATGACCTGGGAATAGGAGCAAAAGGCTAATCTAGATCGGTGATAGCTGGTTCTCCCCGAAGTTGGTATCAGCCAAG
>JBHLJZ010000015.1:0-47694 GCA_048887165.1 Candidatus Hodarchaeota archaeon | reverse complement strand
TTTTTTATATTTTTTAACATTTTGGAGTGATTATATATATATTATGACTGAAAATTTTTATTATTTAGATGGTTTTATTTTAATATTTTTTTACCATGTTGGAAAAAATAATATAATTCTAGAATTATAATTATTAAGGTGAGAATTTTGAATCCAAAAGTATCAGATGATTATAAACATGAGATCCGTGATAAGATCCTGAAATCTGCAAAGAAAATTTTGAATGAAAAAGGATACTATAGAACTACAATGGACGATATCGTCGAAAAAAGCAATGTTAGTAAAGGGAGTATATATAACTATTTTCCAAGTAAGAGAGACCTTTTCTTAGAGATATATCAGGAATGGTGGGGTTTGAGTATGGCAAAAATTAAATCTGTTTTAGAAAAAAAATTATCAGCAAAAGATCAATTAGAAGAATTAATAAAATTTGGGTTTGGATTAAAATCTAGAATGGAATTTCGCAATTATCATAACTTATTAAACCCTATGTTTTACGAAAGCCAGGATCTTGAGTATTCAATAAAATCTAAAGATCGTTACAATATATTTCATGAGCCAATCGTTAAAATAATAAAAAGAGGAATAGAAGAGCAGCAAATCCGTTCTGATATTGATCCTGATACTACAGCTTCCATACTTCAAGCATTTTCAATTGGAATATTAACCCATTGGGCTGATTATAAATTAGATTTTGATTGGGATATTCTTATCAAAACTTTATTAAAAGTTATAAGCCAAGGAATTTTTAAAGAAAAAGAATAAACCTTTTATCAGCAATGTTAATCTCTTCTGGAAGAAACATCTCTATATTTTTTAAATATTATTTTAGAAGTCAATAAAATATTTTTTTCTTTTATCAAAATAAGCCAATTGATTATAACCAATTTTTTTAATTAATTTAATAGTTTCTTTAAATTTATATCCAACTTCATAAGGATGATGAGCATCTGAACCAAGAAGGATAGGGATATCGAATTCCCACATTTTTTTAATTATTTCCTCACTAGGATATTGCTCTTTGACTTCTTTCCTTAATCCACTAGTATTTATTTCTACTGCTAATTTCTTTTTTTTTATAAATTCAAGTATAGTAAATGCTTTATTTAATATAATTTCTTTATTTTCTGGTCTTTTATTATACTTTTTAGGTAAATCAAAATGACTGATGATATCACAATCAAATTCTTTTGAAGAAATCATGTTTAGTAGGATTTCATAATATTTCAAATAAAACTCATCAATGCTCTTAAATATATTGTACCTGTCAAGAAATCTATTATCATCAAATGCAAAAATTTCATTCTTACCTTGCAAAATATGAATAGATCCTAAGATATAGTCTAATTTATCTATAAATTTATTAAGATATTTCTTATAAATACCTTCCTGATACTCAATAAAATCGATTTCGAAGCCAATTTTGATTTTAATCTTATTATGATATGCTTTTTTCAATTTTTCGGCGTTGGAAATATAACCGTTAACTTCCTCTAACCTCATAGAATAATTTTGATAAGGTATTCCTTCAATTCCCTTTAAAAACTCATAAGGAAAATGATCACTAAATCCAATGAGATCTAATCCAATTTTTAAGCCTTCTTCAACATATTCTTCTAAAGAACCAATAGCATGACGGCAAAGAAAGTTATGGGTATGCCAGTCCTCTAATATCATTTTTATGTAAAAAAGTAAATTTTGTAATAATACTATTATTTTTAATTATTATATAAATTAGATAAATTTTATTTTTAAAGCCTACATAAAAGTGAATTTTTTGGACTTTAAAGAAAAACAATTTGACGAACCTTATGAGGTTGCCGAAATTGAGATACATAATGAGGGTCAAATTTTTAGAGGAATACAATACTTTCCACCAAAAAATTTTAAGAGACCTTATCCTGTAATAATATATTTTCATGGTTTTCCACAATTATTTACTTTGAAAGAAATAGTAAATGATCATCAATTTTTATTAGAAATGGGATATTGTTTTATTTCAATCAACTTCAGAGGATATAGATTTAGTGAAGGCGAAATATCAATAAGATCACAATTGTCTGATTCAAAAAGAATTATTAAATTTGTAGAATTAATGGCTAAAAAGGGAATTTTTAAAATTGAGGATATTAATATTATTGCTCATGATTTTGGGGCTTATATTGCTATAATTCTATGTTCTCAGATTGATTTAATCAACAAATTAGTTTTAAAAAGTCCTATTATGGATTTGAATAAACATGTAAATAATAACGATTTTAAAAAAGTCCTAAATTACATAAATAGATTCCTTCCGGGTAATATTAGAGGTATTGAAAACGTTAACGATTTTATACAAATGACGAAAAAGGAATTAAAACGCCAGGAATTTCAAATTGAAAAAGCAATATCAAAACTAAATCTTAAAGAATTAAAAATCATAATTGGAAAGGAAGATAAAGTAACTCCACTACATGAACTTAATTCAATAATTCAAAAAGCTAAAGTAAAACCTTCTGTACTCGTTATTGATGGAATGGACCATGATATTTTTGAAGATGGAAAAATAGAATTAATTAATTCCGAATTGAAAGAATTTTTTAGGATAACGTAGATTTTAATTTTATAGTTTTTAAATATTTCCTTTTTAGTGTAAACCTTTTTAAAGCTTTTTTAATAATCTTTTATATGTCGAGAGAATTGAGCTTAAAGTTTAAAATTAAGCTAATTTTTTACCTTGCTTTGATTATATCAAATATAGTTATAATCTCTGTTTTTCTAAATTTAAATCTAATACAAACTCATCACGATGTTGATAGAAGATCTAATGGAAACACTTTTGTATGTTTATCACCTTTTTTTGATCTTATAGCAGATCAAATCACAGTGGCAAGAAATCCTGGAGTAATTGGGCCTCCTAGTTTAGTTGAGCCTAATGATCCACAACATAGGGTAATTGAAGTAGATCCAAAAGGTCAAATAGTTTGGGAAGTAACGGGATTAGCATTTCCGCATGAGGTACTAGAACTCCCTAATGGGCATATATTAATTGCAGATACATTCTTTGATCGACTAATTGAGATAGATTATCCTAATAAGAATATTGTATGGAGTTGGGAACCTGCTCAGATAAATTGGACTGAAGTTAATCCATCATGGGGAGCGGATCATTATTATAATATTCCATTAGCTTATGATTGGACCCATCTTAATCATGTAGATTATAAAAATTATAGTACATGGGAAGCTGTTTTAATAAGCATACGAAATTTTGATCTAATTGTTGAAGTGAATTATACTGCAGAAAAAATTGGACCTTCTAATAATCCTTCTAATATTAATAGGTTTTGGGGCGATCATGGTAACCATACTCTATTGAATCATCAGCATAATCCTGATTACACTGCTACTGGAGACATTATTGTTTCTGATTCTGAAAGTAATAGAATTATAGAAATCGATTATGAAACTAAAACAATACTTTGGGAATACGATATTGGTTTAAGTTGGCCAAGAGATGCTGATGAATTACCAAATGGAAATATATTAATCACTGATACTTTTAATAATAGAATCATTGAAGTTGATAAAATTACTAAACAAATTGTATGGAAATATAGAAATGATGTTGTTGTTCCTTATGAGGCAGACCAATTATCAAATGGTAATATTTTGATTGGTAATGGATACGGAGGCGTAGTTTATGAAATAAACCGTCAAGGCTTTTTAGTATGGCGTTTTGGATTTTCATTCTTTAAAAGTTGGGGTTATGCAAATTTTATAAATTTAATGATTATCGTTTTTATCTCCTTAGTATTTAAATTTCAAAAAGTTAAAACCGAAGATTTGACACGTAAAAAGAAATATGTTAATATTATCATAATGGGTATTTACATTGCAATTTTAATCTTTTTTGGATATCTTACAATATTCTATAATGATTTGGTTGCGTGGATATCTTCTATGATTATAAGAGCTACCTTTAATCTTTAGTTTTTTGCATGCTATATTTAAAAATAAATCAAATATTTTTTTTATTTATAGATTTTTATAAATATAATAATTCAAAAATTTGTAAATATAAAGGGAAAATTATTTAAGAATAAAAAAAAATCCTAATCTTACATAAGAATATTTTTTAAGGTGCGAAAAAAATTGAGTTCTATGAAAACCAAATCTAAATTAAGTATTAAAGAAGTATTTGGAGACGATCAAAAGTTAACATTTCTTGTTGGAGCGGGAGTTTCTTTAGAAGCACCATCCCAATTACCAAATACTCATGAATTTATGAAACGTTTAATTAAGTATATTTGCACATCATCAGAAATTGAAAAAATTCTTGAAATCGAGGATTTAAAATTTGAGAATTTAATTGAAATCATACATAATAATTTAGATCACAATCTTAATCTTTTAGACTTCTATTCTGAGTGTGATAAACCAAATCTTGAACACTTTTTTTTAGCTGAAATGATAAAGAAGGGAAATTTTGTAATAACGACTAATTTTGATTACTTAATAGAATATGCATTAACTCACTTAGATATTCAAAAAAAGAAGATTGTTCCTGTAATTACTGAAAAAGATTATGAAAAGTTTAATGATCCTGAGAAACTTTTTAAAAATGGAAGAATGCCAGTAGTAAAGATTCATGGATCCCCGAAGAATATTATTACTGGAGAAGATACAAAAAGTTCCTTTATTAATACAATTAAATTATTAGGTTTAAATCTGGATAGAAATAACATTATTCAATTGGAACCATTTAAAGCAAAACTCATAGAAAATATTTCAAATGAACGTTCTTTAATTATTTTCGGCTACTCGGGAAGAAATGATTTCGATGTTTTATCCACAATAAAAGTAATGAAAAACCTAAAAAACATAATATGGATAAATCACTTAGATGATGGAAAAGAATCTGAAGAGATTTACGAAATTAGCCTAAATTTAGAGAAACTCTCAAAAAATATAGATGAAGTTGATAAGACCCTTTTAAGTATTAAGCAAATTAACAATTCTGTTAAGATTTATCGAATTGATACAAATACTACAAAACTATTAGAAAAATTTGTAGAAGATAAACAAAATATCAGTACAGAAAAATTCAGTTTCAATTTAAATGAATGGATTCAAAATGTTATTCAAGAGCCAGATGAATTAACCAAATTATATGTTACAAATAAAATATATTATGAATCTAAAAAGCATACTGATGCTTTGAGGTGCTTAGAAAGACTATTTCGAAAGGCTGATGATCGTGAAGAAGATTTATGGAAAGCTATTGCATTATTGGATATAGGAATTATTAATAGGGATTTAGGGAATTATGAAAAGGCTTTAGAATGGTTTCGTAAATCTCTCCAAGTCCAATTTAAAACTAAAAATATAGAGTATAAAGTTAAAGCTTTTAAAAATATTGGATTGATTTACCATGCAATTGGAAATTACAAGGAATCCCATAGATATTTAACCCAAGCATTAAAAGATAACGAAAAAGTGAAGGATTTACATGCTAAAGTTGAGATATTAAACAATCTTGGATTGTTACATCAATCTAGAGAGAATTATTTTGAAGCACTAAAAAATTTTGAGTCTTCAATTAAAATTAGTGATAAACTTCAAAATCTAAAGGATAAAGCTATTAGTCTAAAATGTATTGGAAAAATTTATTATATAAAAGAGAATTACTCTGAAGCATTAAAGTATTTTACTGAAACCTTAGAAATTAATGAAAAATTAGAAAACCTTGAAGAGAAGGCAGAAATACTTAATACAATAGGATTATTATATCATGAAACCGGTAATTCCCTTCTTGGTATTGAAAAATGCAATGAAGCTCTTGACATTTTTGAACGTCTTCAAACCACTGAAGGAAAATTGGAATCTCTTCATAACTTAGGAATAATTTTCAGAGATCAGTGGAATTATCGCAAAGCTTTAGAACATTTTCAAGAAGCCTATCAAATAGCGGAGAAAATGGAACTAACTGAACTAAAGGCTAGGTATGCTAAGGAAATTGGAATTATTTTTAGAAGTCAAGATAAATATAATGAAGCTTTAGAATGGTTAGAAACATCACTTGAAATTAATGATCAAATTGGTGACGTTTTAGGAAAAGTGGAAGTACTTAAAAATATGGGTTATATTTATAAACAGCAAAGAGATTATACAAAAGCTTTAAGGCGGTTTGAAAAAGTTTTCGATATATATGAACAAATGGATGATCAGGACAGTAAGGCAGTAACCTTAAACATTATTGGATTAATCCATTTAGAACAGAGAAATTACCAAGAAGCGTTAAGAAATTTTGAAAATACACTTAAAATTTTTGAAGAAACTGAAAATATAGAAGGAAATGTGGAAACTCTTAGCAATTTAGGATATTATTATCAAGAGCAAGGATATTTTCCAGAAGCTTTAAATCGTTATCAAGATGCCCTAGATATAATAGAAAAAAGGGGTTTGTTGAATAGAAAGGGAATGTTATACAATAATATAGGACAGATTTTACAAGATCAAGGTGAATATTCAGATGCTTTAAAATATTTTGAGAATTCTCTTGAAATATATGAGGAAGAGGGAAATCTAGATGGTTCTATTGACAGTTTACATAATATAGGTTTAAATTATCACTACCAAGGTGAAGATTCATTAGCTTTGGAAAAATTTAATGAAGCGATTACTATTGCTGAAAGAATTGAAAATCTTCATAAAAAAGCAAAATGTTTACGAGTAATGGGAAATATTCATAGACGGCAATGGAATTTTCTTGAAGCATTAAGAAGGTATGAAGAAGCTCTAGTGATAGCTAATCAATTGGGACATTTAGAAGAAGTCGTTGAAAACCTTAATATTATTGGACAAATTTATCAGGCTCAAAAGCATTACCCTGAAGCCATTAGGCGTTTTGGTGAAGCATTGGATGTTGTTGAAATATTAAAAAATCTAGAAACTAAAGCTGATATTTATAATAGTATAGGAAACATTCATTTTGATGAAGAAAATTATAATGAAGCTCTTAAATGGTTTAATGAAGCTCTAAATATAGATGAACAACTAGCAAATACAAGGGGTAAAGCACAACGTTTAATCCATATAGGAGATATTTTTCAAATTTATAAAAAGCAGGATGAGGCATTAAATAGATACAAAGAAGCATTGGAAATAGAGGATAACTTAGGGGATTTAACAAAAAAGGCTCTGATTATAAGAAAGATTGGTAATATTTATCATGAACAAAATATGCATCCTGAGGCTTTAAAATGGTATGAAGAATCTTATACTATTTACGATGAAATTGAAAATCTTGAAGGTGTAATTGATTCCTTTGTAAATATTGGGGAAATCTATCAAGATCTTGATAATTATTCAGAGGCTTTAAAATGGTATGATGAAGCATTAAAAATCACCAACCAAATAGACGATAAAGAAAGAAAAGCTCTCGTGCTCAATAGGATTGGAGCTATTTATTATCAACAAGGAATCTATCGTGATGCGTTAAAGAGACATAAACTGGCACATGAGATATATGATGAAATCGGAGATCTTATTGGAAAGACCTTCAGTCTTAATAGAATCGGTTTGATTTTCCAAGATCAAGGAAATTATAATGAAGCTCTAAAATGGTATGATAAAACTTTAAAAATCCATAAAGTACTAGGAGATACTCAAGAAAAGGCTCAAACTATAAACAATATTGCTTTAATACACAGAGATGAGGGAGACTATCTTGAAGCACTGAAAAATTTTGAAGAGGTTATAAAAATAGATAAAGAATTCAATAACCAAGAAAGGATAGCTATGAACTTGTCTAATATTGGATTAATTTATTTGGACGAAGGGAATTATAGCGTTGCTTCTAAAAGATTTGAAGATGCAGTAAAGATTGCAGAGCAACTTAACAATAGAGAGCTTCAAGCTAAGTTCTTGAATATCTTAGGCTTAACTTATCTTAATCAAGGTCAATACACTGAAGCTTGGAAAAGTTGTAATAAAGCATTTGAAATTTTTAGTGATTTGGAAAACTATGAAGGTCTTGCTGATAGTCAATACAAACTTGGATTAATCTATTTGGAGCAAAAAAGTTATGCTGAGGCTTTAAAAAATCATGAATTATCATTAGATACTTTGATTCAAAATAGATTAGGTAAATTGCCCTTAACAAAAATAGTTAAAAACAATATAAAGCTGATTAAAAACAAAATGAAATAATGTATTATTCCTTTTTTAATTATTTTATATTGTAGTTGGAACTTCTAGTTCTTTTTCGGTTTTTCTTTTTCGTTTTAGTATCTTATCGTTTAAGAAAGGAAAAATTTTATCATAAAGAATATATAAATAAGGAGCTCCTTGATTAAACAAGATAGCAAGTTCATACAGTAAGAACAGAATTCCTGTTGGTCTAATTCCCGTAATAAAAAGTGGAAACTCCATAAAAAAAGATCCTAAAATTCCTAAAATAAATATAAATCCAATTACCTTTAAGTCTTTACTTCTGAACCAATTTGTTCCATAAATTATAAACAACAAAATATAACCACAACTAGCGTTTACGATCCAAGTTATAAACTGTGTATTCATATGTCTGACCGTTTCTACGATTGTATCATCAATCGGTAATAAAAATGATAAAAAAGGGGTTAAAAACCAAGCGGTAAAAAAGAAAACTGTATAAAATACAATTTCTCTCTTATTTCGTTTAACAAAATTTTCGAACATTATCCAAAGCCAAGGAAAAATAAATATTGAATAAGAGAAAATCATCATAAAGTCAGCACCAAATTTAGGCCAAAAGTGGCTATCATAATTAGTGGGAACTTTCACGCCTCCAATCCAATATTCCCTAATTGTTGTTCCGGGAGGATAATTAGATCCTGCTGGAAGCGTCCACCAAAAAACAGCATCAATGAAGTAAATGATAATGCTTGTGAAAATTCCAAATTTAAGAGGATTCCATTTTTTATTCCTTATTAATATAAGAACCCAAGATATAAAGAAGATTCCATCAATATAGATATAATCATATTCAAATATCCTCCACGCTTCAGTAAAATCTTGAATAGTTGAAAATATCAAGGTTGATCCCCTTTTTACTTAAAGTCATAAATATAGTATTAATTATTATTACATTTTTAACATTATAAGCTTTTTAAAAAAAATGAAATTTTTGATATAATTAAAATTAGTATAAATAATTGAAATTAATCAATTTACTCAATCTATATATCGTTTGATGTATTTTTCTACTTCATTAGCAGGTTGGAATATTCCAAAATGCCCCTCACATAAGATATCTGCTTCTAATCCCAATAGCATTTTAAGCGACTTTTGATAATCATCATAATTACTTATTCCAGGAATAATTGGTCCATGAAGATCTTGTCCAAATAGAATTTTACTGTTGTTTAATTTTAATAAAACTGATATTGATCCAGGTGTGTGGCCTGGAGTATGAATACATTGAAATTTAATTGAACCAAATTCTAAAATCTCCTTTTTTCCTATAAGTCTTCTTTCTAATTTCACAGGTCTATAATTTACACCATACCAAGAAGCTGCAGTTTCTCTATTATGACCTGGTTCTTCAATAGCATCAGCATCTAATTCATGCGCATAAAATTTTACGTTCTTATTAAAGTTTTTAAGATCGTAACAAGCTGCAATATGATCAATATGAAAGTGTGTTATAATACAGTGATTAATCTCTCTTGGATTTAATCCAAGCTTACTAATTTTTTTTATTAATTCAAGACTCATACCACAATCAATTAGAACAAGACCATCCTTGCTCTTTGTGTTAATCAGAAAGACAGAACAACCTGAGTCTCCTACATGATATACGCCTTCAAAAATTTCTTTCATATTCTTTCCTGATTATAAAGGTAATTTATTCTTGGTTTAAATAGTATTTCTTATAAAGTAAAATTGTTATTAATATAGGAATAAAAGTCGAAAAAAGAACATCGGATGCATAATGTGCTCCAACAACAATACGAGATAATCCCACAAAAACACCCCAGCCAATTATCAATATTGTCCCTATTATTCTAATTGGATTTTTCCATTGCCATTTCCTTAATGGTATTAATAAAGGAAGAAACATCCATCCCATAGAAGTATGGCCGCTAGGAAAACTTTGATTTCCTGTGATGCCTTGTGGGATAAACCATGGTGTGAAATCGGTGAAGCCAGGGAGCAGGTTTCTAAATCTAACGCGACCCCAAAATACTTTTACAAGTTGCACAAACAATAGTGGATGAATAATGGCTAATAATGATATAATCCCTGAAATTGTTCGATAATCGCTCCAATCTTTTTTCCAAGTTATAATTATATAGAGAATTACAGGTATTATTAAACCTAATCCTGTTAAAACATCAGTTTCATCACCTGCAAATACTATAAATAATATTCCTACCAAAATGGAAATAAAAGCTGGAATCTTTTGTAAATTTAAACTTTTAAAGTAACCTCCTAAGAAAGTAGCTAAAGCTATAGCAATTAGTGCGTAACCCGGAGGTTCTCCATAATCCGCTCCAAAGTTTCCCCAGTTAGAATTCTCATCAACCACTGCAATTGATATATTTAAGTCATATATTCCAAATATGATTGCTAAAATAATCCAAACAATTATTATAATCATTAGTGACTTATTAATCGATTTTAACATTGTTTATATCAAAATTTTTTAGTTTATAACAATACCCTCTCTTTTTCTTATATAAATAATTTATCTTTTAATTTTGTCTCTTAGATTAATAAGAATATCAGGGTAATCAGTATAAATCGCATTTACATGTTCATCTCTATACCTAAGATTTAAAACATTTTTCATACGTGATTTGGAATTAACTCCCCAAACGTAGCATTTAAATCCATTATCTATAATTTCTTTAAAGTTATTTAAGGTGGATCTCCAAAATACTATGTTTATGGTATTAATTTTTATCTCTTTTAAAAAATCGAAATTTACACTTTTTTTATTAACGTTTAAAATTATTTCAGGTAAAGTATGAATTATTTTTACTTCTTTATTATATTCCCTTAAGTCTAAAATACAGTTTAATCGGCGCTCGGTTATTTCAATCTTATCAAGTAGATTAAATTTATTCGCTAAATCAATGAGATTAAATCCTACAAATTTGTCTCGAATATCAAAGCTAAATCTTAATGAACGATTAAGGTGCTGAAAATATTTAAATAAATCCTTAGCAGTTGGGATTTTTCTATTATCACTAAATTTAATAGAATTAAGTTCATTTAATGTCAACTTTTTTAGATTAAATCTCTTTGAATTTGATTCTATATAATGATCGTGAAAGCAGATTAATTGATTATCTTTTGTAAGTTGTAGATCTGCCTCAATTCCCGCTCCAACATCTACAGCTCTTTTGAAACAAGGTAAGGTATTTTCGATACAATATCCCATTGCACCTCTATGTCCAAAAATATAAGGCTTTTTCATTAAAAGCAGAGTAAAATTTAAATTTTTAATATAAAAAACATAATTTTTATACAAATTTAAATTACATATATCACCCCTAGCTCTAAAGAGGAATTAATAAGCATGGAAGCTGTTAATAAAAAAGAACAATCTTCATCAAAGATAAGAAATTATCTTAAAAATTTATTAGATTTTTCTAATTACGATAAAAAAACGATCTTATACATTATTTTATTTATCTTTCTAATTGCTATTTCACTCTTTTTACTGTATTATATCTATTTTATTGATGAAACCTTTCTCTATCGATTAGTTGTTGAATGGTTTGTTAATCCAATTTACTTATTAGGAATTATTGGTATTATTTTGTTTATTATTATAATGGCTATTCAAGGGCTCTTAGTCCCAATACCATCTGAAATAGTGTTATTGGCAACTGGTATGATTTGGGGCTTAATTGGAGGAGGTATAATGGGTATTATTGGTTCAATGGGTGCCGCTTTATTATGTTTTTATATTAGTAAAAAAGGGGGAAGACCTTTAGCAAAGAAATTTGTTGGAGAAAATGCTATTGAGCTTGCTGATAATTTTATTCGCAAGTATGGGATGGGTGCCATTATCATAGCAAGATTTTTACCATTTATTGCTTTTGATCCAATCTCTTATGCAAGTGGATTAGTTGATATGGATATAAAAAATTATACACTAGGATCTTTCATAGGTTCTATTCCAAGAGCTTTTTTTTATTCTTGGTTAGGTTCTACTCTTGGTATTAAACCACCAATAAATTTTGAAGATTTGCCTTTAGAAACAATAGAAGCTCAAGCTACCTTTTTTAATTCTGTATTACTAATAATTTTAGCAGTTTTAGTCGTTATGTTTATTGCTTATTACTTACTTAGCAAATTTTACGAGAGAAAGAAGCTTAGTAATCAAAATGAATAATTGGTTCTGATCTTTTTTTATGAAAAGTTAAATTAAGAAATCTCATAAAATTAAATTAAAGAAATTTTTAATTTCTAATATAATCTCTATATTGAATTACTTATTTTTTTCATATTATTGTGATACTATTTGCTTTTTTTATGTTTGATATCTGCTTTTGAACTATGGATAATAGAGAAAGTAATGTCATAAAAACAGATCTAATTGAAAACGATGAATTAAATATTGTAAAATTTTATAGAGTATTAGATATAGCTATAACCTCGAATAATATTCAATCAATATGGGAACTTTCAAAAATCTTTACAAGGTACCACTTTCGGAAAATTACTGAATAATCTATTTTCTATAAATACGGGGTTTTGTATTATAATTAGAATTTCATTAGAAATTATTCAATGCAATTCTAATTGAAGACTTCAGATTTTTGTAATTTTGTTTTAACTTAATTTTAAATTTGTAAACTTTACTAGATTAGTAAGGGTTTTGAAAATTATTTGAGGTTAATAAAAATGTATGTTCACGGGGATTATGAAGAAATTTTAGAAAATTGTTTAGTAGAAAATTTAGAATGGTTAATAGAAGAATTTAATGTGTTATTCAGCTTTAAAAACCACAAATTTAATCAAAGGGATATAAAACTTGCTAATCAATTAATAGATTTCTGTATTGAAACAGTTGAACCTTCAGATAATAAAAAAATTTTAAATAACTTATCAGAAACTCTAAAAGTTCTAGCAAGAAATTATCCTGAATTCTTTCAATAAATAACTTAATATATTTTTTAGTATTAATAATCTAATTATTTAATTAAATTTCTTCTTTAATATTATACTGAGAATTAAATATTTTATATTAAAAATCTGTTATGGAAAGACTTATAATTGTTCATTGGAACAAAAGTACAGGTCCCGAACCTATAATTCAATATCCTCCAGAAAAAACTTTTCCTTCAAAGGATTTATTCTTAAAAATTTGGGCTCAACATGAATTAAATAAAGAAGATTTGATGATTGAATTAGAATCTCCTCCTGAAAATGAGCAATTTAAATATATTTCAATAATCCAAGAATATGAAAATGAACTTTATTTCTTAGTTCTAGTTTATAACAAAAAAAAGATGATCGATATTATCTCTCCTGATATTTTAGCAGTAATTGGAAAGAATTTGCTTGAATTAATGAACACCAATAAAATCACTCGAGCAATTTCTGAATCATTTAACACAATCAAAAATTACAGCAAGCTTGAAGGAGAAGATTTAATATTTTTTTTCCAGGATAAAATTAAATATACTATATTGCTAATATTACGAAATGGAGTAATTTCAAAAACAGAATTATCTAACTTACTCAGATTAGATTATGGTTTCTCTACAGTGAATATTGACTTATTGTTAATTCCATTTATTCGAGAAAATTTAATTATTAAAAAAAGTATTGCCGGAAGTAAAGAGTGTTATTTTTTAGTAAAGGACCTAACTTGTGCGAGAGTTCCACCAAAAAAAATACCAGATGAAAATACAGAAGAAAAAATTTTAAAAAAGTATAAAAAAGAATTTGTAAGATTTTATTCGAACTATGATATTAATCAAGAGATCGAGCATAAAGATATTATTAATTATTTACTTGATTCCGAAGTTTATGGTTTAATAAAGGAATTAAGAAAAAAGGATTTATCGGTAAATGATTGCTTGAATTTTCTAATTAATAAAGAGGAATTATTTGATGAACTTCTCGAAAAAAAATTTATTTTTGAAGCAAAGGGTAGTGTATATCTTTTTTCAGATATTAGATTTATTAAATTTACTCCTTACTATATATTGAAGACTTTAATAAATAGGTATAAAAACCAGGAGATTTCTTTAAACCAATATTTAAGTCATATTGAATTATTAATCAAAGGTTTAGAAGTCAAACCTGATACTTTTGATTATACCGTGATATGATTTTTTAAAATTTTCTTTTTCTAAAAACAGTTTTTATAAAAAAAATTTAAATTTACCAAAATTTACTATATATTCATTACTCTCTGAATATCAAATTTTATTTATAGTGTGAAAAATAATGGCTCTAGAGATAGTGGATTACTTACAAGGAAGTTTTAGCCTTTTTTTTGTTATAATTTCTCTTATTATTGGATTTACTATTTTATCTAAATATGGAAAATATAAATCAAGATTGTATATTCTTGTAGGCCTTTCTTGGATTGGAGTCGCGAATCCTTGGTTTCCAGATTCTATTAGTTTTATTATGAATATTTTTGTCCAACAATCTCTGCCTGTCGAATGGTATTTTATAATTGGTAATGTCTTTATACCTTTCGCTCTTTTATCTTGGTTGATCGCATATACGGATATGAAAAACAAGAAAGATCAGAAATTTATAATCTTTCTGACTTTAGTTTTTAGTTTTGCATTCGAATTTGTTTTCTTTACCTTTTTCTTTACAGATATTACCTTGATAGGCATTATAAGTCCGAACAGGCCTTTCACAGTTGAATTTGGATTGTTTATAACCATCTATTTATTACTTGTTATCTTAATAATGGTAATAACAGGAATTAAATTTGCAAATGCTTCAGTAAGATCAGAAGATCGTGAGGTTAAACTAAAAGGAAAATTATTACGTGCCGCTTTCATTACATTTACAGTAGCTGCGATTTTAGATTCATTATTGGGAATGATTTTTGGGGATCCTACTGATCCTCTCTTAGCAATTATGGTTGTAATAACAAGAATATTGTTGATAATAAGCGCGTTTGAATTCTATGGCGGTTTCATTTTACCTCGCTGGATGCATGCAATATTTATAAGAAGCTAAAAAATTCCTTTTTTTTTATTATATTTTACAAATACAAAGGAAATTAAATTGTTAATATAGAAGTATCTGAAAATTCTTCATCTACCGGTGCTTTACCATCACCATAAATTTGATATAAGGCAGTTCTACGAGCGCATTCATGAAAACTTCTATAAATGTCTTTTTCGTTATCGAAAAGAGCACAGGTTTTGTAAATTAGAGGATTCCATAAAGATAGTTTATTTTCAGGTTCATACCAAAGTTTTTCTCTTTTTAAGATATGGATAAAATCTTCTTCGTCAATAACTTCTTTGAGATCTTGTTTGTTTAGCAGTACTATAAATGGTATTTTTTTTATTAATCTATCATTTGCTAGACTCTTTAACTCCATTAAAGATTCAATATTATCTTCAAAAAAGTGAGTTTGTGAATCTGCAACAAATATTACAGCATCAGTTTCATCTTCATCTCTATTAAAAATCTTAACTCTTAAAGGAGAGAAACTTCTTTGACCAGCAACGGTAAAAACACGGTAATAAACTTTTTTCTCTTTTGTTGATTGAAATATTCCTTGATCAAAATATAAGGTTGCTCCACTATCTCTTTCAATTATTTGTAAATTACCAATAGGAATAATGTCTCTCTTGGTTTCTTTAGTTAATTTATATAACGTCTTCAGCATTGTCGTTTTTCCTGAGCCTGCCATGCCCCAATATACAATCTTTAAACACACTTTTCCGTTCTTATAAAGAACCATGAGTTTGTCGCCTAGAAAACGTTAATAATAAAGAGTTATGACCCTCTATTTTTTTTATTATTATTTTCAATCGTAATTTTTAAATTAATGTCTTACATTATAAAAATTTTTTTTTATATATATCTATTCGTTAAAACTTTTATAAATAGAATTTGAAATTAAATAGAAATTCTCTAAAAAATTATTTTTTGAAACACAATTATTTTTTTACTATGTATTATGATACTCCATAGATAAAGAAATTTTCAATTTAATAACATATCTAACACAAATTATGGACGAATATTCTGACTCTGACTGGAATTGGGAATTTTATAAAGAACTTGTTGAAGATGTAGAAGAAAATAAAAATATCATTCAATGTATTAATTGTGGAAAGTGTGTTGGTGATTGTCCAGCCGCGAAAGTTTCAAATTTTAATAGTCGTAAAATCATTCAAAAGGTATTACAAGGTGATAAGAGTGTGCTGAAGGATTCTGATATATGGCATTGCTACTTATGTGAAAGATGTAAAAGAGTTTGCCCAAAAGATAATATAAATATACCTCTTTTAATCATAAATCTTCGAAATGAGAGTTTTAAAAAAGGTTTTGGACCCAAATATAATGACCTAAGAAAGTACGTTGAAATGTCCGAGAGATTCCTCACTTCCGGGATCGTTGTTGAAGAAGCTCTGGGTGAGGTCCTTCCTCAAGAAAGAATTAAAGAATTAAATGAAATTTGTAACTTTGCTCGCATTAAATATGTGTTTAAAGCGAGTAAGACTAATAAAAGAAAAAAGAATAAATAATTTAGATTACCATGGATTTTACAAATTTAGCTTTAGATTTAGAAGAAATTCAAAAAAGATATCCTGAAAACCCATTTGAGTATTTTAAAGATAAAAAGTTTTGTTTATTTAAAGCCTGTTTAGAAAAATATTTTCCCGGTGTTAGATGGGGCATTCAAGATCTATTAGAAGAGCTAAATTTAAATGTAACCACCTGTATAAACCAATCTTGTTGTACTGGTACCTTTTTCCAAAGAAATCTAATAACGAGAGCTCAATTTGCCGCTATTAATGAGAGAAATATTTGGGAACTTAATAATCAAGCAAATTTAGTCCTATTTAGTTGTAATGGATGTTATAATTCCCTAATGAGAGGTCGAGAATTTTTAAGAAATCCAGATGTCAGAAGAAAAACAGAGGAAATATTAACAAGTTTAGAACAAAAATCGAATGAAAATAATAGTACGGAAAAATTTAAAATTTTAGAAAATCCGGAATTAAAATTTATTCACGATCTAGATTTCATATATTTAATTAAAGAAGCCGTTTTAAATACTCTAAAGTTTGATTTGAAGGATCTCAAAGTAGCAATCCATTATGGATGTCACTACTTAAATTTATCACGGGATAAGAAAACTCCGGAAAGTTTTGTAAAAGATAAAACCAAATTAGAAGATTTAGTGGAACTATTTGGAGGAAAACCAGTCGATTACCAAGAAAGAGAAAGCTGTTGTGGTTGGGGGGCGAGTCAGTTAGTTATTCATCCAAATGAAGCTCTAAAAATTACATACAAAAAGTTAAAAAGTGCAGAAAACGTTGGAGCCGATTTTATTTTAATGCCCTGTCCTACTTGTTTATATACCTTAAGTAAACCAGAATATCGAGAAAAAATTCATAAATGGTATGGTGATAAATTAGACATACCATCAATTCATATAAATGAATTGATTGCCATTCTCCGAGGATGTGAAGAAGAACGCTGTATTACAATGAGAAGAAAAACTCCAATAATAGAATAAATATTTCAAATTATAACTCAAGAATAAGAAATGTTAAAGTTAAAATACTTATCATAGAAAAAGAATTTACATTTCTTCAATTGCTCTTCTTGGACAAGAATCCAAACAGAGTAAACATCCAATACATTTTTCATATGAATACTCCAGCCTATCATAACCACTAAAATGTAATGCATCAGTGGGGCATAAAGATATACAAGCTCCACAATCGATGCATTTTTCATCATCCACTATGACCCTTCCCTTCTTATTAACAATAACATTATGCTTTGTTAAAGATTCTGTTATGATATCAACTTTATCGAGTGGAATATCTAATAATAAGTTAACACCGCTTGATCCCGTTGAAAATTTAAGTATATTAAATGTAATGTCATATCTTAATATTTCATTTATAATTTTAGAATAATCGTTAACATCTTTCACTACTCCGAAAGGTAAAGTGCAGTTTATTATAGTCATCTTACATTAACTCCTCCGAAGTTATTATTCCAATTACTTTTTTGTTATCATCAATAACAGGTAATGCTGAGATATCATTTAATTTCATCTTTCTTGCAGCTAATTCGATTGGTTCATTATCTGTGGTCGTAAATACTTTCTTTGTAATGATATCTTTTAATTCTGTTTTATCTTTAGCGATTGCTTTTGTTACATCAAAACTTGTGACTATTCCCTTTAAATAATTCTCCCGATCAGTAATGATAATATGATTCATATTTTCCTTTATGATTTTTTCTGCAACTGTTTTTAAATTACATTCTTCATCGCAAATTATTGCTGGCCGTTTTAAATCTTTCACAAACTTTAACTCTGATGTTTGCCTCATTGGTTTAAATTTAGTGTCCTGCGGTAAAATCTCTGCTGGAGGATTTAAGAAAAATCTACCTTCTTCTATCCATTCCTTTAATTCATTTGCAATCTTTCTTGCATAAAAAATAGATGACAATGATGAGCATTTAATCTTTTTACCATCTAGTTCAATAGTTCCACTTTTCAATTCTTTATAGTTAATACTCTTTAAAATTGGTCTACTTCTCCTTGGAACTCCATAATCTAAAACCTCAGTTAGGATTTTTTCATCCTTAATTGCTGTCTTTCTCGCTAATCCCTCATTTAAAATCGGAATTGGAATACCAACACCAATAAACATTGATGTTCCATATTTCTCGTAAGTTACCCCCCGTAAATATTCTGGTGTCATTTGTTTTAGATCACCTTTAAGAAAAAGAGTTCCAAATCTATTCTCAGGATTATGCTGAGTACCTTCTCCCATAACATATCCTACTCCACCTCCAAGAAATATTCTTATTCCAAGACCTATTGTTTCATAATCAGGATCATTATTTAAGGGGCTTAGTTCTCCAGCTCCTGAATAATTTGCGTTACCAAACCGCGGAAGCAATTTACCCATATAAGTATATAAAGTTTTTTCTGAACTATTGACTGCACATACATATCTCTGATAAGCATTCCTTGGATTACATAAAATTGCTTGGTTTATATCATCAATCGTAATTAATGTATCAACTTCAGCAAGTGGATAACAATCTGTCGTATAAGAATTTCCTCTTAATCTAATTGGTTTACCTGATACGAGATCCTCTATAACATGCCCGCCTCCATATTCAAATGGCTTGATATCAGCCATTCTTGTACAGCCAATATAACAATCAACAGCAGCATTACCATGATAGGCATGTACGTCATTCAACCATAAATGTTCGAATTTAATAGGAGGATCAGAATGCCCGAAATTTAAAAAAGCACCGCTCGAACACATAGGACCAAAGGTACCTGTAGTTACAATATCTATTTCTTCAGCAGCAATTTTTGAACCACTTTCCTCTACTATTTTTATCATCTCTTCAGCTGTAACTACGACAGCTTCCCCATTTTTTATTTTTTCATTAATTTCAGCATAAGATTTAGTCATAAATATCCCTTAAAATTTAATCTTAGATCTATAATCTTAGAAATCTCATGCTACTTATAAATATTTAAGTCTCGATCTATGTTTTAAAAGCATAATTTATGCGAATAATACATAATTCAAAACTTTTAAAAGAAAACATTCAATTACTAATATTTCTAAAAATTTGGTAAAAAAAGTGGAAAAAAAAACCCACTTTTTTTAAATCCGGTAAATTTCAAATAAAAAGTTGAAATCAAACAAAAAAACAAATTGGCAAATCATTAATAAACTCCATATTTTTAAATTTTTGCTAACATCTAAGTGTATACTATTACACTAATCTTGTATTAAATTAACAATGATACTTGTTTTCATGTACTCTTATAATAATTTGTATACAAAATCTTTCGCTTTAAGAAAAAGTGTACATATAACTAGTTTTTATTGTTATCTCAATTATATTAATCTTTCCATACAAATTTTTTAACTTGCAATGGGAAAGTCATCCCACTTGTCCTACTTTTCTTAGGAAATAGTAAATTTTATATATTATACGTGGTGAATTATAAAATATTCCAAGTTAAAGTCAAGAAAGACTTATTGGATATATATCCAAAATATTCTGATAAATAGTAATACATAAGAATATTTTGCTTGTTAAATCTACAAAAAAAGTTGAAATAAAAACAAAACAAATTGGAGAAATAAAATGAGAAATAAAAAAATTACCATTGCTCTATTAATAATTCTCACTATTAGTCTTGTAGGCGCTATAGGTATCGTTAGTGTATTAGCTGCAAAAACAGATGATAGTGTATATCCTCTTGAAAAGATGGCAGCTATGGATCTTACTCATGAAAATTTTGCTAAAAAAGAACCCGTTGCTCCTACTGGAGGTAGTGGTAGTACTGAACCCGCAGATGTAGGAGACACATTTAATATATCTGTGAGTGATGACTATATGGGGTTAACCTATGACGAAGAATTTATAGTTCTTCTAGAAGGTGATCATTGTCTTATCCTGATCACCGTAGATGCTTATGAAAGTTTTGATGGGACAACTTATTACTTCTTGAATGAATATGGTACATGGGGATTCGATTATCATGAAATTACAGATGCACAATTAGTTTATATGAGGGATGAATTTGATAATACTATGTGGCCAGTAATGACCGAAATTTATGGAGAACCTTTGCCACGAGGAGATGAAGGACAAAAAATATGGATTGTAATCTTTAATATTATAGATTATGCTTATTATTCAGAGGACGCTCCATATTATATTGCTGGTTACTTCTCAGCAGGTACTAACAGTGATGAAAACAAAAATATCATCCACATAGATACTTATTTCTGGGCAGATCGTGTAGGTCCTGGTGTTGGACGTCCTTATCTCTATGAGGGAACTATTGCGCATGAGTTCGAACACTTAATTCATTACGATATTGATTTTGATGAACCCTCTTGGGTAGATGAAGGATTAGCGGATTTAGCTGGTTTCTTCTGCGGATATGGTCATTCTTCTGGTCATATTGCAAATTACTTGGTTTATCATCCAGTTACTTCTCTTACCTTCTGGGGTAGTGGATTAGAAGATTATGGTGCTAGTTATTTATTCCAGCTTTATTTATATGAAAAGTTTGGGGGTGCAGCATTTACAAGTGATTTAGTTGCGGAACAAGCTAATGGTATTGAAGGTATTGAAATTACTTTAGCTGCTCATGGTTATACTGAAACATTTGATGAAATTTACAATGCTTGGACAATAGCCGTATATCTTGATGATTTAGAACCGGGTGGCCCCTATGGATTTGATACACTCAACATAGGTACAGAAGACACGTGGGGATACTCTATAAATTACGTAATGACACACATGTGGTTTCAACCTAACCCATTCGTAGCCCCAATTGCTTTTGGTTCACCATGGGGCCCTGTACAGCCATATACAGCTCATTACTATCCTTTTGGCAGTTCTTCGCCAACAGTAACTGCTTATCTTGAAGGTGATATTGAATCTGGACCAGGACCATATTCTGGATCATATGCATGGTATTCTGATGTTGGAGCTTGGGCTTGGCGTGCTTTCTATCAAAGC
The DNA here is from genome assembly GCA_048887165.1 of Candidatus Hodarchaeota archaeon. Classification (GTDB taxonomy): domain Archaea; phylum Asgardarchaeota; class Lokiarchaeia; order Sigyniarchaeales; family SOKP01; genus SOKP01. The sequence goes on along the minus strand of JBHLJZ010000015.1, from coordinate 25,962 downwards.
TTTAATATACCTCTTGTAGGTGAGACTAAACTTAAATTTATGGCTCATTATGATATTGAAGATTACTGGGATTTCGGCTACGTAGAAGTACATCATTCTGGAGGGTGGACTACATTAGCGGATGAAAATGGAAATACTATGAGTCAAGATCCATTTCAGCAAGATAATCCTTTTACTCCTGATGGTCGTGAACCTAGAGATTACTTAGCTGCTGGAGAATGGAACGCATTCACTGGACATAGTGATGGTTGGATTCCTATCGAAATGGATTTAACTCCTTTTGCGGGAGAGGTTATTGATCTTTATTTCACAACCTGGCAAGATGGTGCCTTTACATACCAGATGATGTATGTTGATGATATCGAAATTACCAATGGAGTCCATACTCTTGATCACTGTGAAGATCCAAATGGTTGGTCAACTCGTCCTGATTATGAAGGTGGTAATACTTGGTATATTTATGATTGTATAGAAGAAAATAATTGGCAAGCGACTTTTATTGAAACCTTTAAGGAACCACAAAAGAATCCGACAGGAAATCGATGGGTACCTTCGAAAAACCGAGAATTGGTAAGTGGACCAATTGCTATGGCTATGTCGTTAGGAGAGTCTCTATTCTTTCCACCAACCTTAGTTCAACAGGGTTTCATTTTCAATATACCTGCAAGTCCTACAAGGAACGAACATTCGATGGTATTAATAGTAAGCAATAGAAAAGACCATATTCTACCAGCTATGTACTATGCTGCTTTTCTTTAAAAAAAATAAATTCCCTTTTTTTTTTTCTTTATAATGTTTTTTTAGTATCATAAATTCCTTTGACCTCTGTAATGTTATAATATAATTTTAAAATTTCACCCGTTCTTAACAATGGTTTAAAATTAGAATAATTTTTTTAGCATCAAATTTTTCTTAATAAAAAGAAAAATATTTTTCAAATCTATGAAAAAAGATAGTAAAATAACCTCAATAGAAAAAAATAGAATCTTAGCTAATATTCTGTTAATTTCAACCACTATTTTGTGGGGTACTAGTTTTATAATTACAAAAACTTTAACTCATTATGTACCGATTTTCGTATATCTTGGGATAAGATTTACAATTGCCATTATTGGATTTTTCCCATATTTTATCCGTATAAAAAATATAAATAAAAAGATCATTTTATTAGGGAGCCTGACGGGACTAATATATTTTTTCGGAATTTTTTTTCAAACATGGGGTATTCAAACGACTACTGCAGGAAAAACTGCATTTATAACAGGATTAAGTACTGTAATGGTTCCGTTTATAACATGGATTGGATTTAAAAAATCATTAAATAAAAGAATTTGGTTGGCAGTTATCATTTCTGTGACGGGTATGGCATTTTTATTGCTAGAAGGTACATCTGGGGTTATTATTGGAGATCTATTAGTCCTTCTATGTGCGATTTTATATGCTTTTTTCGTTGTTTTAAATGATAGATATGTTCGTATTGTTGATGTTTATCTTTATTCAATGATTCAACTTCTTGTAATATGCTTACTCAGTTTTGGAAGTTCATTATTGATCAATGAGACTTTTGATTGGCTTTCAACCGATTTATCTTTTTGGTTTATTATAATTTATATGGGCATTGCAGTAACCACTCTAACTTTCTTATTTCAAAATTGGAGTCAGCAGCATCAAGGTCCTTCACAAACGGCGATCATCTTCACACTAGAACCAGTTTTTGCTGTAATTTTTGCTTCTTTTATATTAGGAAACGAAAGAATGACATTTTTTGGATGGTTAGGAAGTGGTTTAATTTTTATCGCAATTTTAATCACTGTATTAAAGAATTCTAATAACGAATTAAAAACTACAAAAAATTAATTTTTCTATAAAAATAAATTTATTAACCTTTAACCTATTAAGTTATCAACACTAGTGTATTTAATTCTAATAACAATTCTACAGGTAATAGCATTTAGTTATTTCAAAATTTTTTAAGTCACTTCTGGGTATAGGGATGAATATCGAAAATGCAAAAAGTAAAGGCGAAGGGATTGCAAATTTGTGATAAATGTGGTAATGTAATGGTTACGAGAGTCCTTAAAAGGAGTTCTAATCCAGAAAAGGCAGTTTTAGACAAAATTCTTCAATGCATTGTCTGTAGACATTGGAAACATAAAGAACAATAATATCGTCTATTTTTAACTCGTATATTTTCATACTTTAAAATATCTGATACTTTTTAGTAAAACGAGAATCTTTAAATAGGAATTAGTTGAATTTAAATCATGGTGGATAAAATTGATTTACCAGAAGAATATGTTTCAGTTAAGACAAAATTAAATTACAGCATTGGCGGTTTAGCCAATGGCTTGATGAGCGGATTAGTTTTTGCGAATCTTACTTTTTATTATAATATAAAACTTGGAGCAGATTGGGGGTTATTATCTATTGGTTGGCTTATTTTTGCTATTTGGAACACAATAAATGATCCAATAGCATCATATTTTATTGACAATACCCGTACTAAGATTGGGAGAAGGATCCCTTATATTCGATACGGATCAATTTTTTATGGATTAACTTTTGTGTTTTGCTGGTTTCCTATTTCTCCTTTAGATAATCAGGTAGGATTATTTTTTAATTTTTTAGCAGCACTTTTCCTTTTCGATACAATGTATACGATTGTAGGGGCATGTTTTTTTTCTTTACCCAATGAAATTGCCATCACTGCGAAACAAAGAGCAAGTCTTGGGGCATATACCACTATTTTTGGATTTATCAATTTAGTTCTTGGACTCGTTTTACCAATAATTCTGTTGACAGGTCAACAAGGACTGCATCCATTATTTATACCCACAATTATAGTCATAGAATGCGTTTGTTCACTATTACTTTTCTTAACTTCATTTGGTATAAAAGAAAATATGTTTGCTCAACTTCAGGAACATGAAGGGTTTATTGAAGGATTAAAGTTAACTTTTAAAAACAGGGCTTTCTTGGTGTTAATAATACCCGCATTTTGCATGCAAATAATAGCTCAGATTACAAGTACTGGTTTACTTTATTATATTGATTATAATATCACGGGACAATCACCATTATACATAGTCCTTACTTTTATTATCGGGATCATAGTAGGTGGTTTTATCAATTTAAAGAGAATAGTAATATGGCAACCAAAAAAAACAGGAATTATAAATTTATTAATTCTTGCTATCGCATTAGTAGTTCTTTTTTTTACTGGAAATAATTCTATTCTAGCAGCAATTCCCTTCTTTTTAGTAGGTTTTGGATATATAGGTATCTTAATTACTAATCCTGTATTAATGGGAGATGTTATTGACAATGATGAATTACTCACAGGGAAACGGAGAGAAGCGATTTATGGTGGTGTAAATGCTATTATAACAAAACCAGCAATCTCAATAGCGAATTCTGCATTTCTTGGCATAATTGAGATTTTTGGATTTGTTGCTCCAGTGATAATTGGTGGAGTAGATGTAAAGCAACCACAGGATAATATTGCTTTAATAGGTATTCTTGTGGCATTCTGTCTATTCCCTTCAACTTTATTGCTTCTTAGTGCCTTTGTTTTACGCTGGTTTCCATTAGATGGTCCAGAATGGTTAACAAAGAAGAAACTTATTATGGAAATTCATGAAGAGAAAGAAAAGCAATACTTAGAATTGATTTCTAAACGATCAAACTCTTCTCAATGAAAATTAATTGACAAAAATTTAGTTATTTTATAAAAATTAAAAATACCTCTTCATTTAAATTAAATTTAATTCAAGTAATTTGTAATTCCTACAAAAATATAAGTCAAAATATAAATTAAGCTTATATTAAATATACTTTCCTATTTCTTTATTAAAATCATTTTCCAGATATTAACAATGATAATTAAGTCAAAGATTATTATGAGTTTATAAATATAATTAATTTAATTTTTTTTAATTATCATAATATTAAAAAGAAAGTGAAGGGAACGATGTATTTGAGCGAAATTTAAAAATCAGGGAGAGAATTAAACTCAACGAGCTTAATAGAGGGCGAAATCCAATGTTAGCTCAAATTATCGTTTTTAAATTTCCCTTCTTAATTATAAATGTCACTTCGTCCTATTAAAATTAATGTATTATAAAATATAGGAGTTCTATTATCATGAACAATGAAGATAGAATATTTTCAATAATCATTCATTATTTTATTTATCCATTAATATCAATATAGTCTATTAGAATTCTTACGAAATTATTAGATTAATTTAAAATTTCCTCAATATTAATTTTCAAACCATCCTCTGCTGCAATTATTTTTCTTATATTTGTCTTATCTTTAAGTTTCTTTACTTGACTTGGAACAAAATTCTTTTCAGACCTCGGACTATCCATATACGATCCAAAATGCGTAATAATTAATCCATCAAGAGGAGGATTAATCTTGTTTAGATGAGGAATCACTTCATCTGTACATAAATGCCTTCTGCAAGTGATAGAATCAGGTCTTAATAAGTTAAGAATTAAAATATTCGAGCCAGAGAATTGGTTAGAAAAGTCATCGTATACCATAGTATCACTCGTGAAAGCAAGAATATAATCTTTTAATTTAAATTTAACACCAAAACCTTCTATAGAAGAAGCATGAACAACTTTTGTAGCATAAATTTTAACCCCTTTATATAGATATTTGTCTCCTGCTTTAAAGTGGACATATTCTTTAAGCATGTTAAGATGATAATTTGAGACATACTTTAAGACCTCGCTTGTAGTAAGTAATACGCCTTTTTGAAAATAATTATAGTTCTTATCATGTAAAATTTCTCTGGAACTTTCAATAATTACTGTTAAATCGTTGTAATGGTCAACATGTGCATGTGTCACAATTATCAACTCAGTTTTAGTAGGATCTTCATTGTATTCATTAATCCGCACTATAGAGCCGGGACCCGGGTCAATATGACTCTGAATTCCATTAAATTTATATAATATTCCTCCTGTTGCTCTATATTGGGTCCTTATGTGATGTCTCCCACCACCAGATCCGAGTATAACGAGTTTATCCTTCATTATTTATGATCTAAAATGAGTGTATAACTACAATAATTTAAACTTAAATCTAATATTTACTTTTTTTCATTAATTCTTTCGCTAAGACTTCAAACACCTCAACAACATTATAACCATTCTTAGAAGAAGTTTTAAAATAATCTATCATATTAAAAGTATTTTTAATAGTGAAAGCATATTCATCATCAACAGCTATCGCATCCTCAAGGTCTAATTTAGTTCCAACCAATGCAATTGGTAAATTTATATCATGTAATCTTACTATATTTACCCAATTCAAAATTTTATCCATTTTAGGCATTCTTGTTAAGTCGAATAATAAAAGTGCGCCTCTAGCACCCATAATAAAACTATCTAAAAGATGACGGAATCTTTCTTGTCCTCCCAAATCCCATAGTTGTAATGAACATCTTAATCTTAAATCCTCAAATTTTAATTCTTTTAAAAAAAAGTCTACTCCAACAGTTTCTATGGTTGACTCATCGAATACCCCATCCACATATCTACGGAGTAAAGTGGTTTTACCAACACCACCATCACCAGCAATAAGTATTTTGAAAACAAAGCTTTTGTGGAACATTATTCTTAGAGTACCGTAATAAAATCATTAGTTTTTTTAAGTTAGTAATAAGAATAAGGACTAATATAATTTAATATATTATTTCTGAATTATGTAATTAACTAAATTCTTTTTCTAATATTTTGTCAATTTGAATTAGAATAGGATTTAGTTTTTCTTTAAGTGATTTTTGGATAATCATTTTTGAAGGTAAAATATCTTCTTTTTTCTTTAGATTATTAATTGTCTGGTTTGATATAAATTGACCTTCTTTAGCTAGTTGAGCTAGCTCTCTATGATATTTTAGAGAATTATCATATCTACTGATAGGCGTTTCAAACGGAATTTTGAAAATATGCCTTGAACTTTTCTTTATTCTAATTTGCCTATTCATTAAACGAGAATTTAAAATAGCACATAGATAAAATGCCTCATTAAGATTATTAGTATCCAGAAAAGTTAAATCACCTGTTACTAAAAAGTCACCCTCTACAACAGCAGAATTAAGAGTAGAACCGGAATTATTATATACTATTTTAATATTCGAAAGTTGTCTACTATTTCGTAATTTTGACCATCTATCTAAATTATCCATTAAAGATGCATTATCCGTTGTAGATTTTTTGTTATCTAGATATATATTATTTATTTTATCATAGAATCTTTTAGCAAATTTGCCCATGATTGAATAGTTGAAATTTAAAGTCTCCCTTTCTATTGGTAAAAATACATAATAATAATCATAAACCAAAAACTTGATTAATTCTGTGCTCTTTACCGCTTTAAAGAGATATCTCTTTTCGATGATTTCATCCTTAAACACTTTTTTATTCCATGGACTTTTGGCTCTTTTAAAAACCCTAATATCAGGATTAATTTTTACTAGTCCATTGGTTTCATTTTTAAAAGATATAAATATTAGATTCCTTGGATTTAAATCAGCACCTTTATGAAATAAATCATTATAATAACTCATTCGAATAGGAAGTAGTTTTTCTTTTTCTTCTTTAGAAATTAACTTATTGGTTAATATATGATTTCCTTTTCTTTCGATTGAATAGGGTACTAAGATTATTGAATTTTCTACTACTAAAGAAATATTATCAAAATAATTTAGGCTCTCTGAATTCTTCTTTAATGAAAATACACTTGTGGGTATCTCATAATTAATTTCACCCTTAAAATTTTCAGATTTTTGGGCATATAAACAGATAAAATCAATATTAAAGATCTTTTCAATCTTTTTGTTAAATAGCCAAATTTTAATGTCAGTAAATCCTTCAAAATTACGAAAACGCGAGGCGTGAGAACCGGTAATTACTCCCTTCGTTATTACAAAGAAGATTTTTGCATTATTTCTCATAAAATACTTTTTTGCTTTATAAAAGAATAGCGCTGAGATTTCTATGTTTAACACATTTTTTGGTGCTGGTTTTATCTCAAGTTCCTCAGCCAATAATTTGATCATAGATTGATAATTAGCAGAATCTATGTCTCTTAAAGTATACCAAGGAGGATTTCCAATTATTAAATCAAATTTAGTACCTAAATCCATTTGATTATGAAATAAACTGTCTATCACATATAAATTCAACTTGATTTTACGTAAGTATTGTTTAAGGAGATATAAAAAACTTAATTTTGCTAAAAAAATTGATAATGGATTAATATCATAACCATAGATATTGTTTATGGCACTAATTTTCTCTTCTATTGTATTATTTGTTGATAAAATTTTCTTTATTATACCGATTAAAAAATTTCCAGAACCACAACTAGGATCTAATACTTTTTCTCCAAATTTATAAGCATATTTTATCATTTCTTTTACTAAAAAAGGAGGAGTAAAGAATTCTCCAGATTTGTGTCTTACTAGAGGAGATAAAAATTTTTGAATTAAATAATCAAATGTAAATTCTGGTGTAACATTAGAATTTTGGATATTTTCCAATAAAAATGAAAAAATCTCGATTAAATAATTAACATTATCTTCTGGGAAAATATTAAGAAATGGGTTATAATAATCAATAGTAAATAATTTTTGATCAATAAATTCATTTTTTACTATTGTTTGTATTTCATTTAATTTAGCAATATCAATATCCTCAGAATTAAAATCTTTACACTTATTTGAAATGAACTTAATTAAGAATAAATAGCCCATGAAATAGAAGATCGCAGATATAATATATAATCTTAAATTAGTAAACTTATTTCCATAAATTCTAAGGTAATCTTTATACCAATCTTTATAGTAATCAGATTTTTGGAACTCGCAATTTATTAAGAAAGCTTCTAATTTCTCAATTTTTTTTTCGATTTCATGTAAATTTGTAAGGTTAGATCTTCTAGAGTTTATCATATTAAAGAAAAATATAGCCTCCCTGAAACTTTTTTTATAGTTAATCAATGAATTAATATTAAAATATAAATTTATTATCCTTGTATTAATGATTAATTTTAACTTATAAATTAGAAACTTTTAAATTAATTTGACGTTAATTGAAATTAAATTATCTAAAAGCTTTGAAAAAGGAATACATTTTTCTTGTCAGATGTGTGGGACATGTTGTAGAGGATTTAACGAGGGTGAAGTTTATTTATATAGAGATGATATAATTAGATTAGCTAATTTCTTAGGTTATAAAGGAAATAATGGATTTAGAGAATTCGCTAAAAAGTTTCTTAAAGTAGTAAAAAATACATTTTATTGGAAAGAACCAAAGGCTACTAGGGGGAAAAACTATAAAGTTAATACCTTAGGTTTTAAATTCACAGGTGAAGATGAGCATTGCCATTTTTTAAAAGACAATAAATGTAATGTTCATTCTGCCCGCCCATTTCAGTGTAGATGCTTTCCTTTCTGGCAAATGATGGTATCTAATAAAAATAATTTCATCGATTATTCAAAAAAATGCCCAGGATTACGAACATTAAAAGGTACTTATTATTCTAGAGAAAAAGTCTTGGATTGGGCACGAAAAGAATACTTAATAGAAAAAAATCATTTTTTAGAAATGAAAAATAATAATTTTGATATATTAAAAGTCTACCTTTTTTTAACAGAGGATATGGTTAATAAATGAAATTATTATCTTATTTATTTTTAACAAGAGTTAAAATTAACTTTTTAGATTTATTAGGAACAATTAATAAAAAATTAAGTTTATATTATTCATAACATAGCGAGAATTTCAAATATTAATGTGTTATTAATTTGAAAATTGGATTATTTATCTGTGATTGTGGAAAAAATATCAGCGGTGTAATTGATAACCAGAGTTTAATTAATCATTTTAAGGAATATCCTGATGTTATAGTAATCGGTGACCAATACTTATGTTCCGAATCGGGATTAACTAAAATTACTGAAGAAATTAAAGAAAATAAAATTGATCGTGTAGTTATTGCTGCTTGTTCTTTTAAATTACATGGCTTATTATTTCGTAAAACTATTGAGAAAGCAGGTATTAATAGGTTCCTTATATCTTTTGCTAATGTAAGAGAGCAAAATTCATGGGTTCATTCTGATGAACCTGAGAAAGCTACAAGGAAAGCTATTGATCAAATAAACATGGCAATCGAACAAGTAAAACTGTTAGAACCTCTCAAAGTTCAATTTGCATCTATTGCTCCTAAAACTTTAATTATTGGTGGAGGAATTGCGGGTATTAAAGCCGCTTTAATCATTGCTGATGCCGGCTATAAAGTATATTTAGTAGAAAGAGATTTGACCATTGGTGGTCATATGGCTCTTTTTGATAAAACTTTTCCTACTTTAGATTGTTCAATTTGCATACTTGGCCCCTTAATGACAGAGGTTAAAGATCACGAAAATATTGAGCTTTTAACTTACTCAGAAGTAGAAAGAGTTGAAGGATATGTGGGAAATTTTGACGTTACTATCAAAAAAAATCCTAGATTCATTGTAGAAGAGAATTGCGTAGGATGTTTTGATATCTGTAGGGAGGTTTGCCCAATTGATGTGAAAGATACATTTTATCCAAGAAAAGCGATAGATGTACCATATCCACAAGCCATTCCCCTTTATCCTAACATTTTAGAAGAATATTGCATAGGATGCAAAGTATGTGAACAAGCTTGTGATAGAGATGCAATTGATTTTGAACAGAAACCCGAAAAAATAATTGTTAACGTGGGTTCAATTATAGTAGCCACAGGATTCAAAACGTTTGATCCTAGTCTATTAGGAGAATTAAATTACCAGAAATATGCTGATGTAATCACTACTATGCAAATGGAAAGGTTACTTAATAATGATGGACCAACTCATGGTAAAGTTATTCGACCATCTAATGGACAAATTCCGAGAAAAGTTTCATTCATTTTATGTGTAGGATCAAGAAATGATGTAATTCATAGGGATTATTGCAGTCAAGTTTGCTGCAATGTAGCAATAAAAGAGGCTGTTTTACTAAAAAAGGAATACCCTGATGTAAAAATTACGATTTATTATAATGACATAAGAGCTATGGGTAAAAATTGTGAAGAGTTTTATAATAGAGCACGTGAAGTCTTTGGAATTAGATTCATAAAAAGCAATATCTCCGCAATATTAAAAAGTGATTTATCAGAGCAAGGTGAACTTCTAATTCGTGGCGAAGATGTTATCGATAATAAAATTTTTGAAAATGCAACAGATCTCGTTGTTCTAGCAATTGGAATTGAACCAGCAGAAGGCACGGAGGCATTAAGTCAAATATTAAATCTCTCTCTAGATCCTTATGGATTTTTACTTGAAAAACATTTAAAAATAAAACCATCAGAGACTTCAATTAATGGAATATTTTTAGCTGGAGCAATTCAAGGACCAAAAGACATTCCTAATAGCATTGGTCAAGCAGAAAGTGCTGCTGCTAAGGTAATCGCCTTAATTTCAAAAGGAAAAGTTGAATTAGATCCTCATATAGTTCAATTTAACCCAGATGAGTGCGATCTATGTAGATTATGTGAGAATGTCTGTATTTACAATGCTTTAAAAATAGAAAATAAACATTTGAATATTATACAAGCTAATTGTACGGGTTGTGGTGCATGTGCGGCAATGTGCCATACTGATGCTCTTTATATTCCAGGATTTACCAAAGCTCAAATAAAGACACAAATTGAATCAATAACAGGAAAAAAAAGTGAATCTCCCTTGATTATAGCTTTCTTGTGCAACTGGTGTTCATACTTAGGAGCTGATCTTGCAGGAACAAGTAAGATCACTTATCCAACTAATTTGCGATCTATCCTTGTTATGTGTGCTGCTATGTTGAATCCAAGTATGGTTTTTGAGGCTTTCTTCAGAGGTGCTGACGGAGTTCTAATAATGGGATGTCATCCTCAAGATTGTCATTATGATACCGGGTTTATTAAGGCTTCTACGAGGTTTGAAAGCATTAGCGAAATGCTTATACAAACGGGAATTAATGAAAAACGAGTAAAAATAGTTAGTATATCTGCGGGAGAAGGTGAAAAATTTGCTCAAGAAATTTCAAAATTTAAAAACGATATCGAGAAGTTAGGACCGATTAAACCAGGAGAATATACGAGCCCGTTACAAATCGAAGAGAAAGCAAAACAAAAGACAAAATTAGATGAATTATAGGTGTCAATAAAAAATTAATCTGATTTTATCAGATTTGATTTTTACCTTAATATCCTATAAATCTTATTAAGGATTTTTCTTTATTATTTCATCAAATAAAAATAAATACTAGTATCTTTATTTTGAATCATTATGAAAATTAGAGCTATTACGATAGGGCAAAAAATACCATTCTTAACTGACGATAGAATTCTTGAAAATTCAATGAAAGAGAAATTTGAAAAATTTTTTATATTTAACCGTGAATTAATAGAAAATTTTGATAATCTAGGTATTGAGGTTCAGACTAAGCGTCTTTGTTCACAACCGATATTATCATATGAACAACAACTTTATCAAAGAAATCTAAATGAAACATTAGGAAGATTACATGATCAATTAACTATTTTAGAGAGACTTCTTAAGAGTTATGATATAGATTATCTTGCTTCTTGTGCACTTTTAGCAGATCACCAAATAGCAAAATATGGTGTATATGAAAAACTATTTTTAAATGAAGTTCCTCAGTTTATTAAACGTAAAGAGAAATTCTTTACATCATTGCATGTTGCGTCTACAGAAAATGGGATTAATTTATCAGCAATAAGATCTGCAGCAAAAATAATAAAAAATCTCTCTGATCCCGATCCTTTCAATAATTTAAAATTTTGTTTAAGTTCTAATGTAAAACCTGATACCCCATTCTTTCCAGCTGCTTATCATATTTCAGAAAAACCCTCTTTCGGTTTAGCTCTGGAAATGGCAGATGAAGTAGTCAATGTATTTGATAATTCTAAAACATTAGGGCAAGCTCAAACTGATTTAAGAAAAAAATTTAATGAAATTTATGAAAACTTAGTCCCTTTATGTGAAGAAATTGGTAATAAACATCAAATTAATTTTCATGGTATAGATTTTTCTCCTGCGCCCTACCCAACTAAAGACAAAAGTATTGGTTCTGCATTTGAAAAGTTAAATTTTGAATATTTTGGTGCATATGGTTCATTAATAGCTATTGCTTTAATAAATACTGCTATTCCAAAAAGAGAAAAAGTAATAGGATTTTCGGGATTTATGCCTTCAGTTCTCGAAGATTATACTATAGCTAATAGCTTAACAAATAATAAGATAGATTTAAATACATTATTATTGTATGCGACTATATGTGGAACTGGATTAGATTGTGTTCCATTACCAGGAAATATAACAGAAAAAGAATTATTCTATATTCTATTAGATTTATGTGTAATTTCAATTAAACTTGATAAACCCTTAACTGCTCGATTAATGCCTATTCCTGGTAAAGAACAAGGAGATTCAGTAGATTTCGATTTTGAATATTTTTCTTCATCAAAAATAATGGATATTCGAAGGTTAGAAGATATCAATGAAAATGATATTTTTTCAAGAAAAGAAAAAAGTTTTGATTTTTTAAAATAGAATTTGTTATTATTGTAAATTATAAATTTTTACATAGCATTATATTATTTGGATCAGATTTATCAATAATTTTTCTAAGTATATGAAAAAACAATGAATGAAGCTAATAAAATAGAAAAAAGTAAAAATTCTCATAAGATCTTCGGCGAAGCAATTGAATATTTTGATAGATTCAATGATGAAAGTTTAAAAAACAATTTAGATGATTTTGAACTTCAAATTACCAATTCAAACATTTTAAGGGATCAAATGCTCCATGAATTGAATCACTTGAAAGAAATTATATTAAACAATCCAGATAGAAAATTTGAACAGCTATCAAGTAAGGAGAAAAAGAAATTTCAAAAGTTTATCAGGCTCTATTCTTCATGTCCCATTTGTGGGAATTTTAACCATTACACTAACCTTAGAAGTATTTTTCTTGATGATCAAAATCAAGATATAATTGAAAATCTGAACAGATTCATCAAAATTAGAAATAAAAAGTTAAAATATGTAAAAATTAGTTTTGGAATTCCCTGTTGTACATGTTATAAGAAATTGTTTAATGAATAGCTAAAATTTCTAAAAATTTTCAATAACTTTTCCAGCAGGTAATATCTCAAAATAAACTTTTCCTTGATCTTCGATCTTTTTTACACATAAAGCTTGAATCAGGTAATCCATATTATAAGTGAAAACATCTTCTTTTTCAAGAATGTTATTAGATTTTAGATTCTCAAGTAAATCATCTTTTGAAATTTTGTTGACATTGTTCACTAAATTTAAGATTTCTCTTCTAATAGGGTGATTAACCGCTTTCAGATGTTGTGCATGGCTTATTTTTTTTTCTTCTGTCATATAATCCCATCTCTTTCTTTTATAGTGACATCATTTATTTTAGATATTCAATAACTTTACCAGATTGAGTAATTTCATAGTAAATTTCACCTTTTTCTTCAATTTTTTCAATACAAAAAGCTTTCAAGAGGTAATCAATATTATAATTTAAAGCAAACTTATCAATTACAATTGATTTTTCTTTAAGCCTATTGAATAACTCACCTTCTGATAGTTTAGTGGCTTTATTTATTAATTGTAAAATTTCTCTCCTAACAGGGTGGTTTACCGCTTTAAGATAAAGATCATGTAAATACTTGGTACCTTCTACTGTTTTACCAAATTCTTCTAAAGATTTGTAATTTTTAAAATCAAACTCATCTGGCATTGAATAATAAAAAATATCTAATAAGAAAAACTTTTAGTCTATAATCCATAAAAAATAATTTTGAAAGAATTAATTTATTACAAACAAGGATTTGATTAAATTATGAATTTTGAAGAAATTAAAAAGTTACTTGGTTCAGAAGCAGATGATCTTCTAACTCATGAATGTTCGGGTATCTCTAAGGATATGATTCACGCTCCAGGTCCAGATTTTATAGAAAGAGTTTTTGAACATACCGATAGAAATAATTTAGTATTAAACAATATGGAAAGGCTATTTAATCAACGTGGAAGATTAGCAAGAACGGGATATATCTCAATTTTACCTGTAGATCAGGGTATTGAACATACTGCCTCTGCCAGTTTTGCAATAAATCCCACATACTTTGACCCAGAAAATATCATTAAGTTAGCTATTAATGGTGGTTGTAATGCTGTTGCCTCTACACTAGGCGTTTTAGGTTCAATCAGTCGAAAATACGCTCGAAAACTTCCTTTTATAGTGAAAATAAATCATAATGAGTTACTCACGAAACCTGAACTCTCAGATCAGACATTATTTGCAGGCGTAGATCAAGCTTGGGATATGGGCGCAGTAGGAATAGGATCGACAATTTATTTTGGCTCATCTGAATCTCGTCGTCAGATTCAAGAAACGTCAGAAGCATTTAAATATGCCCATGAACTAGGCTTAATATGCGTTTTGTGGTGTTATTTACGAAACAAGCAAGAATTCATTAAGGATGGGAAAGATTATCATACTGCAAACGACTTAGAAAGCCAAGCAAATTATTTGGGCGTTACAATTGAAGCAGATATTGTAAAACAGAAAATATCTACCATGAATAGAGGATTTCTTGATTTAAAGTTTGGAAAGACTGATAAACGTGTATATGAAAAACTTGCAACGGACCATCCACTTGAATGGAATCGATATCAAGTTGCAAATTGTTATATGGGACGTGTTGGATTAATTAATTCTGGTGGAGAATCTGGAGGAAATGATTTAGAAGATGCTGTTAAAGCAGCAGTTATAAATAAGCGTTCCGGAGGAATGGGCTTAATTTTAGGAAGAAAAGCATTTAAAAGACCAACTCCAGAAGGAATTAAAATCCTAAACGCGGTACAAGATGTTTATTTATGTAAGGATATAACTCTAGCATAGAATTTATTAAATATTTTTTTTCTTTCTTTAATTAATTTTCAAATACATCTTTGTATATTTATTGAAAAATAAAAATTGGACTACGATAGATTAATTATAATTAGAATAAATATATATAATAAGTTAAAAGTACTAATAGTATTAAATAGATTAAAAGAGAAATTAATATGGGAAAGCCTTATCCTGACCCTGATTACAACCCTTATAAAATAAGGAGAGAAAATATTGAAAAACCAACTCCCGTAAAATCAACTAGATCAGTCATAGATTTTATTAATCAAAGAATATGCCCATCATGTGGAAAACTTATTAAATTTAATCACAATTTTTGCAAATTCTGTGGAGTTGATTTAAGCTCAATAGAGCCTATTGGTAGTGGTGATGAAGTTTCAAAACAACTAGCAGCTACTGCCATTTCAGATCCAGATGCTGACGTTAGAAAGGATGCGGTTGACACTTTGGGTGAATTTGGTGAAATCAAGATATTAGGAGTATTAACTTATGTTCTCTTAAATGATTCTGACGAACATGTCCGGAAAAAAGCTGCAGAGGAGCTTGGTGATATGGCTCATCCAATTTCTCTAGACGTTCTTGCAAAAGCACTAAAAGATCGAAGCCCCATTGTAAGAAAGGAAGCTATTGAGGGCCTAAAAAAAATAAAGAAAAAAAATAAGCCAATCCCTCAACCAGAAATAGTCGAACAGAAATTGGAGTCAGAAGAAATTGAACATATTGAAGATGACAAGGTAGAAGTTATAGAAGAACAGGAAGAAGAAGAGGAAAAAGAGCAACAACCTCTTCAAGATATTGAGAAAGAAGATTATTATAAACTATAAGGATTAAAAACTATATAAATAAAAATCATTTCTTTTATTAAAAGAGAGTATCATAAAAGAATTCTGAAAGAACTCCTAATCCTTTGCATTTGGAATTTTTGGCAAATTCCTCTTGATAGTAGATTTAGGCTTAATTTCTTTATTTTGATCTTTATCATTTGGAGAAAAAATCACATTTCCTTTTTCACCTTTTTTCAGTACTTCTACAGCTTCAACAATTCCTTTCTTTTGATTAAAGTACACTCTTAGCATATTATTATCAAGTTCCATCATACCCTCTGGAAGCTTTTTAACTTCTTCCCAAACTATATCGACCATATTTTTGCCAAAAACTTCTGCTACTTTAGAAACTGCAGCATATAAAGTGTGTCCTAAAATTAGATTTTGACGTTCAAGATTTTCAGGAACTTCCACTTTTAGAATTCTTTCTTTAATTCTTTGTTTTTCTTGCTCAGAAAATCCTAAAACATGCTTACCTGCCGACGGTTTAATCATTTTTTCTGGTCTTTTTGGAGGTTTAGATATTCCCATAGCAAAAGATGATACCACAACATCATTAGATGTATCACTTAAGGCAGGTGAATAATAATTTTCATCTTGTTCTTTAACAGTGCCTTTTCCTTTTGCGAGGCGTTCAGCTTCCTTTATTCTATCTCGCTCAATATTTCGAATATATCTCATATCTGGTAATCTTTCAGTAACTTCCATTGATTCAAGTTTAAAAGCATTTAAAAATTCCTGTAATTCATCTCCCTGATCAATAGATACAATCTTACACCTATGATATCTAGGATCTTTAAGAAGTTCCGTTTGTAGCTCCTGTGCTACCTTGGAGCTTATAAATCTTTTTCTAACAGGAGATTTTGCTCCTTTCCAAATATAAATGCGCCTCAAATCTTCTCGGATAATTATTAAAACTTGATCAGGTTTTAAATAACTACTAAGATCTTCTTGTTTTAAATCTAACCTTTTCCGTTCTCCCGAATTTTCTAAATCGTACACAATGAATTCTTCGTATGACTCTGTCATTTATTTTTTCACGTTTTAATATAGGTTTTTAGAATCTCTTCTCTATATTTAATTATTATTTTCTTTATTAAAATAGTCTTTTTACCAAATTATAAAATTTCATTAATAAAAATGTTTTTAAATGTTAATCTTGGATTTGGGGTTAAATTACATATAATAAAAAGAAAAAAGTTTGTAAATAATTTATCATGTATCATGTAAAACATTATCTATAGATAAAACAAATCCTACGAGGATTCTTCTATCTGTTTCGTTATCGAGAATTCTTAACGCATATGTATCTTTAAAATCAAATAAACCTCCTAAAAAAATGTCTCTCCATCTATCTGCCTTCTCAATTTCCGCTATTGTTTTACCAGTAGAGACATCATAGATTTTATAAGACCAACCCATAAATTTTCCTTGGGCTCTGTACCATTGCGTACCATCAGGTGCCTCAAGATAAAATACTGGACGGAATAAAGAAAGAATTTTTTTCTTAATTCGTGCAATTAATTCACCTTCTGGAGTTTTTAAATCCTGAGCGCCTCTAGCAGAAATAATCTTTGCATGTATAGTAGCGACAACATTTCCATCTGGTTCCATAAGTTCAACTTTCTTTCGAATACTAAATATCTTTCTATGCATTTTTCCAATGATCTGATTGTTTTCGTCAAGAATGTCTCCGCTACCCCAATCCCAGTATTTCTCCTTCAAAATATAGTAGTTTCTATTAATATCAAACAATCCAGTTACTTTAGAGACATCTCGGGAAGGAGTAGGCGTTGGTTCAATCGCAATTTTGATCTCACTTCCACAATTTTGACAAAAATTTTGATTTGACTCCTTTATTTCAGCTCCACAATTCTGACAATACATTGATTTCACATAATAATTTAATTTTTTGATTGTAAAGAGAAAATTTGGACTTTTAAATTTATACTAGACTTTTTGTTTTTTAATAAAAAAACCCAAAAATAAATAGGATAAATGAATAACAAATAAAATAAATATTATCAACGTCTACCAGGTGGTACCCCAAAACGCCTAGGAAATCTTCCGCGTCTGTGTGGAGGTATTCTGAAAGGACCTGGGCCCATCATAGGACCCATACCTCCTGTATCGTGTAGAACATTATCGATAGAAAGAACGAACCCAACAAGGATCCTTCTGTCAGTTTCATTATCTAGAATTCTTAATGCATATGTATCAGCAAAATCAAAAATCCCTCCTAAAAATATATCCCTCCATCGATCTGATTTTTCTATTTCCCCTACAAGTTTACCTGAAGATACTTCATAAATTTTAAAGCTCCAACCAAAAAAATCACCATCTGCTTCATACCACCTTTTACCAAAAGGATCTTCTAAATAAAATTTATGTCGGAAAAATGTTAATATTTTTCTCTTAATTCGAGCAATTAAATTACCTGATGGATCTTTGAGATCTTGAGCACCTCTAGCTGAAACGATCTTACTATGGATGGTTGCTGCTACGGTTCCATCTAGTTCTTGAAGTTCAACTCTTCTCCGTATACTAAAGAGTATACGATTCATTTTTCCAATTAAACTTCCACTTTCATCAAGAATATCACCGTAGCCAAGATCCCACATTTTTTCCTTGATAACATAATAATTTCGGTTTATATCAAATAAACCGCCTTTTTTAGGTGCAACTGGTTCGGAAGGTTTTTCCTTTGATTGGACCAATAATTCAGCACCACATTGTTCACAATAATTTTGTTCTTCACTTACTTTTGCTCCACAATCAGGACAGTATTTCATAAACTCATCTTTAAATTATTATTATAATAAAATCTACTGTGTATTAATCAAGAATAATAACTTCTGTTTAATAAATTTAAGGTTAGCAAAGAACGATTATTATTACTTAGGAAATATTTTAAATAAAATTAGATTTAAATTAATAATAAAACATCAAATTGAAGAAAAAATGTCAACTCTTCCAAGTCTATTAAAGTTAAAAGATTATATAACGCTTATTGGATCATCATTAGGTATAATTGCTCTGGTTTGTGCAGGTATTGGCACCCGAAGTGCCATCTCACTGGGATTTTTTTTAATATCAATCAGTTTAGGTACAGATTTAATTGATGGTTATATCGCAAGAAAAACAGAGACTGTGAACGAGATTGGTAGAGAGCTAGATTCTCTAAGTGATTCATTGACTTTCGGCATTTCACCAGCGATATTAACTTTCCAAGCATTTAAAACGGGGAATCCTTATGATTACGTATTAGTAATAGGTTGTATCTTATTTGCTTTAGGTGCTATTCTAAGATTAGCTAGATTTAACATCTCAGATGAATTTGGATATACTGGAGTTCCTACTCCTTTAAGTGCGTTATTAATGTTAGCTTATTTTTATGGAAACTACTTTTACGCTTTCGCTCAGGGAGGTTTGACATATCCCTTTCCAGATTTAACCTACTATGCGTTACCTATTATATTAGGATTAATTGGATGGTTTAATATCACCACCTATATTAGTTTTGGTGAGAAGCGTAGATTAACTTACTTTATAATAATATGTGTTGCTCCTCTCTCGCCGATTTTCGGGATTATTGGTATTTTAAATCCGAGCTTTTTAACATCACTTATTGTTTCAATTATCTTTTTTGGGTCTTTTTTAGGGCTTTTTGGATATATGATCATAGGTTTTTTTTTGAAAATATACAAGAAAAAGTAGTTGCTAGTCAATTAATTTCTTATTAACTGAAAGGTTTCAAAGTTATCAAATTCATAATAAATGCTTTTTCCATTCCTCAATATTTTGGATGATTTCATTGATATCATTTTGATTCAGGAGAGTCTCATGCTCTTTGAATTTGAGGATCAAGCTTCTTAATTTGTGTAATGTTACAGAAAATCCTCTTTTTTCTAAAACTAAATCAGAAACTTTCTGTAATTCTTGACTAAACTGATATCCTCTAAAATTGCCTAACTTCTGTACTAATGTATTAAATGCATTATTTATAATGAATCCAGTTTCATCTCCTGCTTTGGGTATTGCTTTAGATGTGAAACTAACTTGTTTTTGTAATTTCTGAGAAAATTCTGTAACTTTTTCAGATGATTGGATTGGAATAGGTTGTTCTTCAGCTTTTTCCTTTGGAAGAGGTTTAGTTGCTTGACTTATCTTAGATTTTTGTATTTCAATTCTACCTTGGGAACTAGTTGTACTTTGAAAAGGAGTAGCGCCCATTGGTTTTAAAGGTTTAGGTGGAGACACTTCAATACTACTAATTGGCTTAGCTATCATTCCAATTGATTTAGGGGTCTCATGTAAATCAGAACTTGCTAAATTCCATGTTGATTTAACTATGATGTCAATTAACTGGATTATGGGTTTATAATTACTCCCGAAACCAATTACATTACTCATAGAATCTTTATCTTCTTGAATAATTCCTATGATCAAATAGTTATCATCTCCCTTCATAATAACAATACTTTCATTTTTAAGAGTTCTATATTCCAAACCCTTGAGTTCTTTGAATTTTTTTACGAAACTATTTGTATGAGGTTCTGAAGATGCTAATTTTATCCTTACATTACTAGAGATTTTCTTAAATTGCTCAAGATCTAAATGATTCTCAAGCTTAGGTAAAATAAAAACTAGATCGCTTTTAGAAACTTTAATAAGATTCGTCGCTTCTTCATTAATGCGCGAAATATTTTTTATGAACCAGAAGTTATTAATATGAACCTTGTCGGATTTAGTTATTGCTTGATAATAATTTTTCATTGCTTTATCTATCGGATTATTCAACGCTGCCACCGAATCTACTGAACTACGAATAATTTGATCAAAATTGTTTTCGATGGCTTGTTCAAACGATTCTAAATCTTGAGATAAATTTTCTTTCTTGTCTTTAATTAATTCACTAATTTTATTTATTTTAATTTCAAAATTGTTTAACATATTGATTAATAACATTTTGAAATCATCACGAAATTGAAAACTTGAATCAATTATGTTATTTAATGATTCAATTGTGTTATTTAATTCTGTTTCTATTAATTCATATAATTTTGTAGTAAAATCTGCCAATAACTTATCTAAATTTTCTTTAAACACGTCTTCTACGATTTTTTTTACTTCTGGTTCTAACTTTTTTAATTCAATTGTTTCTAATTTTTTATTTATCTCATTTTTGAAATTTGAAATTAGTTTTATTAAATTCCCGAACTGAGTTTGCGTAATATTTTTAATAGATTGACTAATATTTTCTAATATTTTTTCCGTTACTCTAAGATTTTCCATACCCTGAACGATATCATCAACATCTTGCTTTTGAATAATAGTTTCTTCTTCAAAATCTTTTCTTAAATCTTGAATTGATTCAAAGGTGGTATCTAATTCAATTAAATCTCTTGTTTGAAACGACTTTTTAAGAGTATTTGCCAATAATTGGTGTAATTGATTTTTAATACTCTCAAGGTTAGAATTAATATTTGCTATATAGTTTATAATCGGATTAAAAGGAGGAATAGCCAAATATTGCAAAATAATTTCAGGTGCTTGAGAGTAAATAGGGATAAATAAACCTATTTCAACAAGTTCGTTAATTACCTCTTGAAAATCCTCCTTAGAGATATGAGGTGTTATCGAATAAAGTTCAAAAAAAGATAGTGGAAAATTACCTAATGATTGAAGATAAATTTTAATCGCAGTTTCGGAGAGATGTAATTGTTTTAAAAAATCTTCCATCTTGATACATTCAATCTTATTCTGGTTTTATTAATATGTAATATAACTATTTAGTATTTAAATTTTGTAAGATAAAAAATATTTAAAGAATATTTTTCTTAAAATAAATTATTATCTGGAGATGTTTTTATTTCTATGAGCGTTTCTTATGAAGATGTGTTTTTTTATTTAGATTTAACTAAAGAAATTTTGAAAAAAAAAGATTTAATAAAGGCAATAAAAAATTATATTGCTGAAAAAAATAAAACAAATATTAAAGGTCATTATGGTTTACTCATTTTTCAAGAAGAAGGTAATCCTATTTTCATAACTGGTAAGAAAGATTCTAATATAATCGTAAATGCGATTGAGGAAAATTGGAAAACCCGCCCAAAAAAACAATCGTTTTTTGAAAACGGGTTATTTTATTGCTTTTCATACATTGCAGAAACAATAAGAAAGAAGGCAAAACATAATAGAGTAATTGTAATAACAGATACTCCAAGTGATTTATCTGAAGAATATGTTGATGCATTGTTTAATTTAGTCTCAAAAATCAAAAATTTCCCTACTTTTATTGATATTATCAGAATCTCAGATAAATCAGACAGATTCTTTAAAGATGATGTTAAACTAAACATATTAGCTAGTGATACAAAAGGAGGAATCTTTTACATCAATGATAAGAAGGATTTTGTGTCGATATTTAATAAATTAATAAAAGCTAAACAGAGTGTTAGCATATTTGAAGATAGAGAAGCAAAAATTAAAATTACGAAGGATGATTATGATTTCTATTCTCAACTCGCAAAAGATTTGATTTTACCCCATAAGGATCAACATGGTTTGAAATGCTTTTTTTGTAAGGAAGAAATTTGTCCAGTATGTACAGATATTAATGATCTTCCATTGATTTGTGGGGATTGTGGATTAACTTTTCATAATTGTTGTGTTACTAATTATACCTTACAAAATAATATTGGTATTCCGCATATTTTTCGCTGTCCTAAGTGTGATATCCTATTAAAAATTAATCAGGATGATATTGTGATTCCGGAAGACTCGAAAATTAAGTCTGCTGAAGAATATATAGAAAAAGAAATTTCTGGAATATTGGAAATTGAAAGATCAAAACAATCTTATTCAGAAAAATATACCCCTCAACAAGATATACAAATAGCGGATAAACCAAAAACAATGAGAATAGGAGGATTTTTTGGTAAATTATATACAGTTTCTAAAGAGGGTAATAAAATAATTTATCAAAAATTTATAAAAACACCTCAAACTTCAGATAAAGAAGAAATTCAAGAAAAAGAAATTAGAGAAAAAGTAAATCCCTTAGAAAAGGTTGTAGATAAAATAAAATCCTGGAAACCTCCAAAGACAATTGATAAAAAAGTTGAAGACAATCAAAATCAAGTTTTAATTGAATGTCCTCAATGCAGAACCCAAATTAAGAGAGGAGAAAGGATCAATCACTCATGTCCTTTTTGTGGTCATCATTTTATAGAGTAATAAAACTTTTCTCTTCTAATAATTTAAAATTAATTTTGAGATTAAGAATTTTCAATAAACATAAATAAAAATTATGTTATAATTTTTATATAATTTTAAAGTATTTTTTGAATAAATTTATCTAATTTGAATTGGAAGGGATATGTTTAGGAAAACATCAATAAATTCAGAAGAGTTTATTTTTTATATAGATCTTATTACAGACTTTCTAAAGAAAAAACCTTTGATGAAAGGAATTAGTGGATTTATTAAAGAAAAAGAAAAATATAATTCATTAAGCTCTTACGGAATTCTTATATTCCAAGACAAAGGTGGACCCATAACTACTTATGATATGAAAGATACAGAATCTATTCTCGAAATAATTAATGATAAGTGGGATACTCGAGAAATCAAACAGAGTTATTTAGAAAATGGATTATTTGAAATATTATCTTATGTTTTTAGAAAAAGTCAAAAAGCAAGAAAAAGTTATCGGGTTATTATAATTTCAGATACTCCAAGTAAGTTATCAGAAGATTACCACACTGCTCTCTACGATTTATTAATAAAAGCGAAACGTTTTGATACTTTTATCGATATTTTACGGGTCGGGGATAAAAAATTTTATGAAGATGATGTTAAACTAAAAGTAATCTCTTCTGAAACGCATAGTGGTGTTTTTTACTGTAATGATCCGAAATTATTTCATAATATTTTAGGTTCTTTAGTCCAAAGTAAAATAGAATTCAATGTAATTCAAACTGATCAAGATGACCATATTTTAGAAGAAGATAAGACATTTTACGAGAGATTGGCAGTTGATTTAATTTCCTTAGACTCTGGTGATAAGGAGATTTGTGACATATGTGAACAAGAATTGTGTCCAATTTGTAATGCCCATTCTGATGAATTGCATAAATGTTTCAATTGTAATGTTAATTATCATTCATGTTGTGCCGCGGAATATTCAATTGCTAATAATATCGGCTTTAAACATTTATTTAGATGTGTTCAATGTGATACTTTATTAAAATTAGATGAAGATTTAGTAAATCTGATATTTGAGGAAGAACACGAAGAAGAAGAAACTAATAATTTAGGGGAAGTTAAAGCAATTGAAGAGATAATTGAAGAAGGATATTATGATCAAACTACTTCTGATGAATATTATTCAGAAGAAGAACTAAATTATAATGAAGAATTTGTCGATGCAGAATCTTCAAGTTATATTTCTCAAAATGAAGAACTTATTACTAAAAAGGTTAGAATCGGTGGTTTCTTTGGACAAGAGATAGAAATAAAGCCAAAAAATGCTCAAACAAATGATCAACATGAGATTTCAGAAACAATTATAAATGTTTCGGAAGAATCTACCCAAGTTCAAGAGAAAATTTCAATAACATCATTGAAACCCCCAAGAAAGAAACTGATTAAACTCTGTAAAATTTGTGGAGCCACATTAAGTAATATTCATATTTGTCCTAATTGTGGAGCAAATTTAGATTAGTTAATTATTTAATGGTTAATTAATTCATAATTTTTCAGTTTATTAGTATGTTAATTAAACATTAAGATCCTCTACAAGTATTATTCCAGATATTAAACGTTCTTGTTTGGCTTTAAATTTTTTTTTTTTAATTCTTGCATAGGATTTTAATAAAAATAAAATTTGAGAAGCATTTGATTTACTAAATTCGAATATATTAAACTTAAAAGTTATTTTGGTTTCACCTTTAATAAAATTAAGTTCATATACTTCAAAGGGTTTAATTTCAAATATTTTCAAAATTATTTCGATTTGATCAATTTCAGACCATTTAATATTGAACGGGGGTTTATGAGGCATTAAAAATTCGATATCTAAATAGGAAAGAGAAAATTTCCTAATGATACCTTTTGATTTTGACTGATAAAACAAATAAACCATTACGATTGAAATAGTAATGAGACTAATGAAAAAACCATTAAATGAATAGGGATGAATCAAAAATAATATTAATCCCATTAAAGTAATTATTACTACAATAATCGAGCAGAGTGTATTTAAAATTACAGAAATTTTTGAAGTTGTAGAATCAATTATTTCGATTTTTTCTTGAACATCTACCATTATCAAATATTAATTAAGCTAAATTTATAAAAATAGTAATAACTGAACTCTCCAAAAAAATAAGATAAATTAAAAACTTTAAATAGTTAAATAGAATTTAACAAAGAGTTAAGATATCATCAGAACCTTCTAGATTTCAAATTTAGTTTAGTTTAAAATACTCTAAAGATGAATAATCCCAAAGAAATTTATCAGGCTTTTAGAAACAAGAGTTTGAGTAAAAGAACAGCACAAGATCTTTTAAGCTATATAATAGAATCAAGTAATAATGACAATCTGAGAATAGATTCTATTAAATTCATAAGTAAGATTATTCCTAAGCATTCTGAGATATTCAAATTCTTGGAATACATTCTTGTTAGCGATTCTAATGAAGCCGTAAGATTTGCTGCTTTTAAAGCACTTAAAAAAAATTTTCCTTTTAATGCAAAAGAACCTATAAAACATGCAATAAGAAATGAGACTAGCGTATTTCTAATTTCATTAGTTGAATTCCTTTCGGAACTTGATTACTTTGATTGCTATAAAACAATTATTGAATTAGCAAGAAAAGATAATGATAGATTATTAGATCTTAAAATTCATATAAATTCTATCAAGAAACTTTCATTGAAACAATTGAAAACTTATTTTTATAACAAAATATTGTCCCAATCATTAGAATCTCTCTACTTTCATAGACATCATATCCCATTAGCATTAGATTTCTATGGAATTGATGAATTCTAAATTTTTTTATAGTCCTTATAAAAAGAAGAAAATTTACTTTTTACAAAAAACCAAA
>JBHLJZ010000014.1:0-52020 GCA_048887165.1 Candidatus Hodarchaeota archaeon | reverse complement strand
ACTCACACGCCAAAGTAGGGAGCGATAACCCCAAATCAAGTCATATTCTCTTGTGCCCTGAGCGGGATCTTTTCTAAAGTAACCAAAGAGCTTCAATTCGTCTTTATTACAACCAATAATTAATGGTACCATATTAGCCCACTCTCCAGTTGAAGATACGGTATACCCCTCTTTTGGTATTACAGTACCGTCGGTGAAAATAGTTCGCCATTCTGCCATTCCAAAATCTATAGTGGGGATACATTTCGTGATTTTAAATGCAGATTTTGAACGAAGGTAATCATTAACTTCTTGTTGTGTCATTTTACTTATAAGTTGCTGAGCTTCTTCTTGATCCTTAGCTTTGCGATCTTTAATCAAAAGATTCATTAGAAGATTTATACTTTGGGCTTCTGCAGTGTTAGTACTCCAAATAAAAGATAGTCCACTTTCAGCGATAGCACGATGGAAAAGCCCTTTTGCAGTAGGAGAAATAAGGAGTGAAAGAACATTAAAGGCACCACCAGATTCACCTGCAATTGTAATATTATCAGGGTCACCTCCAAATGCTTCTATATTGTCTTTTATCCATTCCAAAGCTTTTATCAGATCAAGAGTGCCAAAATTCCCACTTCTATCTTCAGGAGAACCTTTACCTGTCACTGCAGGGTGCATGAGCCAACCCATTGCTCCGAGACGATAATTAACTGAGATATACAACAAATTGGACCTCTCAGCTACCGCATTACCATAATAAGTTACATCTGCAGATGTTCCGATTGAGTTGCCTCCTCCATGGATATATAGATAAACTGGTAATTTTGCCTCTAGAATTTTAGGACGCCAAATATTGAGGTAAAGACAGTCCTCTGAACCAGTTGGGCCAATTATAGGCATGACTTGTGCTGCAGAATTCCCGAACTTTCTTGCTTTGCGTGTTCCGATCCAAGGAGTGGGATCAAGTGGTGCTTTCCAACGAAATGACCCTATTGGAGGAGCTGCATAGGGAACTCCCTTCCAACACCAAACATTTTTATCTAATATACCAGATATCAAACCAAACTTTGTTTGGACAAGAGGATCATTATTCCATGAACCAAGTTCAAAGGTGGTATTAGATGGTTTTAATGCGGAAAAATGTCTAATGTACGGTGATATAGTCCTTTTAAAAAAGTTAGCTAATCTAATAAAAGGAACAAACAAATAAAGTAGTTTCATTATTAAACGCATTATTTTACACCAAAAACATTCTTAAATATATTAATAAAATTCCAAATATAGAGTTAAATAGAGATTTATTCTTTATTAATATTCCAATTTAGAATCTCTCATCTTTTTTTTCCTTCAATGAAAAAAAATACTCAATTTTTATTTAAATAAAAAAAAAGAAATTTAAGAATTGAATTTTTCACATTTTATTTCAATCTTTAACTAAATAAGCCCAATAATGTATCCCATTTGTTGGACTAACTCCACCCATATATACTGATTCACAATCAATAACCTTCCAACCTTGCTGAAGGTGCTCATTGACAACCTTCTCAAATTCATGAGGGTGAAAATCTTTTTTAGCATCTTTAAGGGGCATTATATAAGTTACTACTTTGAATAGTTGAGTCATATCCTAAGAAGAGAACAATCCTTAAAATATTTATTTAAAACCTTGAACCATTTCAAATGAATTATGTTTAAATATTTCTTATACATCTTTACATAGTATAGTTAAATAATTAATTTCTTAACATAGAACAATAATGAATTAAATATCTGAAAAAGGGGGAAACAAATGGAAGAAAGTTCTAAACAGCCTGAAAAAACTGTGAATAGACGAGACCTAGGGGTTGCAGTTGTTTTAATAATCATTGGAATTTTTATCATGGTAGGGGGTATTATTTCGCATATTGCTTTATCACCTATAGGGGGACAGAACGTTGGATTAGCCACTATGCCTATTATCGCTTCGGGCGTGGCTATTGTTATAGGGAGTTTAATATATCCATATAGAAAACGTATAAAATGGGTTGGTTGTTATTGTGTAGTCCTCTATATAATCATATTGGCTATCGCTATTAATATATTGCCAATGATTTTGAGATAAAAAACAAAGTTAGAAACTATACGGATTCAAATTCACTGCAATTAGGGCCAATTCTATATGATGCAATAATGTGATCCTATAAAGATCATCTTAAGAGAAAAAGAAATAATTAAAAAAAATTATTTAAATCCTTGACAAAAAGAATCTACATTTTTAGGTAGTACACTATGGTTATAAAAAACTTCTAGGAGAGCACATCTGCGTTCTTCATATAGTTTTTTATAAATTAAACGAAGATAATCCTTTTTTTCTTAGATTAAATCCAAATTTTCGTCGTATCGTACATGATTAAAATTATTTTGTACATATAAAGCTTCTAAATTACTAAGAACTTCAGTTTTCAGTCTTTCAATGGATTTGGAGAGATTTTGCCTTAAATTGTATATTTCATTATTAATAACTAATGTGGGATTAACGGTACTGTATGACCCATTAGCTAATATAACCCATTCGCGTTGATTTAGCTTTTGAAGTGCGTCTCTAACAACAGTTTCCTCTACTTCCATAATTTTACTTAACATCGATTCACTTGCATTTCCTAATGACATTAAAGTTGTATAAATCTTTACTTCGAAATCAGAAATATTTAATAACTCCATAACACTTAGTATTTGCTTATCAATTTGAGTTACTTTTGTTTTCTTTCTAATTGCTTCTTTCTCGATTTTAGATATATCAATATTGTTGGAAAATATTATTTTCTTGGCTTCTACTGCATCATTAAATAATTTTGCTCCTATGTCCGTTCGTAATAGTACACTATTCCAGTCATTCCTGGAGGCTCCCACACTTCCAACAGAAATATCTGCAAATTCAGCACAATAATCTTTGCAATATTGACAACTTGGCCAACTGTATTTCTTAATTTCCTTTATTGGAATTTCTTTAATATATCCATCATTTGTATAAACATAGAATCTACCACGTGAAACATCGATTTTTTTAACATTACTTAGTGAAATTCCGAGTTCTCCTTCAATAAATAACTTCATTAAATCATATGAGTAATTTGAGGAACAGTAAAGTCCTATAATTAATTTGAATTTCCCGTATTCTTCTGAGAGAGGAGAAAACAGTTGTAATTTTCTGACCGCTTGGATTTGGCAAGGCATCCCAACAAATGCCAATTTTTCTAATTTTAATTCATTTATCGCGTCTTTATAAGTAGTTAAGGTTTGGGCAATTGTATATTTAGAACCAGTACATGACAAGATTTCATTGGAGTTTCGTGCTATTAAGGGTTTTGGATACCAGTTTTCATCTCTATCCGTAAGAAGAACTCCTTCTATTAAACCTTTATCAAAAGCATGTATAAGTAATGAAGAAACTACTCCTCCATTTTGAGCAACTTTCAATATATAGTCATCATTACTTTTAGCAACGACAGATTTTTGATAAAATCCTAGTGCATAATTTTTATTTAATCCATTATGGAATAATTCTTTTTCAAACATTTCTTTAGGAAAGTATGTTCTTGGACAATACCTAAAACACGTGGAACATTCAGGATCATATTCTGATAATGTGGGTTCTTTTTCATTCATACTAATACGGGGGCATAATGAGGTACAAGTTCCACAAAGAACACAATTATTTTTATCTATTACAAGTTCGTTTAATTCTTTAAATCCAATACCAAGAAAATATGATTGCAAATATTCAATTACTTGGTGTTTCGTTTCCCTATTTTTATACTTCATTTTCATTTCTTTTATTTGTTTATTCTAATACTTTTTATTCCATACTTATTAAAAACGAACCCACCAATTACTTTTTCAAATAAATAATATACTCGAAGCGAACAAATCCGTGAAAAATTTATAAGAAAAAGAGAAGGTGGATTTGTTTCGCTCAGATAATTAATACTACTACGATAATAATACTTAAGGACATTAATACATTCACCAATATTCTTGTAGTAGTACTATTTGATATCATTGTTATAAGATAATATCTTTATCTGATATTTAAACTTTTACCCCCAGATTCAATAAGTTCTTACTTTTTTGAAATATTCATATGAGGAAAAAACTTTTTTAGTAAGTTTTTTTTTGAAATGCAAAAAAAATTATTTAAAGCCTTGACAAAAAGAATCTACGTTCTTAGGCAAAACACTATGATTATAACCGCCTTCTAGGAGAGCATACCTACGTCCTTCGCATAGTTGTTCTGAATATTCTTTCATTAGTTTACCTAGTTCTTTATAATCTTCTGGATATAAAAGATGGCCCCAGTCTTCGATTCCTTGATCAAATCCCGCACTTGCAACAAAAATATCAACTTCTTTTAAATTCTGCATGTAAGTTTCAACTTCTTTAATGTAATTGATATGACCGCTGGAATATGGATTAAGAATTTTAACTTTGAAATCATCATCCCTGTTTTTTAAGATATTGATATTTCCATCACCCGTATGAAGGTCAAAATCTAACACAAATGCAGATTTAATTTTTTCCTGAGAATATAATTTTAATAAACTTATACTTATATTGTTAAAATAACAAAAACCCCAACATGAATCAGCAGAAGCGTGATGTCCTGGTGGTCTAATTACTGCAAAGGTTGGATTTCCCTTATAACCTTCTTCGGCGGCTAAGATTGCACCACCAGCAGCTAATGAAGCCAGTTCGTATAATAAAGGATCTCTTTTAACATAGTTGTAATGCCTTTCAGCATGAGCTCTAAGGATATCTTCTTTTGATGCAGGTTTTGGGGTAATAAACTCATATTCAGGATTTTTTTTCATCAAATCTATTATTCCTTCAAGACGCCCTGCTGACGCAGCAGGATCCATAGCATAACTCGAATTAAAATATCTTTCATGAAATACAATTTTCATTTTTTCAACAACTCTTTTTGTAATTTATTTCTATTGTATAATTTTATAAAACCTTAAGTTGAATATTAATTCATTAAATTGATTTTAATTTTAAAATTTATTTGGATATTGAAGAATGACTGAAAATAAACAAGATATTTATCGCAACCTACAAATCCATCTTGATCAATTTCCTATTGGATTTCCCCCAACAAAAACAGGAATTGAGTTAAAATTATTAAAAAATGTTTTCACTGAGAAAGAAGCAATCATAGCAACAAAATTACGTGCTTCATTTGATTCTTTAGAAGAAATCCATGAGCGATTTAATGAAATGGAGATGAAACATGATGAATTAGAACAGATTTTAGATGTTATGGTCAAAAAGGGAACTTTAAAATATAAAGTAGTGAATGGAAATAAAATGTATGCTAATATTCCACTCATAGTTGGAATATATGAGCATCAAGTAAACAAGTTAACTCCCGAATTCTTCAATGACTTTAAGGAATACCTATTGACTGCATTTGGAGCAGAGTTATTGGGGACGAAAATATCTCAATTTAGAACAATTCCTATAGGTGAAAGTATTACTCCTGAACATGCTATTGCTGATTATGATGAGATCCGGAAAGTTATTGAGAATTCTATTGAACCAATTGGAGTAGCAAATTGTGTATGCCGACAAGCTAATGAAGTAATGGGCCATAGCTGTGAAAAAACTTCTTTAAAAGAAACTTGTTTGTATTTTAACTCAACAGGACAATTATTTATAGATCAAGGATGGGCACGCCCTATAAGTAAGGAAGAAGCTCTTGATATTGTAAACCAATCAGAGAAAGACGGATTGACTTTACAAGCTGGAAATACTAAAAATCCTGAATTTATTTGCAGTTGTTGTAGTTGTTGCTGTCAAATTTTGACAAATTTACAAAAAATCCCCCGACCTTCAAGGGTAATATCATCGAATTATTATGCAGTAGTAGATCCTGAGTTATGCGTAGGATGTGAGACATGTCTAGAACGTTGTCAAATTAATTCTATTAAAATTGTAGATAATAAAGCAAAAGTTCTTCTTAAGCGGTGTATAGGATGTGGAGTTTGTGTTCCATCCTGTCTTGAAGATGCTATAAGTCTTAAGAAAAAAACAGAAATATCTGTTCCTCCTCAGACTTTAGAAAATTTATACAATACTATATTAGAAAAGAAACAAGAAATAAGAAGAAAATAAAAAAAAGAAAAAATAAAATTTTATTTTAGACTTTACCATATTTTTTGAATATTAGAATTCCAAGAATAATAATTCCTATACTCATAGCTGATAAGATCAATAAATTTGTCCAAATTGTTAAATCTGTCAGAGGAGATCCAGTAAATACTAAAGTAAGAGCATCTGTAGCATAATAACTTGGTAAGACCATTGCAATCAGCCTAGTTGTATCAGTTAAAGGCACAAAAGTACCGAAAAACATTTGTGGAAGTATAAAGAGAAACGATAATCCTGTTGCCGTTCCACTGCTTTTTGATATACTTGCGGTAATAAGTCCAAATCCAACTGAGCAAACTGAAAGAAGTATTATAAATATAAAAGCCAGTAAAAATCCTCCAATACCTCCTTCTGGTCTAAAACCTATTAACAATGAACAGATTGTGACGATTGCTACCTGCATGATTGAAAGTATTGTATTTGAAATGACATGACTTCCCATAAATTCTGCAGATGTTGTGGGAGTTATACTTATTCTTTTTAATAGTCCATTTTCACGATCATCAGTAAAAGACTGAGCGACAATCATAATGATAAAAATGCAAGCATATGCAAATAATCCTGGAGCCATCATATCAAATTGACTCATTCCAGGAACTCCAGTTTCAAATGTTCCAAATGCTAATCCAAATATAAAAGTAAGTGCTGCAGGGAATAATAACATTAGAAAAAGATAAGCTGGTTCTCTAATTATTTTTTTTAATTGCATTTTAACTAAAGCCATAATTCTTTGTCCATTCATCTTTAAATCCCCTCCACGATTCTTCTGCCTGTTATTTTTAAGAATACTTCTTCTAGATTTTTTACTTCATATTTCTGCATTAATTCTTTAGGAGTTCCAAGTGCGATTAATTCCCCATAATCAATAATTCCGACTCTATCACTAAGGGCTTCAGCTTCTTCCATATAATGTGTTGTTAAAATAATAGTTTTTTTCTGATTCTTCAGAGCTGCGATGAATTCCCACACATTTCTTCGAGCTCTTGGATCCATTCCAACGGTTGGTTCGTCAAGAAAAGCTATATCTGGATCATGTATTAACGCGATTAACATATTCAATTTGCGTAACATACCACCACTATATCCTTTAACTTTTCGTTTACTAGCATCTTCAAAATCCAATAATTTCAGTAAATATTCAGATCTTTCTTTTATCTCTCTTTTAGGCATTCCTTGGAGGCTCCCAAATAAATCAAGATTTTCTTTTCCAGTAAGAAATTTATAAATAGCGGCTTCTTGTGGGCATACACCAATCAATTTTTTTATATAATTTAGCTGCTTTTTTACGTCATATCCACCTACAAACACAGTTCCTTTCGTTGGTTTTATTAAACCTGATAGAACGTTGATAGTAGTAGTTTTTCCAGCTCCGTTTGGTCCTAAAAGACTGAATAGTTCACCATTTTTAATTTGGAGATTCAAATCATTAACAGCGATAACATCCTCAAACTTTTTTACAAGATTTTGAATAACTATCGCATAATCAGCGTTAGGATCTAAGATGTCTTCGGGTGCTTCAGATTTCATCTGATTTTTCACTTTAATTTCCATTTTTTAAATCACTTCCTTTAATTACTTATTTAAAAACTATTTTTTATCTATTTAAAATTTTAATAGTCCAATTTTTGAGATTAAAAAGTAGATGATATTTTATATTTTTAATGCTAAGCCAGTAGATGAGAAATGAGAAAAAAATAAATGAGATTTTGGGCGATTTTTCATCTACTTGGGTGAAAAATTGGACATATGAAAAACAAGATTTTTTATTAAATCATATTATTTTGATAGTTCCAGAATTTTTCATCTGGGTTTTAATAATTTGTATTTAAATGAATTTTCTTAAAATAGTTCTAATTTTGATAATTTTTAGGTGAAAAATGATACCCTCCCTATTGTTTATTAATTAATTTTTCAGTCCTTAGATAATTTAATTTCGTTGATTTTGTCTTCAAGATATTGATCTACCCAGGTTGGAAACATTTTTCCTTCTACTAAGACAGTTACATTTACGGAATCAAAATCTGCTTCCATTAAATCCATTTCTATTTTTTGTAGTTCTTTCATTGATTGAGTCCAAACAATGATTAGCATTAATTCAGGTAGATTTGTAAAAGTCCAAGAAAGTATAATTTTTTGCCCATATATTTTACGTAATTCATCAATATACTGACTTTCAAAAGTTTTAATTGATTGTTTGTGCTTAACAATTATCATCGATAAAACTTCTGGTGTTTTATCTGGATACCAATCGATGGTAAAATTAATTAAATTTTTTTCAATTAAATTATCCAAATGTCTTTTAATTGTCTTAGTTGAATATCTTACTTCTTCTGCTATTTCAGAAATCGGTTTGCGTGAATTATCTTTCAAAGAATATATTATTTTATAATCTAAAGGAGAAAGAGATTCTTCTTTAAAATCTTTAAAATAAATTGATGGAGAACCTTTCTCCAATCCCACAGTAAGAGAGACTATTTCACCTTTTTCTCGCACATATGAAACGAGAGTATCTAATTCAGCTAAGCTTCTTATATAAGCATAAATATAAATAAGATTTCCACTAGCTTGCGTAACATTGTAAACACACTCATGACTTCCAAGTTTTTCCATTAAGGCTTTTTTATCCGTTACTTTAGACATTCCATACATAATAACATTAATTTGTTTGAAATAAGCAAATCCAAGTGTAGTACGGAATTTCTGGATTATACCTAGTTCCACAAGTGATTTTACTCGTTTATGGATGGAATTGACACTCATATTAAAAATGTCAGCTAATTCTTTATAAGGAGTTCGAGAATTTGCCATTAGCATTAAGGATATTGCTAAATCAATTTCATCCATATATTATTATTAGAAGTTTGAAATTTAAAAATTTATAATTTATAAAATCTAAAAAGTTGGTTCAAATATTTAATTTCCATAAAAATTTATAAAATTTTAAATAATATTTATCAAATAGGTGAATTCATACTAAAATAAAGATAAGTGGAATATTTTGGGGAAAGAAGAAGCGATTTATAAACAATTACAGCAGCGTCTAGATGAATTACCTATTGGATTTCCACCCACAGAGTCTGGTGTAGAAATTCGTTTATTGAAACGACTTTTTACTCCTGATGAAGCCAATATTGCAATAATGTTAAAATTCTCTTTAGATAAGTTAGAACCTTTAGAAAGTATTTATGACCGTGTGAAGAAGCTAGGGTATTCATTCGATGAATTAGAGAAACACTTGGATAATATGGCTAAAAAAGGTGCAATCTTGGGAATAAATAAAGGAGGAAAAAAATTATACAGCATTGTGGTGTTGCCAATAATATATGATTTTCAAGTAGATAAACTAACTAAAGGATTTATAAATGATATGCGTTCGTATGTTAAGGAACGATGGGCAGTAGAAGCAGCGAAGACAGGAATTCGAAATCTTCGTATTATACCAATAGAAAAAAGTCTTAATCCCAACTTATCAGTTGCGAATTATGATGATATTAGAGAATTAATCGAAATTGCAGAAGAACCATTTATTGTAATGAATTGTGTGTGTCGTCAAACCAGAGATCTTCTAAATGAACCATGTAAAGCCACCACTCGAAGAAAACTTTGTCTTGGATTTGGTGATAAAGCTCGATTTTATTTAGAACACGGATGGGGTAATGAAATATCAAAAGAGAAGGTTTTTTCAATATTAAAGCAAAATCAGAGTGAAGGATTAATCCTTCAAACGGGGAATGCCCAAAAAACCGAGATAGTCTGTTCATGTTGCACATGTTGTTGTGGAAGTTTAGGATCCGTGATAAAATTGCAAAATCCGAGTGATTTTATTATTACTAATCATTATGCTGTAGTTGATTCTGATAAATGTGTGGGTTGTGGAATGTGTGTGAAAGTATGTAAATTGAATGCAAGATCAATAGAAGATCAGCTTTCTTCGGTAAATAAACAGCGATGTATAGGATGTGGAAATTGTGTCGCACAATGTCCTTCTGAGGCAACTAAATTATGTAAAAAAGATAAGGAATATGTTCCATTTCTAACATTAGGAGAATTGTATAATGAAATGCTTGAATCTAGTAAAATTTTGAAAGAAAGGGAACGTAATAGACTATTAAGAAAAAGAAAATAATAATTTGATCATAATCTTTTTGTTAATTTTTCAATCATATCACTTGTCATAGATGCTAGGTCAAAAGAGGGATTCCAACCCCACTCTTTTCGAGCTAGAGAATCATCAATCGATCTTGGCCAAGAATCTGCTATCTCTTGCCTAAAATCTGGTTCATATTCAATTGTAAATTCAGGTATGTGCTTTCTTATTTCATTAGCTAACTCACCAGCAGAGAAGCTCATTCCAGTTATATTATAAACATGTCTCTTGAGTTTTGAGACATCAGCTTCAAGAAGGTCAATCATACTTTTATTACAATCTGGCATATACATCATTGGTAACACTGTATCTTCCCTAAGAAAACATTTGTAGCGTTTGTTTTTAATAGCTTCATAAAATATTTCTACCGCATAATCTGTAGTACCACCTCCAGGTAATGTTTCACTACTAATTATTCCCGGTAATCTCATTGATCTTGTATCTAAACCGTATTTTTTATAATAATATTCTACCAATAATTCTCCTGCAACCTTCGTAATGCCATACATAGTTGTTGGCTGTAAAATTGTATCATTTGGGGTGTTATCTCTTGGGGTTGAAGGACCAAAAGCTGCAATTGAACTAGGCCAAATAATTCTGTCAACTTTATACTTCCTTCCAATTTCTAAGACATTAATTAATGCATTAATATTAATATCCCATGCAGTATTTGGCATTTTTTCGCCAGTAGCAGATAAAATTGATGCCATGTGAAATATTGTATCGATTTCATATTCATACATTGCTTTTGAGAATGCATCTTTATCTAATGCGTCTAAATAGATAACAGGACCGTTCTCTTTAATGATATCTGGTAAAGGAGTTCTTCGGCCAGTAGCAATAACATTATCATTACCATATTTTTCTCTTAATGCTGGAACAAGTTCACTTCCGATTTGCCCTGCAGCACCTATTACAAGGATTTTTCTCATTTTTTAAACCTAAATTCTAAAATTTTAATTAAATTTGCGATAGAGGAAAAACTAATATACTTTTCTAAATACCTTTACAATATAAATTTTGTCAAAATATTATAGGTGTTTTTATGAATAGAGATCCTGTTGCTTTTCTTAAGGAAGAAATGACCGATCTAAGAAATAATAATCTTGAATGGATAATTCGATATCTTGAAGAAGGTTCTAAACCTCATTCAACTGTAGACGGTAAAAAAGTATTAATGCTCAATACAAATAACTATCTCGGGCTTGCAACTCATCCAAAGATAATCCAAGCAACTATTGATGCTACTAAAAAATATGGTGCTGGTGCTGGGGCAGTTCCCGTTATTGCTGGCAGCTTTGATTTAACAAAAGAATTCCAAGAGAAGTTTGCTAAATTCAAAGAAGTAGAAGCTTCTCTCCTCTGTCAGACGGGTTTTGCTGTTAATTCTGGTTTAATCCCTATGTTAGTTGGAAAACAAGACATAGTAGTCTCTGATGAGTTAAATCATGGATCTATTATCGATGGCGTAAGATTATCTGGTGCTAAAAGAATAATTTATAAACATTGTGATGTTGGAGATATGGAAAAACAATTGAAAGAAGCAGAAAAAGAAGGTGCTAGAAGAATCTGTATCATTACGGATGGTGTTTTCTCAATGGATGGGGATATGGCACCAATGGATAAAATTGCACCAGTTGCAGAAGATTACGGAGCAATGATTTTTGTTGATGATTGTCATGGAGAAGGAGTTCTCGGGGAAGGAAGAGGTATAGTTGCCCATTTCAAATTACAAGGAAAAGTACATGTAGAAGGTGGTTCAATGAGCAAAGGTTTTGGAGTTTTTGGAGGAACTGTAGCTGGTTCAAGAGATTTAATAGAATTCTGTGCGAATAAAAGTAGAACTTACTTATTAAGTACTGCTCATCCACCTGGAGTGGTAGCAGCTTGTATTGCATCAATAGAGGTAGTTGAAAGTGAACCTGAACATGTAAAAAGAGTATGGGATCACACTAATTACTTTAAGAAGGAAGTGCAGAGTATGGGCTATAATACAGGAAATTCTCAAACTCCAATTATACCATTAATCATTGGTGATCCAGGGAAAGCCCAAGAACTTGCAAGAATTCTGTTTGAAGAGGAAAATATATACGGAACACCAATCGTTTTCCCTATGGTTGCTCGAGAACTCTCTAGAATAAGGGTTCAGATGAATGCTTTACTTACAAAAGATGATTTAAATATGGCTTTAGGAGCTATTGAAAAGGTCGGTAAAAAGTTAGATATTATTTAAACAATTTTTTTTATTAAAATTTAATTATTCTATTTTTATTCAAAAAATAAAAAATAAGATGAATAAAGTTAAAAATTATAAGGCTTTGCTAAAATTGCTTTTACTCGCAATTCTTTAAACCCACTTGTAGGTGCTGGTTTTATTAAGCATACCGTATCGGCTCCTCTTCCTGTCCCTCCTACAACAATTATATCTCTTTCTAAATCGGGAATTAAACCTGCATCAACAGCAGTACTAGAAATTTCAATACAAACCTTCACTCCTTGACCAAAATGCCAACCAAGCATCTTAGCTAACATATCTACAAAAATCCACGCTTCATTCTTAATTCGCAAACCTCTTTCAATACCACTCATAGCATGAGTGCCAATATGAAATTTTAATCCTTTGTTTTTCAATTCTTTTAACTTTTCTTCGGGAAATTCTTGTCGAGAGATGCTATTCACAAAGTAATAGGCATGAGTTATTATAACAACATTATATTGGTTTGGATTAAAGATTTGGGATGCCTTTTCGGCTACTGTTCCAGTAGTACTAGCTAAAACTATGTCATTTATATTGAATTCATCGGCAAACTTTTTTGCTATTTCTAAAGCTTTATCAGTATTTTGAGGACCACCTTTCTCAAAATAAGTAACTTCTAATTTTAAATCACTCATATTTTT
Source organism: Candidatus Hodarchaeota archaeon (assembly GCA_048887165.1). GTDB lineage: Archaea > Asgardarchaeota > Lokiarchaeia > Sigyniarchaeales > SOKP01 > SOKP01. The sequence goes on along the minus strand of JBHLJZ010000014.1, from coordinate 38,813 downwards.
CTTACTTTAATTAATCATTGAATATTTTTATTAATAGTAAGTTATAATCAATTAAGAATAATTTTAAAATTATTTTATCTATTCATAGAGATCTTTTCATAGAGCTTATCTTAAATTGAATTGAATATTTAAATTAAAAAAAAGATTTTTCTAATTATACAATTCTGTTAATCATAATTTTTAAAATTAATAAAACTTATTACCATTTAATTATCATCTTTTTAGAACTAGGAGATAATAATGAGTGAAGAGAAATTAACCTTTAAAGAAAAATTTCTATTCGGATTTTCAGCCATACCTGACCAACTTACTTATCAAGTGTTCCAATTTTTGATTTTTACTTTCTATTTCACAGTTGTTCAAGTTCCTACGGTACTAATGGTTATTGCCTATGTTTTATGGGGAATTTGGAATGCGGTTAATGATCCATTATTAGGTGCTTTATCAGAGAGAACGAAACATAAAGGAAAATGGGGAAAAAGGAAATTTTATCTATTAATTTCAATAATTCCTTTATGTTTGACGATGGTGTTATTATTCTTTGTACCTTTTTCAACTGGAGAGAAAGTTGCTGAATTCTTCTACTTTTTAATAATCATAATAGTTTTCGAGTTTTTCTATACATTATTTGATGTAAATGTAAACGCTTTGTTTCCAGAGATGTTTCCAACTGAAAAGAAAAGAGCTTCTACTAATTTGTTTATAAAAGGTATGACAGTTATTGCATTAATTCTAAGTGCGCTTCTACCAGCAATAATAGTAAGCGATTATGTTCCAGATACTCCTGGAGAGATCGCAGCAATTCAGAATGAATATTTTCTAGCTGCAATTATCGTAGCAGTTATAACAATTCTACTGGCGATACCTTTTTTGTTAAAAGGGATTAAAGAAAGAGAAGAAACAGATAAAGATTTTGAAAAAAGACCCTCGTTCTTTAAATCGTTAAAAATAACCTTAACTAACAAAACGTTTGTCAAATTTGTGATTGCAAATACAATGGTATGGTATTGTTTTAGTATCTTGCCTATAATCATTCCAATATATGCTGATGAGGTAATTGGAATCGATAATGCTCTTTTAGTAAGTATAGCACTAATGCTTGCTTTTATAATTGCAGCAGTTACAATGCCAATACATAGAAAAATTGGTTTTAAAATAGGAATGCGAAATGCTTTCATTTTAGATATGGGAATTTGGATTATAACATTATTTCCATTTTTTCTAATATCTGGACCTGAATTCGAAGTTGCGTTTATTATCATTACTGCTATACAAGGATTTCCATTATCAGGAGCTCTCTTCTTTGTAGATATTATTCACGCAGATGTGATTGATGAAGATGCTCTTAAATTTGGTGTTAAAAGATCAGCGAGTTACTATGGAATTAATGCATTTATTCATCGAATCTCAATAATTTTAGTTATTGTAACCATGTGGACTATGTTTGGAACAATCGGTTGGGAAAAGCAGTATGAATTCGTTGTAGCAGATCCATTCTTAAAAATGTTAGGATTAAAAGCTTTAATGTTCATCTTTCCTGCAGTTGCATTAATTATCGGAATATTATTTATGAAATCATATGGATTACATGGAGAAAGACTAAAACAAATGAGAAAACAATTAGAAGAGCACCCTGAATTAAAACCACGGTAAATAAAAATAGTTATTTCTTTTTTTTCTTTCTTTTAGTAAGAACTTATTAGCTTATTTTTTTAGATGCAATAATTCTCTTGCTTCGTCAACTGTAGCTGGTACTCTTCCAATTTCTTTTGCTAATCTAACCATTCTTTTCACTAATTGAGCATTACTTTTAACAGATTCGCCTTTCTGATAATATAAAGTGTCTTCTAACCCCGTTCTGATATTACCTCCCATGCACATAGCTATAACAGTTGTACGTAAATTAAATTTTCCTATAGTTACAACTTGCCAACTTGATCCTTTAGGAATTTGATCAACTAAATGGAGTAGATTACTAACAGTGGCAGGGGCTCCACCTTGTATTCCTAAAACCAAGCTAAAGTGAAGAGGAGGGTGTAAAACGTCCATATCTACAAGATCGATTATATTAGCAATATGTCCAGAATCATAGACTTCAATTTCTATACCAAATCGTTTTTTATTACAACCTTCAACGTATTTTTTATTAAACGAGATAGGATTATCAAAAGTATGAGAGCCATATTTAGTTCTGAACTCAAAAGTACCAGCATTGATGGTATGCATATCTGGAGGAGGATCTATATTTAATAGATTTAACCTTTCTTTAAGAGTGGGCATAACTATTGCCTGTCCATATTTTTTACCTTTACTACTTATTTTTACACCATAAGCTATACGTGCTCCTATACCGTTTCCAATCTGGGTAATAATTGGGGATTTTTCTTTAATAAGCCTAACAGTTTTATTGTATACATTTAAATCAGGTGTATTTTGCCCATCTTCGCCCCGAACATGAATATGACAAACAGCTGCACCCGCTTCATAACATTCTAATGCATCTTGTGCTTGCTCTTCCGGGGTGATAGGGATAGCAGGATTAGCCCATTTTCCTTGTATACCGCCGGTACGATTAGGGATTAGAGTTTAATCCTCTATTTATCGCAACGGTAATGATTACTTTCTCATCAGTTAGAAGATCTGGCTTCAATTTTTAGTTCACCTTAACTTTCTTAACTTTCCTTTTTATTTATGGAATATTTAGAGATTTTTTTATTTATAATTTATATAATTCATCAATTATTCTGAACATTAATGTAAATTTCAGACAAAAGAAAATAGATTAATTAGTTATTTAATTATTTTAAATATTTTAAACTTGCTTTGATTGGAAAAGAGAGATAATCTACAATGGCAGATGTGAATATTGTTTTCTTATTATCGATTACTATCATTTCCATAGGTTATTTAATAAAAAAACTAAAAATCATAGAAGAAAAGGATGGAAACATAATTGCCAAAATAATTTTTAATTTAACTTTACCTGCTGTCATACTCAAAATCACAAGCACATTAAATTTTGAATTGTCTCTTATTTTATTACCACTTATTAATATTTCTTTTGGAATATTGATGGCTGTCTTAGGATTAATTTTATTCAGAAAAGAACCAAAAAATATCAAAGGACTAATGATAATGACAGTTATTGGATTTAATGTGGCGCATTTTTCTTTTCCCCTTATCGAAGGGATTTGGGGGGAAGAAGGTTTGCAAATTATAGCAATGATAGATGCTGGGAATGCCTTCACTATTTTTGTACTTTGTTATATAGTAAGCTCAATTTTTTCTCCTAAAAATCAAGAAGAAGGAAAAAAAGTGAATTTGAAATATGTTTTCAAACGTTTAGTAAAATCAGCTCCATTGATGAGTTACTTTATCGCATTAACAATTAATTTTTCTGGAATTACTCTTCCAAGTTTTATAATGGATTTATTAGATATAATAGCTCGAGCAAATACAGCTTTATCACTATTATTATTAGGTATTTTTCTTAATTTTAAGTTTGAAAGAACTGAATGGATTTCAATATTTAAAGTTCTTATTATTAGATACCTTTTTGGTTTAGGAGTTGGATTATCATTATTCTTCTTCTTACCACCAATACATTTTGACCATCTTTTTCGAATTATTGTTGCTATTTCATTAATATTGCCGATCGGTTTAGCGGTTATACCTTTTTCTGTTGAATTTGAATATAATCAAAGATTAGTTACTATTCTTGTTAATCTAACTATTATTATTAGTTTTGCCTTGATGTGGATTCTTATTATAATTTTAGATGGTTAAGGAAAATAAAATATTATCTTTTTTTCCAACTATAAAATCCTTTGCCTGTTTTCAAACCTAAATCTCCATTTTCTACCATTTCTTTAAATGCTTTTGGAGGTTTATCTCTTGGATTTCCGCTTTCATTATAATATGATTCTTCGACTGCTAATACAACATCTAATCCTATTCCATCCATAGTTGTATAAGGTCCCATATTCATACCAGTGAAAATTTTCCAGGCTTTATCGACATCTTTAGGATCAGCATATCCCCCTGCCCAGATTTCAATGTATTCTTTTTTCACAGCACGCCATAATCTATTAAATACAAATCCCAAACACTCTTTCTTTACAACTAGGGGAGCACAATCAATATCTTCAATCCATTTTTTACCTTTTTCAAAAGCCTCATCACTAGTTTCAGTACCACGCATAATATCAGCCATGGGACGACTTGGAATAGGTGGATAAAAATGAATATTTAAAACTTTATCTTTACGATTAACAACTTCTTCGATTCTTGAAACTGGAAATGAAGAGCTATTTGTGGCAATTATAGCATGATCCGGAGCAAATTGATCTATTTGGCTAAATACTTCCTTTTTTAACTCAAGATTCTCAGGAACCGCTTCTATAACAAGATCTACTTGAGCAACAGCATCAGATAAATTATTATAATAGTATATTCGATCTATTGCATCTTCTTTCTTTTTCCTTTTTAATACTCCGCTTATATATTTTTTAGCAGCTTCTAACATTTCAGAATTTAAATCGTAAACTTTAACTCTAAAGTCGAATAAAGCAGTCCATGCAGCTATTTGTTTTCCTGTAAATCCGGCTCCAATTATACCAACATTTAAAATACTCTCACTCATATATATAAAATCCCCTCCCAGTTTTGACTCCAAGATTCCCCTTATCAACCATCTCTTTAAGTATATCAGGAGGAATATCATCTGGATCCCCACTTTCTTTATAATACATCATTTCAATATCATAAACAACGTCTAATCCAACTATATCCATGAGTCCAAAGGGTCCAACAGCCATTCCTGTGAAAATTTTCCATGCTTTATCAACATCTTCTATATCAGCATACCCTCCCGCCCAAATTTTCAATGCTTCTTTTTTAATTGCTCGCCATACTCTATTAAAAACAAATCCAAGACATTCTTTTTTTAATTCTAAAGGAGTAACTTCGATACTTTCAAGCCATTCTTTACCAGCATTAAAAGTCTCATCACTAGTTTCAGTTCCCCGTGCTATATCTGCCATAAGAAAATCTGGTAACTTATAGAAATGTAGATTCAAAACTTTATCTTTTCGTTTAACAGCGTTTTCAATTCTTGATACTGGTATAGAAGAGCTATTAGTGGCAATAATCGCATGAGAAGGTGCTGCCCTATCAATTTTAAAAAAAATCTCGTTTTTGAGTTCTAATTTTTCAGGAACAGCTTCTATAATAAGATCAGCATTTTCAACCGCTTCTTTAAGAGTTTTAACGTTTACTATATCTCCATTAGCGTTTTTCTCTTTAATTTTTTTAAGTGTTTCATCGATAAATTCATTTAAACCTTCTTGATTAGTATCAAAAATACTAACCTTATAATTATAAAAAGCAGACCATTCTGCAATTTGTTTTCCTAGGTTACCTGCACCCACTATAGAAATTTTTTCTATTTTTTTACTCATATTTATAAAATAGGAAATAATTTTGATAAGAGTTATAATACTATTAGATATAAAAGATTATTATATTCATTATTTCAGAAATTATTTTTAAATTCCTATTCTAAAAATAAAAAAGGAAGATAATAATTATTTATTCATTTATTTTGAGTATAATCTAAGATCGTAACTATAATCGCGATAATAAGTGATATTCCAATAGGTATCAATGTAATCCAAACCTCATTCGACTGGAAAACCGCTACTTGAAGAACCATCATTATAAAAGTTATTAACAAAAATGTTGTCCATAAGCCTAAAACTCTCGTTTTAAGTGGTTCCTTAATAATGATTCTAGTAATGAGTGCTATAATCGCGAAGATAAAAATGATTATAAGAGGGATGGGTAACCAAAATGCTTGAGCCCAGAATGTAAAGAAAAGGAGTGACACAAAAACTATGAAAAGGTTTATGTAATATAGTAGACGTCTTAGTAAGTTTTGATTTTGATCGATTTTATACCACATAAATCCAAATGAAATAAAGAAGATCCACAAAGTGACTAAATCGAATATTACATCCGGTCTAAAACCAATATCTATAGTATAATGAGTTCCCCAAAAAGCATAAACCATTCCATATCCTAAAATTTGGATAAGTAAAATATGGTATGTTGATTTGCTTATCATCGATATTGCTCTTGAAATTCGTCCTTCTGATTTTTCAGGCAGTAATTTCATTGCCAATAAAAATAGAAATGCAGAATAGGGAAATATTAAGAAGTGATAATCTCCTCTGATAAGTGGAACACCATTTATTCTGATAGAAAAGCCAAAAAAGTAAACCATGATCATATATGCCAAACTAATCGGAAAGAGTATCCACATAAACAGATTACGCTTACGTTCAAGTTTATATCCAAAAGAAAACCACATACCTAATCCGACAGCCGAGAGATAGATTAAAACACTAGTTCTGAAAATAGTTACATAATGCCCTTCTTCCCAAGACGTAATTTCTCCAAAAATGAAAAACAATAATAAATTCATTATTATTTCCACAATAAAACACAGAATCAATGCTAAAATTGGTTTCTTTGAAAATAATTTATAGAGTAATGGCAAGATTAAGATAGATTGGAAGATTACTGGAAGAAACCAATTCCCTGGACCCCAAAAAGGTAAAAATCCTATAAATAAGTTAATAAGACCGTGCTCTGGATAATATTGTCCATTATACATTGCCGAAATATCAAATCCATACATAAAAAGACCTATAAAAGTCGATACTCCGTACAAGATAAGGAATGGTACGATATATCGTATTATTTTGCTTTTAAAATATTTCCAAGAATATAATTCTTTTAATGACAGATCTCCTTTTCTTTGAAATGAAAGCCCCATATTAAAACCCATTATAACTAGAAATACGGGAATTGAAATCCTCTCCCAGAAAATAGCACCTATTTCACTTTTTATATTCCAAGATACAATGTGATCAAATATTACTAAAAAGATCATCGCTGCTTTTAATAAATCAACTTGGAAGTAATGTCCGTCTTTTTCCTTTAAAATATCTTCTGTATCCTCAGTTAAGACTAATTCGGTTGTTTGTTTCTTAATCGTCATGTTAAATTTCACACTTTTGTTTATAGATTTTAAGAATATTTAGTATGACTTTTTAATACCTATTCTGAAATATAACAAATAAGTAGTCCAATTTTTATATATAAGATTATAAAGACAGATTAAAAAACGTGTAATATAGGATTTTGTAGAATTATTAGCTTTCTTTAATTTTTCAATTGAAAATTAGAAATTAACCAATTAATTAATTCTTTCCAACAATCTTCAGGAAATTCAGCATGTTTTGCTCCAGGTAAGACGATAAATTCTTTGTTATCGCTAGGAATTTCATCATATAAAGAGCGAGCAGACTCCACAGTAAAGATCTCATCATTTTCTCCAACTCCTAATATGATTGGCATATTTAAATTCTCAGAAAATGAAAGCTTTTTAGCATTAAAAATCCTCATATATCGAAATGTGTAGTTAAAATTATATAAAGGGTCATCTAATCCAGTCATTCCATCACGAAAATAAGATATTGCTGGTTTACTAGGTTTTATAATTGAGTTAAATAAAATCTTCAACTTTTTTGTCGCTGGGATTTTTTTATATACTCCCGGTTTTGGAGTTCTAGCAGCACTTAGAAGGATTAACCCACTAATTTGGTCTTTATAATACTTAATTGCAATAAAGGCAGTTAATACACCCATACTATGCCCAAAAATTATTAACTTCTCATGTTTTTGCTTTAGAAATGAAATTGTTTCTCCAAGGTCTTTGATAAGTCTCTCTTTACTTGGATAATCACCCCGATTTCCATCTGATAAACCATGGCCTCGTAAATCTAAACCATATACTGCATATCCAATTTTAGACAAAGCGATTCCAAACATTTGATATGGCCCACTATAGCCGGTAATTCCATGGAAAATTAGAATACCGACATTCGAAGGATTAGAGGGTTCCCATATCCTTAAAAATAAAATTTGATCATCAGAAGTAGTAATTAGATGATGTGGTTCTTTAAATTCTTCTCTTAATTTCTTTATATCTAATTCCATATGACTCAACTTAAACTAAAAATATTCTGTTATTCTTTTTTTTTTTAATTAGTGAGACATCTATTTAAAACCTTATGTATTTATTGTTTCTGAGTTTATACTCAAATATATTAATCAATATAAAGATTAAAAAAAAAGAAAATTTAAATTATTTTACCATTCGATTTTAGCCCAATGAGCTGGATGATCTGATTGGGGATCTGTTATATATCTCGCTTCTAGTACAGTAAAATCATTGGATAAGAAGATATGATCAATTCTATCGCTCATATTCAATAAATTATCATCTACTCCAGATGGCCATTTTTCTAGCCAAGCATCTAGTAAGGGTGGCACTGTAATATTGTAATATTCAGAATCTTGACGAAAGTTAAAGTCTCCCATTGATATTACTCTATTTTTGCTTCCAATTCGATCCATCACAGTTGTAATATGAGTTAATTTTGCCTCATGTCCTCCAGCGGGATGGTTAATATAGACATTAAAAACTTCACCACCAACTTGTATCTCAACTTCAGCAGTTCCTATCTCATCTTCATCGCTGAAAGTGAAAAAAGATAGAGCACTTATAATCGGATATTTTGATAAAACAGCGACACCATAAGTTCCTGTGACAGTTTTCGGACCATAATAGGAATAATAATTAAAACCAGTAAGTCGATCGGCAAAATAACGTACAACATCTGAATTTCCTAAATTAATTCTAGCTGTATCACATTCTTGTAAACCTATAATGTCAGGATTAATTTGTTTAATTAGAGCAATTTGGTTATCATAATTCTTATCACCTGTTTCATTAACTCCTTGTTGTATATTATATGTAAAAACTGTGAGGGTATTAATACTTCCATTTGATGGTGGTCTTGGATTTGCTGAATTTATAAATAAGCCAATGATAGTTAAAAGAAAGAGGAGCCCCATAATACTTAATTTAGGTATTTTATCTTTTATTTTTACTAATGACCGTGATAATTTGAAGAAAGGCTTCTGAATTTGTAAAATTGGTCCTGCTATACAAATCCCTAATATAAGAAAGGGTAACCAGAATAGATTCCTGAAAATAAGGCTTACGACATCAACATAACCCCATACGTTTGTGAAAATGAGTATAAATATTAAAAGAATAAATAATAGACCACCTAATGTGAAGTTCCTTGAAAGCCTTGGTACGGATGGTTTCCGATTAGTTAATTCTCGCGATAAGAAAATGAAATCAAAGAAGATTATTGGTAATAAAACTAACATGAGGATCAATGGAATGAAATATGGTAAAGTTGGTGTTGAAACGATTACTGGTTGAGAACTTGGGTTTGCAGGAAAAATAATAGTATTTACAGCAATTGTTAGTATAACAGATAAAATGAATAATCCATTCCAAAGCCATATCATCCAGGGTTTTAACTTATTTATCAATTCTGGTCTAACAATAATAACCACAGCAAATAGAGCAATCATAGTAGTAGTTAAAATTGTTATTACAAAATAATTTCCTTCTGTCCAACGCGAGATTACTGTTGGACTACTGAATGCAAAATAAATAATAATTATAATGCTCATGATACCAAGTACTAATGTAATTATCCTTTTCGGTTTTTTCTCGTTTGTAACTTTTTTATTCGACTCAGTACGCATCTGATCAGCTGATGAGGCCGTATCTAAATTGAATCTCCCAATAATCATTATAGAAGCAATAGCCGCTAGAAACCATCCTATTACTTGAAAACCTTTGTAAGTAGAAATATCTATACTTGAAAGTAATGCTCTAAATGTGATGGAAAGCACTACTGCAAAAGCCAATCCCAGTCCTAAATTTATACTTTTATGCTCTTCTTCATCAATTTTGATTTGGGAATAATAAGCTGGTAGAAATATCAAAAAAAAAGCTACCCCAAAGCCAGCAGTAATGATCTTATTTGCAGTATTCATAAATGGGTTTATAACACGGAAAATGACAACAACTTCTGCGATAATATAAAGTAATTTTTTTGAAATACCTTTCCTAAATGCCCAGAGTACAATAGGTGAGATTAAGAACAAAACACCTAAAACCTTCTCGTCTATAGACAATTTCAATAAGTCTAACATGTAAATAGATTCTACTAAATCTGAGATTAATTGGAAAAAGAATAGGAATAATATGCTTAATAGAATTAGATCTGAATAATTTTCCTTGATAAAATTTTTAATAGATTTCATAATTTTACCTATGATCATCTTTTATAAAAAATTAATTCAAATTTTAGCATTAATTTGCACTCCCAAAAAAATAGTTGATAAAGAATGGATGATACAGGGAAAAAAACTATTACAGGACAAATAACATCTATTAGACATGGCGAAAAAAGAATGTCTCGAACTTTTACTTATGGATACATGGTACTTTCGGTATTGGTTGGATCGGAGATGTATTCAATATTGGTGGATACTTCTAAAATTAATGAATATGGATTTTTACCTCGGGTAGGACAAACTATTACTGCCGTAGGAATTAAAACTCCTTCTAAAGATGGTATTCATGATTATTCTATGAGTCATCTATCAGAATTGATTCATACAGTGCGAAAAAAAAGCCAAGATCAAATTTTTAGATCTGATTAAGCAAAATCCCACTAAAAATTATGAAGATTTATATCTAATACTCGCAAATTCATAAATAATATATAAAATTCATTTAAAAATTAGGGATTTTATGGAAGAAAAAATTAATAACTATTATAAATTTGCTCAAGGACAGATAAATGATATTATACCGGAAAAAACAGCTTTAATCGTTATAGATATGCAGAAATATCAAGTAGAAAAGGATTTTATCATATATAAAACAATGAATAAAATTAATCCAGGAATTTTAGATTATTTTATATCGGAAGTAGAAAATAAAGTTATTCCAAATCTTCAAAAATTGATTAATTACTGTCATGAATATGGAATTCCTGTAATATACACAAAATTTTCGAGTTTTATGCCTGATGGGAGTGATTTTTCCAATACATACAAACTTTTGAATAATATAGCAAAAAAACTCTCAGGAGATGTGGCTTTTCCTTATATATTTCATCTCAGCTCTGATATAATCGATAAATTAAAGGTTGAAGATAGAGACATTATTATACAAAAGAATACGAGTGGAACCTTTATTTCTACAAGACTTGACAGTTTCTTGAAAAATATGAATATAGAAACTTTATTAGTAACAGGTGTAGTTACGAATTTTTGTGTACACTCTACTGCTCGAGAAGCTAGCGACTATGGTTTTCAAGTAGTTATTATAGAAGATTGTTGTGCAGCTTGGAGTCCAGAGATTCATCAAGCTACGCTGAAATCATTCGGATTAATGTATGGTTTCGTATTAAAACTTGAAAAACTTATAAAAAAAATGTCAAAATCAATTAAAAAGAATTAAAAAGAAATAGTATTACTTAAGAAATCAATTTTTTACGATTATGAGAGTTAAAGTAAACAGAATTGAAAAAGATCTTATTTATCTCCATGTATTTTTTGTTATTTTATGTGTAATTATATTAATTATTCCTATTCCTAATTCAATTGGTATTAAATTATTAATTCTTGTAATTATTTACAATGTTTTACTACCACTTATTAGTAAATTGCGTAATTACAGCGATATATTGAGTATCTGGTTTTTTGTTTTTTTAGTTAGTTTGTTCCAAATTTTTCCCGATTGGTTTTTATCATATGAATTAAATGTATTAGTTTTTCCTGAAGACGGCTTTATCAAGATTGGCACAGTATCCATGTATATGGCAGGATTATGGGTAATCCCATTGTTTATCATAATTTTTCTTGGATTGAGGATGCAAGAGCGATACTCTAAGAAAATAGTTTATTTAATAGTTATCTTATTGTCTTTACTTATTTTTGGATTAGCCGAACAATCTATGTGGATTTTAAATTCATGGTACCCACAAAATGTAAGTGTTATTTTTGGACATTTAGCTATTTATATTATTATTCCAGAGATAATTCTTGGCTTTAGTTCATTTTACGCTTATTTTAAATCTAAATCAGAAAAAATCGTTATAAAAATTTTAGCTGCTTTTCTCGTCATGTTGCTTTATTTAGGAAGTGCTTCCTTCTTCTACTTCTTTATTGAAAAGGTTATTCTCTTTTGAATTAAACTAACTTTTTCTCAGCATAATAAAAATTCTAGAAATTATAAATTTCCCAATGGAGAAAGCTGTTTTATTTAATAGCAAACTATAGTTAAATTAATAATTTGTAAAAGGAATTGTTATATATTTTCTAATTTAATTTTAATTAGAATCGTCCAAATTTAAATTTAAATTTTATATTAAAATTTGGTAATAGGTGAAAAATTATGAAAAAAACATTATTACAAATTCTCAATTTGATTGCATTTATTGCAACAGCGGTTATTAATATTCTATCAACTACAATACCTCTTGGTTATGGAGATCCCGGTGAGTTATCTGACCTTATTCCAAACTTATTCGTTCCTGAAGGATTAACATTTTCTATATGGGGAATCATTTACTTTTTCTTAGCACTATTTTCAATCTATCAAATGAGAGATATTTTTAAGACAGAAAAAATTGAGATGCCTTTCTTTGATAAGATTGGTATTTTATTCATTCTTAGTAGCTTAGCAAATATTAGTTGGATTTTTCTATGGCAGTATCTTTTTGTACCTTGGTCTTTATTAGCTATGATTGTTCTATTAATTATGTTAATTTTAATTTATTTAAGATTAAATATCGGTAAAACAAAATTCTCAACTACTGAAAAATTAACTGTACAGATCCCATTTAGTATCTATTTAGGATGGATAACAGTAGCCACCATCGCAAACGTGACTGCTGTGCTAGTTGACACTTTTGGAGTTCCTAGTTTCGGTTTTGAGGCAGAAATCTGGACCATATTGGTTATAATCGTTGCGATAACAATTACATATCTTACACTTTTTCTAAGAAGAGATGTTGCCTATTCACTAGTAATTGTTTGGGCTTTATTAGGAATTTATATTAAACAGTCGGGCTTAAACCTGACAGTAGCAACTACCGCATTGATTGCCTTAATAGTAGTACTGGTTGGAATTATCCTTGTTGGTATAAAATGGTTGAAAAAGTAAGAATTTCATTTAAGTATTATTCTTTTTATTTTTTTTTTGTCTTTAAACTAATGGCATAATACCTATATTGGGAATTTATCTTAAAAAATGAGACTTTATACTATTTCGAGTTTTTTAAAGATATTAGATTTATATCTAAAATATAAATATTAAAAAAAAATATATTACCTTGAATAAAATATAATTTGATATATAATGCAGAAATCTAAATATGCAGATTTAGCTCTTGTTCTAGCTCTAATAAGTTTAGTATCTCCTATTTTAGCAATTTTAACTAGTTTAAAAATTCTTCCAAGTTTTGCTATTTTTGGAACGTATCTTGTAAGCGGAACAGGTTTAATAGGATTAATAATGGGGATATTTGGTTATAATGAAACAGAACACAAATGGAAATCAATAACAGCAATAATCATTTACATTGTAGGCACAATCATTTACTTGATTTTTGGATTCTCAGTCATTTATACAGCCATACAGGATTTAATCTCAGATTTATTGCCATACACTTAATAAATTAATATCTGAAAATTAATATATTAAGATTGAAAAATAAATTACATTAATTATTATTTATGAATAATCTGAATATTAGATATAATTATGAGAAATAAAATTACATCAATTGAGCTCACACCAGTCCATGTCCCTTTTAAGGATCCAGTAAAGAAGGCTATGGGAGAAGGTGAAGGAGGATTAGGCATGGCAATCCCAGCTGAAGAGGCATGGTTAGGTGGAGATTTTGTAATATGTAAACTATTAACCAAGAGTGGATTAGTGGGTTTAGGTGAGACATTTCTTTGGCTTCCTGAGTCTGGATTTTCACCAAATCAGATTATAGATTCAATTAAAAATTCACTTTCTAAATATCTACTGGGTGAAAGTCCCTTCAACTTAGTAAAAATAAATTATCGGATGGATATCAATCTTGCTCATAATGAAATGGCAAAAGGATTATTAGATATGGCATGCTATGACCTTATGGGTCAAATTAATGATTGCCATGCGTGTGATTTAATTGGGGGTATGTATGAAAATAAAATACCTTTAGCAGCGCTGATACCTCTTGGCGAATCTATTTTTATGAAAGGTATTGCACGTTCTTATTATAAGAGAGGATTTAGAACTTTTAGATTAAAGCTAGGCAAAGGAATACAAGAAGATAAAGAGGTTGTAGAATCAATAAGAAATGCTTTAGGATATAAAATTAGATTAAGAGTTGATTATAATCAGGCTTATTCTCCCTCTATGGCTATAAAAGCCATAAAAGCAATCGAGCCTTTTATAATTGACTATGCTGAACAACCAGTTAAAGCAGAAGACTATTTGGGGATGGCTTATGTTCAAAAAAAAGTTGAAATTCCCTTGATGGCTCATGAAGGCTTTTTTTCATTAAAAGATTTTATTACTTTAGTTGAATTAGGGGCTGTAAGAGTATTAGGTATTAATTCAGAACGTCCTGGAGGGGTATCAAGAGCATTAAAAGCATTTGAATATGCTAAAATGCGGGGATTAGGAGTAGTTCTTCATAACCAACCTTTAGGCATTGCTTCTGCGATGCACATTCATTTTCATGTAGCAAAATATCCTTATATTGATTACGCAACAGAATTATTTGGACAGGAGATGTTAGTAGATGATCTAATTTTGAATCCTATTGATTATTCTAATGGAGAAGCAAAATTACCAGAAGGGGCAGGTTGGGGAATTAAATTAGATGAAAATTCTTTAGAGAGATTTGCTACTGATGAAACTGTAGTATTAGAAGAATAAGATATCACTTTTTAATGCTTAATTTTTTAAGAGTTGAATAGAAAAAATTAAATGCATTTAGCTCAAAGTAGATTTATGAATGAATTTGATGAAAAATCTAACTTAGAATTTTCCACTAAAATTCATGCGTCTTACGCGTTAGGAAGTTTTTTCGACGATTTTCTTGCCACTGCTTTAAGCTTTATGGTATTTAAATTCTATGAAACTGAAGTATTTTTAAATATTACCCTAATATCGATTGTAGTTGTTATATATGGTTTATGGAATATGTTTAATGATCCTCTAGCTGGACATATATCCAATCTTAATTTAAGATTTATGAAGAAACGAGGTAAAAGGTTTACTTGGTTTCTATTAACAGGAATACCAACTTCAATAATCTTTGTATTTATATTTATTCCACCTTTAGGTAATGAATTAAATATTTTTCTCTGGCTTCTTTTCACACTCTGCATTTTAGATACTTTTTTTTCATTTTTGATAATTTCTTATCAAAGTATTTATCCAGATAAATTTAGATCTCAGAAGGAGAGAACAAAAGTAGCGGGATTTCAAATATTATATTCTCTTTTTGGCTTAACTCTTGGTACATTACTTCCTACTTTAATCATTACTACTGGAAGTCCTGGAACTAATAAAGAGTCTTATTTCAATGTAGGATTAATAGTAACTATTGTATGTGCTATTATCATTATTTTGATGATATTTGGTATGCGAGAGAATAGAGAAATGATAAATAGAACATTCATTGTAAATGAAGACCAAAAACCAAAGGAATCTTATTTTCGAAAATTAATAATTGCTTTAAAACAAAAGAATTATATCTCATATTTACTCGCATATTTAGCTCAGACTACAGTAATGGTGCTTATGCTTGCTTCAGTTCCCTATTGGGTTCAATATGTTATAAAAATTGATCCTTTATATGAAATGGTGATTTTGCTTGCTTTTCTTTTTTCGAGTGTTCTCTCTGCTCCATTTTGGATTTTTATTGCAAGAAAATATGGAAACAGAATAGGTTACATGTGTGGAACCGGAGGAACTGCTACTTTCTTAATTCTAACATTATTTATATGGGATTTTCCAATGGTTATTTTAGGTTTTATATTAATAGGGTTTAGTATGGGTGCGACATGGACTTTAATTTATGCTACATTTTCAGATGTAATAGATGAAATTGTGATCAAAACTGGAAAAAGAGAAGAAGGGATTTACTATGGATTTAGGACCTTTATTGGTAGGCTATCTATAGTAATACAAGCAATAACCTTAGGGATTATTCATCCACTTACATCGTTTAACCCTGAAGTATCAATACAACCAATACAAGCACAGTGGGGAATAAATATTGGTATGTTTGCGGTTCCAGCATTATTTTATCTCATAGGATTCTTGTTTATGTGGAAGGTTTATGCTTTAAAACCCGAAATTGTTGCTAAAAATAAAGAAAAATTAAAAGAACTTAATCTTTGATTAAAATTACTTTCTTCTTATTATTAGATGGTTTCTTTTTGTTTATAATAATTTAATTTACTTAAAAAATAGCTCGTTGTTATTTTTTTTCTAAATATTTATAATTTGGATCATATTTCTTTCTTTTTCTCAAAATTTAATTGTTAAAATCTGATTTTTTAAAATTTATAAATAACTAAAAAATATAATGGGAAAGAAAAAGTATAAAATTGTATACATAGGAGCAGGATCTTTCAGATTTACAGTTCCTTGTATGCTGAATATATTAGATTTTGCTAAGGATTTTTATCCTGTAGAGTTGTGGTTAATTGACATTAATTTTCAATCTTTAGCATTAATGACTCAACTAGCAAAATTGATGGTAAGATATCAAAAGAAAGAGATAAAAATATATGCTACAACAGACAGACGAAAAGCTTTACCTGATGCAGATTATGTATTAATATCAATTTCAGTTGGTATTCAAAATTCGGAGTGGTATGATATTTTTGTTCCATTAAAATTTGGAATCCCTCAAAATACAGGAGACACAGTTGGTCCCGGTGGAATTTTCCGCGCCTTAAGAACCATTCCGGTAATAATTGAGATTATTAAAGATATCAAAGAATTATGTCCTAATTCGACAGTGTTAAACTATACTAATCCCCAAGGAACAATTATGTTAAGCATAGCACAAGCTGCTCCAAATATTCAAGCAATAGGATTATGTCATGAATTTTTTTATATTGGTTCTAAAAAATTTGCTCGATTTTTAAAATTCTGTGGTATAGACTCGGACAATAACAAAAAATATAAGATTGAGTATGGTGGCCTTAATCACTTCTCTTGGATAACTAAAATAGAATATAATGGTTCAGATATTTATCCTTATATGAGAGAAAAAGCAGCACTTGCTTATAAAAATGGAAAATTTGGGCGCCCTTTTAATTATTATCTTTTAAATAAATATGATTATTTTTGCTATGTTAGGGATAGGCATATCGCCGAATTTATACCTCAATATTATAACTTCTTTAATTATAAAAACAAGCCCTTTGGTATAAAATTAAGAAATGTGAAAAGATTACATTTTTATCGCTCAATGGTTTTTAATATAATAAAATGGGCAGTTGAAAGTAGGAATCACTGGATCATTAAATTATTTTTGCGGCCAATGGAGGGTGGAGAAAAAGCGATGTTGATGGTTAAAGACAAAGAAAGAAGAAAACAGAATCATCATGTTTGTAACATCTTAAATAAAAATATTATACCCTCATTACCAGAAAATTGTGTTATTGAAATACCATGCTTTTTTAAAGAAGATAAGATTCAACCTGTTAGTATTGGGGAATTGCCTTCAAGGATCAACGATTTAGTAAAGATTCATGCCCAAAATCAGCAATTAATTGTTAATTCAGCAATTTCAGGTAAAGTTGAAGATTTACTCAAAGTTTTATTGAGTGATCCTATGTGCAAGTTTATTCAAGATGATGAAAAAATAGAAAATATGATGTATAATATGTTATACTATGAACAAAAATGGTTACCTTTATATTTAGAATCCATACCTTCTTATAATCAAATAAAAAGCAAGGATTTTTATTGTGAAAAACGAGAACTTTCTAATTTTAAGAATGCTAAATTAGAAAAATATTATCCGAAAGAATTATTAAAACAATCTTCTTGGCCTTTTATCCAATAAAATTCATAAATTTTTTAAATCAAAAGAAAAAAAATCAATGAGAAAGAAAATGGGAGAAAATATAGTATTTATTCAAGGAAAGCGAATAGATTTATCAGTAAAAAATATAGAAAATATTAAGATTTATCATAAATGGGTCAATAATCCAATTGTTCGGAAATATCTATCAGTTGAGATTCCGTTATCTCTCGAAGAAATAAAAAAAGACTGGTTTCCCGATTATAAAGATGATAAGAATATTTGGTTTGAAATTTGGCATAAAGTAGACCAAATACCTATAGGAATGGTAGGTCTGTTCAAAATAAATTACGTTTATCGAACTGCAGAAGTTGGGATATTTATAGGAGAAACTAATTATTGGGGAAGACAATTTGGTATTGAAGCTGTCAGTATGATAATTGATTATGCATTTAACACATTGAACATTCGAAAAATTGTGGTGGCTGTTAATGAAACTAACATTCAATCGTTAAAAATGTTTGAAAAAATCGGGTTCGTTGAAGAAGGGCATCTAAAAGATATGGAGTTTATAAATGGAAAATCAACTGCTTTAAAATGGTTAGGTATACTTAAAAAAGATAAAGATGATTTGATTTGAAATTTTTAATAAAGGTTTATTATCATTATTCATACTTAAATTGTATAAAATAATTAACGAATCAACTTAATTATGCCAGAGCTTCCAGAAGTGGAGACATTTAAGAGATATCTCGATTCGACATCCTTAAAACAAAAGATAATGGATGTTAAAGTAATTGATAATAGAATTTTAGATATTGATAAGTCTATATTTATTAAATCAATAAAAGGGAAAAAATTTGAAAATTCATCGAGGCACGGTAAATATCTTCTAATCAATCTCAAACCTAAATATTTGATGATCCATTTTGGAATGACTGGTGATTTAGAATATTACAATAAGAATGAAGAAGATCCAAAATACAGTAAAGTAATTTTTCTATTTGATAATGGTTTTAACCTAGCATATATTTCTCAGAGAATGTTTGGAAGATTAAACATATTCGGTTCCATTGAAGAATTCACAAAAAATAAAAAATTAGGTCCTGATGCGTTCCTAATGAATTTTGACGAATTTAAAAATGCCCTTAAAAAAAGAACAGCAATTATGAAGAATGCATTACTAAATCAAAGCATTGTTTCTGGTATAGGAAATATATATTCAGATGAGATTCTATTTAAAACAAAAATTAATCCTAGAACTAAAATTAATTTACTTAGTGAAAGTAAACTAATAGAGTTATTTAATGTGATAAAGGAAGTTTTAAGTTTGGGCATCGAAAAAGAAGGAGATCTAAGTATATATCCAAATAACTTTTTAATTCCTCACCGAAATAAAGAAGATAAATGCCCTATTTGTGGAACTGAAATTTCTCGATATGAAATTTCTGGAAGACATGGATTTTTTTGTCCAAAATGTCAAAAGGAATCTTTTACATAAAAAATTAACAAAAATTAATATATTCCTAATTTTAAGTGGAAAAAAATTTAAAAGTTAATTAGATGTAATATATATTAATCCATAAAATTTGGAGGGAATACAGAAGATAAAGATTTTTTATCTAAATTAAGATAAGAAGTATAATTTATCTAACAAGACTCCTGTCCCACCCTGGATTTTTGTCTTTTGGTAGTGCGGAGAACGCACTCGTTTCGCCCTCCTCCCCCTATTTTGTTTGAGACCTTCTTTTAGGTCCGAGGGACAGGAGTCCCCTTTTAATGTTATTGAACTTAAGAAATCAAATTGATATATAGATACTAGTTTTTATAGTATACGATATAGATTTGGAAAAAAATATAGATCTTTAAGTTAATTCTTTTCCGAATCCTATATATATAAAGTATGCAGAAAATAGACTTAGGGGTAAAATTATTATAGGATTAGCTATACGATAAATTTCATTGTCAATCCAAGTATTATAAAGTATTAACAAATAAATAATAATGAATTCTAAAAAGATTCCAAACAAAAATTGTCGAGTTCTTTTAGTCATTGTTGTCCCCTCAAATATTTTTATAACTTTTATAGATATTATTGTTGCAGGAAAAGTAAAAAATATTGTAGAAATTGTCCAGCTAAGTATAGCAAATTGCCAACTAAATACAGGTATCCATCCTGTTGTTGAATCATAACTTATTCCTTGATAAAGAATCCCAAACCAAAATACATACGAAGTTAAGAGTCCATATCCGATAATCAATGATATATATAATTTCTTTGCAAGCCTTTCACCAAGCTTAGTGAGTAGCCAACTAAAAATTACAATAAATCCTTGATTAAACATAAATAAAAAAAATGGGACGATGTAAAAGGCATAGGCTAATGATGTATTTATGAAGATTATTGAAAAAATTGGCAGGATATATATAATTGAATTTATGATAAAAATAGCACTTAAAGTATACGTTAAAAGATTTTTAGCCCTTTTTAATATTTTATATGCTAAAATTGAAGTATAGATTATTGGCCAAATCTGAGTTAGGCTCACTACTATTATTCTTTGCGTTAAAGCATTTTGAAATAACAAAGTTCTCCCAAAAAAGTATGCAATTTACGTTATTTATTTAGATCCATCTATTAAAATGTAACCTTTTTATTTTGAAAACATCTCATATTTTAGCATTTCAGCTTTAAAATACTTCCAAATTAAATCATTTATTTTCTTTTGAAATTGCTGGTTCTTTATGGTCATTATATCTGTATTTTTTATTAGTGTTTGAATAGCAGTAATTATATTTTGAGTATAAGATTTAAACTTCTCATGAATAATTTCCAAATTTTTTAGATCATTAGAATTGGTTTTGTATAAGTTATGAAGAGCATTTTTCATATCATTTATAGTAGGTATTATTAGGTTCTCATATTCTTTTCTTATTTGTTTATTTATGAAAATTTTCGTGATTTTTTTACCATTCTCAAGATGTACCTTCTTATAAGCTATACCTCTATTGTAAAGATTATTAATATGATCATAACCTTTTGTTCTACTTTTAAACTCAAATTCTATATCAATTATATTTTTTAATGTAGAGAGTTCTTCACCTTCGTGTTTAAGAAGGATTAGAAAGGTTTGAAATTCTCTGAAAGAGAAATCTGTAATACTAAATTTGCCATTGTTTAAAGAAGAATCTCTTTCCCGAATTTCTAGTGAATCTTTAGTTATTTTACTCATATCAAAATCCCAATTAATTCTTTTATATTAACTTACAATTAATATTAACTACATTAACAATATTATTTTCACCATTATTAAAAATTGTTACCAAAAATGGGGAATAAATCTTAAATTCAAGTTTATGCAAACAATAATTACCGGTTAATTTATTACCGAATCGTGTGATAAAAATCTAGGGTGGGATCCTTTCAATTATATCTCAATAAGACAATTTAATAAAGTATCTATACTCCCATTTTTAAACTTTATATTGTTTTTTAAAAAATTTAAAACCTCTCTCTGCTAAATTTTTCTTTACAAAAGGATAAATTATTAGTGATTCAAATTCCAGATTTGGTATTCCTAAACCTATAATTTGCTCTTTTTTAAATAAATCTGGTATTATAGCTGCTCGATGCTTAATTCCATACTTTTTTAATAATTTTAAAGCCTTTAGTTGATTCTCGAAAAATATTCCTGCTGCTCCTGTTATCCTTTCAAACGATTTACTATCTACTCCTTTTAATGAAATCCTTATATACAGATTCTCAAAAACACTCAAATCTTCTAAATAAACATCATTCAAAAGGATCCCATTTGTTTCAAGAATGAATAATTTGTTTTTTGGAATTTTACGTATAATTTCAATAAGATGAGCCTTACATAATGTAGGTTCTCCTCCACTAATTCTTACTAATGATTGATTCATGGAAATTAAACGCTCACTTACCTGTTTCGGAGTATACATTTTATAATTACCTGTTGTGTTCCACACCTGTTTCTGAGCCCAACAATAAACACATCTAAGGTTGCATCCTACACAATCTGCAGTTGCACATCCACCATAGAAACGAGTTTCGCGAAATCTGTAGTATTTCCTTGAATTATTTCTGCCAATTAATTTTTCTATTTCTTTTGAAAATTCTATTGGATCACTCATATTATTATAATAGCAGTATTTATTTTTAGTAACTTAGTTTATCAATCATAAATATATGTAAAATAATTTATTTAACTTTAAAGCCTATGAAAATTGGAACAATTTTAATCTTAGATAACGACGTAGAAAGTAACAATTTAGCTAAACACTTTTTAATCAAAGGGGGTTATAAAACTATTACGGCAACGAAAATATTAGATGGATTAGAAATAATTAAAAAAAAATTTAATGAAATTGTATTAATTTTATTAGAACCGGCTTTGAAAGATAGTTCCTATTTAATAAAGACTATAAAAGAAAATGAGAATTATACCCACATCAAAATCATTATTTATTTATCTAAAAAGATTAAAAAATTGGACTATAATGATGCAATTAACTTTTTTAAATTCTAAAATACAGATTTAAGATATTTTTAGATTTTTTAATCAAAATATTTAAATATGTAAATTTACTATTGTAAACTAATGATTGACAATAAATCAATTACTTTTAATAAATTAAAAAAATGGAGGTTAAAACTATGTCAGATGTAGAAGAAAAGAAAAAGGTAGAGATTAATGAAGAAAAACAACCTGAAGAAAATGAAACGACTAGAAACATTACACTAAGAACCAATCGACCATTATCTCCTTATAGAACAATTGATAGGCTTTTTAATGAAATGGATCGTTTATTCGCTGATCTTTGGCACCCAGCTAGATTTTGGAATTTTGAACCATTAAGAAATAGACTTTTCGAAGAAGATCCATTTTTTAGGACACCTTTAGCAAATATTGAAGAAGATGATGAAAATTTTAATATAACAGCTGAATTACCTGGTTTAGATAAGGGTGACTTAAAAATTACTGTCAAAGATGGATTTTTAGAAATTAAAGGAGAACAAAAAGAAGAAAAAGAAGACAAGAATGAAGGATTCGTAAGACGAGAATATCGTAGTTCAAGCTATTACCGAAGTTTCGATTTGCCAGAGAGCGTTGATGAAGACAAAATTGATGCGAGATTAGATAAAGGAATCTTGAAATTGACTCTACCTAAGAAGGAAGAAGAAAAGAAAGAGAAAAAAAAAATCGAAGTTAAATAATTTTTTTTAATTTAATTGCTACTACATTTTTTTAAAATTAAATAGCGCAACATGTCTACGTTTTTTAGGAAGTCATAAAAATCATATTCAAACCCAAGTCTAGATTTTAAAAGTGGTGGGATATGTTCTGGATTAATAAAAACAGGAATAATAGGAATTCCCATAGCATCAGCAGCAGTCCATTCCTTTTTAACTGGTACTGACTTTAAAGCGGCTTTAGAGCAAAACAAAACCATAACATTGCATTTTCCTAGATTGTCATTCATATACTCAAAAATGTTATCATCTAAATCTTCTTCCCAATATAATACATCTTTTATTTCAGGGTATGAAGTTAATTTTTCTGAAATCTGCTTAATTTTGAAAGTTTCAGCATCTTTAGTCGCATAACTCACAAAAACTAATACCTCTTTATCAAAATCTTTACAAATTGCGGCAATTTCTTCAGAGACATCTAGATCATCTGATTTCCCTAATATATATGAAACTAATTCAACTTCTTTGTCTGTTGGCATTTTAGATTTTTCTTCTTTTAATTTTCTAGGTTTTAAACCTAAATAACCAAACCATGTGGCACTAATAACACCGATTCTTACTAAAACAAGAGCAAAGGATTCAGTTAGACTGTCCAAAAGTCCACAAGTCCCCCCGATAAACATCGCTAATGATAAATATAAGAATTTTCTTTTAATTTCTCCTTTTGATTTAATTGATTTACTTAAAAATCCTATTCCCCCAAAAAATATATAAAAAAGTATCATTACAAATCCAATTAGGCCTGTTAAAGTGGAAGGATTCAATCCAGCTTTGTGATAATACCCTTTAATTGGAGGTCCAATAATGATAACAGAGCCAAGAGGATTGATAAAAAGCAAAAGAAGGAATATAACTGATAAAAAGATTATCACAAGAATTACATACCATTTCTTTTTGGGAATTAGAAGTTCTGCTGGAATATATTGTGCAAATAATACAGTAAACGGTACTTGAATCCACATTATGAAAACATATAATAATAAATTCATATGAGTCTCTGAAACAATTACAGATATGAAATCAATGAAAATCGGTAACCATCCAAACGTAACAAATATTAAAGATAAACTATAAAAAGTAAGAAGGTTTACTTTTAATTTCCTGGATTTATAAAAGATAAAGGATCCAATACCATATCCAAAAATAATAATACCAATCGTAGAAATTCCTATTAACCAATCATCGAATGAAAACTCAACCACGAAATTTCACTTATGGAATTTATTTAGATTTATTAATAGCATTATTGATAAAATAATATAAAAAGATTTAGACAGAAATGGGTATTATTGTCTTTTTCTTATAAAATTTTGAATATTATATCTTTTAAATCTCTTTTTGGAATATGCATTCCATTTTCATCTTTCCAATACTGAAAGGAACCCTTATAAGGCTCCATAACTGATTTTTGGTCAGGATAACCTAAACTAATAACGTGGACTACTTGATAATAATCAGGTATTTTTAAAAGAGACTTAATCTTATTATGGTTTATAGAACCCATCCAACAAGCTCCTAATCCGTAATTAACCGCACCTAATAAAATATTCTCTATGGCAGCTCCCACATCATAATCAACATACGATTGTTTAATTTTTGTATTTATAAGAACAATTATGTAAGCTGTAGGTTCTCTTCCACTCTCAGGAGTTCTCTCTGCTTCCGGTAGAGATGATGACCATTTTACAAGTGGAAATAACTTTTTTCTAACTTCTGTGTTTTGAACGATAACGAATTCAAGGCTCTGTATATTTTTAGCTACTGGTGCTATACGTGCAAAATCAATTAATTTCATTAGAATTTCAAGAGAGATGGGCTCTTGTTTAAATCTACGAATTGTTCTTCTTTTATATACGATTTCTTCAAAATCCATTTTAATTATTCATTGCTGGATATTTTTTTAAATTAATTAAGGCTTTAGCAATTTGATAGAATGCATTTTCAACATTTTGACCAGTAAGAGCCGAAGTCTCTATATATAAAAGGTTCAAACCCTTTGCCACTTCTTTAGCGAGGGCTTCATCGACCTTTCTTTCATTCTTTAAATCAACTTTGTTACCAAATATACATCCAACAATGTTAAATTTGTTTGAAAGATTTCTCTTTATGTCTTCATACCATTTAGTTATACTTTCAAAAGATTTAGGATTAGTTAGATCAAAAATGAGCAACAATCCTTCAGCACCTTGGTAAAAATGTTTTCTCATTAATTGGAATTTGCTTTGGCCAGCAATATCCCATAAAATTAATTCGACCATTTTACTATTAACTCGAAAGCCCTTATCAGTAATATTTACTCCCATAGTAGGAATGTAAGTTCTATTAAACGCATTATCTGTAAATCGCAAAATAGTAGAAGTTTTACCTACTCCAGGATCACCTAATACTACAAGCTTAAATTTATAATCAACTACTTTTTCTTCAGAGGCAGTAATTTCGGGAAAAGCTTCGGCTTTTGCCAATTCGATTTCTTTATTTTTAAGTTCTTCGAGAGTATTGAGAATTTTATTTCTCAGTACATTTAATTCTTTAAATGAATTCTGATTTTCAACATTTTTTTCTTCTAATTCTGTAAGTTGTTGAACACTGTCCCTAAAAATAGCGTTTAAATAATCTATATATTTGTAGAAGATGATATCATCTGCTTCTTTAAATAAAAAAGTAATCGCAGATCTTGCAACTCCTCCCCTCCTAGAACGATCTCCTCTCTCAATAAATCTAATCAATCCCTTTAATTTTATTGAGGGAAAAGGAATAATTATCAATGATTCGGGAGTATAACCATAACTGCCAGAAAGAAGAGTAACAGTTTTAATACTGACTAACATTCGAACATTTTCAGATAAATCGGATGGATACCAATATACAGGATTGGGACCGAGTTTATCATGAAAGTCAGTATATACAATTGCATTAATAAGCGATATGTCGGGCATTACTTCTATTTAAAGACTATTAATTTTAGAAGATTGTTTTACAATAATTAAATAAATAAAAAGTTAAAATTATTTATATCTAGTTATTACGGAATAATAACTTATTTTTCTGTAAAGTTGACAAAAATTATCAATTTAAAATATGATTTTTTTCTACGAATTTTTTTATCAAATTGATATTATATAGACATAAAACTTAATTTATTTACATCTCTCTCCTCCAAAAGCTAATTAAAATTTTAATTTATGATGTGAACCCTTATTAGTTCGATACCAATAACTCAAGAGGAAAAATTCGATAAACGCCTCTTAATCATCTTTATGATTCAATTTACAGAAGTTTTAGGATTCAGTAGCGTAATGCCCCTAATTCCAATTTTAGGCATAGATTTAGGTTTGAATGAGTTTCAGGTAGGATTAATTCTAAGTATTTTTAGTTTTTGCCAGCTTTTTGCCAGTCCAATCACAGGTAAACTTAGCGACAGGTTCGGAAGAAAACCATTGTTATTATTTAGTCAAACAAGCACTCTTATAGGATTTTTTCTTCTTGGAATAGCTAATAATGTCTGGATACTAGTTGCTGCGCGCCTTGTAGACGGGCTTCTAGGGAGTAACATGACTGTTGCTCAAGCATATATTAGTGATGTGACAACTCACAAACAAAGAACTAAAACTTACGGTTATTCAAGCGCAGTTTTTGGAGCAGGATTAATTTTTGGACCCATGATTGGAGGTGTTTTGTTACTAATTAGCTTTTCAGCTCCCTTTTTCTTTGCAGCAGGTGTTAGCCTTCTTTCTATTGTTCTAGTATTAATTTTTCTACCGGAATCTATAACAGAAAAAAAGCAGAACATCAACTTAAAGTTTGGAGAAATAATACCTATTAAAGAAACTAAACGCTTTTTCAAATCGGCAGAAACTCGTGGTATTTTAATAGTATTCTTCCTTTATAGTTTCGGATTTTTTCTCTTTATTTCAACTTTTGCTCTATATTCCACAAACCAGCTCAATGTGACACCCCAACAACTCACTATTTACATGGCTTGGATCGGCGTTCTCAGAGTGCTATTTCAAAGCGTTCTAATCAGCCCAATATTGAAAAAGGTGAGTGAAAATACAACGTTGTTATCAGGCATTTTTTCATTAGTTTTCATGATGACATTTCTTATATTTACCACTAACTACTGGATCGTATTTATTCCCATTTCCTTTTTAGCTTTTGGAACAGGCGTGACTCGCCCTGTTCTCACTAGTAAGTTAACGAAAGTAGGAAAAAGGGAAGAAACTGGTAGTTTATTAGGAGTAAATAATGCTTTGAATAGTATTGCTCAGATAATAACCCCAATTCTTGGTGGTTTAATTTTGCAATATTTGCCTCCTCAAATACTCCCGCTCTTGTCAGCAATCATATTCTCGCTAATATTTATCTTATGGCGTTGGGCATTTGTTAAACCTTTTCGAGAAGAAAAAGGCCAAATAATAAAATCAGAAGAACAAATAATTAGATAAAAATAATATAACCATGACATCAAGGTAATATTAGCATAATGTATTTTCTCGTGAAACTCAGCTTTCACGATCATTATAAATAATTAGTTTCTTATAAAATAAGA
Source organism: Candidatus Hodarchaeota archaeon (assembly GCA_048887165.1). Taxonomy (GTDB): domain Archaea; phylum Asgardarchaeota; class Lokiarchaeia; order Sigyniarchaeales; family SOKP01; genus SOKP01. The sequence continues at coordinate 10,933 of JBHLJZ010000014.1, read as the reverse complement.
TTTAAGTTTAGCTATAAATCACTAAATTATAGAGCGATTTTGCTACATTAAAAAATGCATTTTGAACATTTTCACCTGTTAATGCCGATGTTTCTAAATATTTCAAGTTTAAATTATTTGTTAGATAATTTACTTCATTGTTATTAATTGTTATATCGTCGATTAAATCTTTTTTATTGCCTACAATATAACCGATTAAATTAGGAAATTTAATGGCATATTTTTTAACATCATTATACCAAAGCTTAATATTATCAAATGAACTTTTTTCAGTCAAATCAAAGACCAAAAATGCTCCATCCATACCTTTATAAAATTGTTGTCTCATTAATTCGAACTTTTGTTGTCCAGCTATATCCCAGAGAACAAGCTGTATGTTATGATTATCAACTTTAAAGACTCTATCACAGACAAAAACACCGAGAGTTGGAATATAAGTCCTTCTAAAAGCATTTTCAGTAAATCTAAGGATTAAAGAAGTTTTACCGACACCTGGGTCTCCGCAAATAATAATTTTAAACTTGAAATCAATTGAACCTTTTTCATGTGTAGGAAATGCTTTAGTGGTATATTTTGCAATTTCTTTTTTTCTTAGATCTTCCAGCATGTTTTCAATGGTATTTTTAAAATTTAGCAGTTCTAAAGCAATATTCTCTTTTTCCGCATTAATTTTTTCAAGATTTATTATACTTTGAGCAACTTTATCAAAAGGTTCAACAAAATAGTTCATATATTTATAAAAAATTACATCATCAATCTCTTCAAATAACAATGTAATACTACCTATTCCCTCACCTCCGCGTCTATTCTCATCATACCAATGTAGATATTTTATTAAACCTTTTGAATTGAGAGAAGGGAAGGGAAGCATTACTAAGGTTTCTGGTATAAGACCTTTCTCGCCTGATAAAATAGTAATCGATTTAATTCCAATATAGTTCATATACTCTTTAGGAAAGTTAGAAGGGACCCATACTTCCGGATTTGGTCCAATTTTATCATCAACTTCAGTGTAAATGATTGCATTAATTATTTCTCTTGCCATTAGAACAAATACTTCAATCTATATTTTTAGAGCAATTTTTATATTTAAATAATATATAAAATTTTAAATATAAAAAATAGTGCTTTAAGGAATTACCTATTTTTTCATCTAAATTAGAAAATAGACAAGAGAGATTGGTAATAAAAAAAATCAATCTTTAACCTTTTCTAATAAAGAAAGTATTCGGTAAATAGTGGTTCTTGAATGAAATGGTATGTTTGGATCTTGAGAAAGATCATCAACCATATACATAACATTACTAGAAAGAACGCCAGGGGTCTCATCCTCTCTGTTTAATTCATTTATGCCTCTTTGAGCTATTCGCTTAATGTTTCTCGGGACAGATCTATCATTCATCATTCCATTTAATAAATGTATTACTTTGTCAAAGACATCTAAAACCTCTTCAGTGAATTCTTTTCCCCTCGGCATAATTAACCTCACTCTTTTGGTTATAGTGAAAAATAAACTTTTAACTTGAATTTTTGAATATTTTTTAAAATATAATTTTTTTGATTTTGCTATTTGTTGCTATAATAGGTAATCCTTTATTTAAATACTAATGGATAAATGATGTTAGAAAATTCCAAATTCTCTTATTTTTAGGGTAAGATTAGGAATAATTGTTTCAAATTCTTTTATTCGATTGTTATATTTATTATATAAATTGTTGAAATTTTTTAATCCAACTTGATTAATTTCAGCGACAAATTCATTTGAAATTGAATAAATTTCCCTAAATATTTGATCAAATTGATCAGTGCATTCTTTTAATTTAGGATCTACCGTTTTTAGTTGTTTTCTTACCATGTTTCTAAGTTTTCCTCTTGGTACTCGGATATTTTCTATGAAATTATCACAATGATCTAACAATTCATAGGATTGCTGTTTCTCTTTTTCAGATAATTTTGCTTCTATTATTTCAGTTCTCCAAGTATTAATTCTTCCTCTCGCATAGGTATCAAAATTCAATGAAATTGAATCAATGCCTTCTCTTACTAAAAATCTTAGAAATTCAGGATCATCACTGGGTGCTTGTCCGCAAATTCCAACCTTTTTCTTATTCTCATGTGCAACCTTAATCAGATGGCCAATAGCTCTTCTTAAGGCTTCACTATTGGTAATATAATTGTAGGCTTTTGATAATGGAATTAGTTTCTCATTATCACGTCCAACACCATAAACTAATTGGGTTAAATCATTTGATCCAATAGAAAAACCATCGAAATATTTACAAAAAATATCTGCTAATAATATGTTTGAAGGAATTTCTGCCATACAATAAATTTGTAAACCGTTCCTTCCTCTATGTAATCCTTCTTTAATCATAATCTCTTCGATTTTCTGGGCTTCTTCAGGCGTTCTACAAAATGGAATCATGGGTATAATATTAGTTAAGCCCCATTCTCGAGCTTTTACTATAGCTTTGAGTTCTAATATAAAAGCGTTTTGAAAATCATCTGAAACATAACGTGAAGCCCCTCTGAAACCCAACATAGGGTTATTTTCATCGCTCTCATAAATCCATCCACCAATGAGATTTTCATACTCATTGGTCTTAAAATCTGAAAGTCGGACAATACAAGGAGCAATAGTTCCATCAGGTAATTCTTTCCAAACTCCAGCGGCTATAGTTGCTATTCCTTCTGCTAATTTTTCTACATAGAATTCCTCTTTATCAGAATATCCTGCTGTTAATTCATTGATCTTATCCAGAGCCTCTTTTAAACGTTTAATTTCTTGGTTAAAAGGATCTTTATAATACAGATCACTTTTCTTCATACTTTCTATCTTCTTTCTCTGTTCTAACAGAATTCCATACCTCATAGTTAAGGTTTCAAATTCTATAAGAGCATTTGGATGAATCTGGATTTCATCATTAATAATAAATTCTAATCTTGCTAAGCCTGTACCGTCCGGATATTTTCCAGACGATAAAGCACCTTTTGGAATTCCTAAATTAACTAAAACCTGAGTCTTAGTTTTAGGTAATTGGGCAAATTCAATAGTATCAAAATCGTATTCTACTTCTTTTGTCCATATTCTAGGCTCTCCTTCGCTGCAATCAATAGTGACCATTTCAAGATTCGATTCTCGTTGCTTCTCTTTTACGGTTTCTACAATGTTATCAGCACCTACGATAGAGGCAATATTTAACTCTCTCGAAACAATAGCAGCATGACAAGTCGGACCTCCTCTTTCAGTTATAACACCTCCTAAATTTTGCATATAGGAAGTCCAATCTGGATTAGTTTCTTCTGTAATTAAGATATCACCTTCATCTAATAGATGAGCATCATTGATGTTTTCAATAACTTTTATTTTCCCATAACCAATTCTACGGCCAATAGCGGTTCCAGAATTAGCAATACTATATTTTTCTTCTATCAACTTATTAGGATCCTCTAATAAGTAAAAAATTTCTTCAGTGTCTCCCTTTTGTGAATGAACTGTTTCTGGACGTGCTTGTACAATGTAAATTTTTCCATTATTTCCCAATGCCCATTCAATATCCATAGGTCTGTTATAGTGTTTCCGAATCTTTATAGCATATTCTGAAAGAATTTTTACCTGATTATCCTCCAAACAGAATTTCTTTTGTCTTTCCTTCTCGACAGGACGAGTAATTGTACCGCTTTTTTCTGTGTCAAAAACCATCATATTTTCCTTCTTTACAAGACTTTTACTTATAATTTGTAATTGAGGACTATGTTTGAACACAATAAATTCGTCTCCTTTTTCAACCCCTTGAACAATAAGCTCTCCAAGACCCCAAGTACCTCTAAGAACTACTACATTTGGATTACCTGAATCTGGATCCTCAGTAAACATAACACCTGAAGATTTTACTCCGCTTAAACCTCCTGCTATTTCTTGAACTCCAACGCTTAATTTAACAGCAAAATGATCAAATCCGGCTCTTTCACGATACATTGTTGCCCTAGTAGTAAAGACGGAAGCCATATCTTTCAAAATGTATTCCAAAATCTGATCCTCACCAGAAATATTTAAATGGGTATCTTGTTGTCCAGCAAAAGATGCATCAGGTAAGTCTTCTGCTGTTGCTGAGCTTCTAATGGCAAACGTAGTTTCAGATCCAATTTGTTCAATTAAATTATGATATGCATCTAATATTTCATCGGCTAAACTGTCAGGTATTTTTGCTTGTTCAATTACATACCTTATATCGGCACAAATTTTATTGACTTGCTGTATTGATTTGATATCTTCTTCCTTAAGCTCCTCAGAAATATTATTTATGTTACGTTTAATGTACTCTTTAAGTGAAATTTCTTCATCCTTAATCCTAAAATAATTAGTTTCTAAAATATAGTCGTAGGCTTCTGCAGTTACAGCAAATCCTAATGGTACTGGTATCCCAAACGAAAGTAATTCACCTAGACTTGCGTTTTTTCCTCCTACAATTCCTACATCATGGGAACGGATATCATCGAAAAATTTTATATATCGGTAATCAAATTCCGTCATAATATGCCCATCAAAATTTATTTAATATTTTAATTCGTAATTAATTAATATTTTGTTATTAAAATAATGGTATTAAAAAAAATGTAAGCATTATTTTAAAGCTCTTATTTATTTCTATATAATAACAAATAATCAACCGATGGTGTTTTTTACCTTTTGGGATAAAAGTCTCAATTATCTGTTATTATTCCATATTTTTTCTTGTAAAAGTAGATTAAAACTGCAGAAAAAAGTAATGCATAAAAAGAATAGGCCATAGTAAAAGCAGTTGGAATGATACTTTCTAAACCTGTAATAATATTCCAACGGTGAAAACTATCATAACTACTCATAAAAATAAAGTAAAATAATATACCCCAAATCAAATATCTTCTACAAATAGGTATTTTCCGATGAAAAATTATATACAATTGAAATAATACAATGGCACCATGTAATACGGGTCCAACAATTATTTCTAAAATATTTGTTACATTAGGGATCATAGCGATGGTGACATTTAAAAAACCATAGCATGTAAGTCCTGTAATTGAATTAAGAAATGTAGATTTAAATTCACTAATGCAGGTGAGACCTATTAAAATCGTAGTAATATAAGTTGTAAATAATAAAGGTTCATACTGATGTACAATAAAAAAGAAGAAAATCCAATACAAAATACAAGCTCCTAAAATTATCCATCCTGCTAATTTAAAAATTTTTATTTCACTTTTTTCAAATTGAATAATGAAGATACGAGCATACTTCTGTATTTTAGATAAAATATCGGTTCTTTTATTGGATTCTTTTTCTTTTTTCATAAAAATTTTCTCATTTGCCTTTTGTTTAATTTTAATTGAATTTTTCAAGTTATTAAATATAAAAATAACCTTATAAAATTTCTTTTTGTAATTTATTAGCGAATAAATTAAAATAAAGAGTGAGATAAAAATTTAGAATGTATTCTAATTTCAACTTAATTCCGGATAATCATTTTAATTCTTTCTCGAAAACTTGAAAATCTGAATCAGTATATAGACAAAAATTTATTTCTTCTATTTGAGTTTTCTCAGATTTATTTAAATATTCTTTAGCAGTTGAAATCATTATTTTTGCACACCTATCTATAGGATAACCAAAAATACCTGTAGAAATAGCAGGGAATGCTATTGATTTTAGATTATGCACATCCATTAATTTGAGGCTATTTAATGTTGCATTTCTTAATTTTTCATCTTCCGCTCCTTCACCCATTCTAGGGCCTACAGCATGTATAACGTATTTAGCTTTCAAATTTCCACCCGTGGTGATAACTGCTCCTCCTACAAATGTACCACCAAGTTTATTACATTCTTCTTGGATAATTGGACCACCTTTTTTCCTGATTGCCCCAGCTACTCCACCTCCTAGGATCAATTGAGCATTCGCAGCGTTAACAATAACATCCTTATCTAGCTCAGTTATGTCTCCTTGGAGTAACCTGATCTTAGAATTTTTTATACTTACTTCTTTCATATTCCTTTTTTACTCCGTTTCTTCCGTTGTGCTCTTTTTAAAAATTTCATCTAATTTTGCTCTGTCTTCATCGCTCATTTTACTCATTGCTTCAATATTTTGTCTCATTAGATCCATCATTACTTTTTGTGAAATTACTTGACTTAAAACTGGTAGAGCAATTCGCATCCTTGTTAACTCGTAAAACATTGTTTTTGCTGTATCTCTCATTTCTTTCAACTCTTCTTTTGACATTCCTTCCTCTCCTATACCGGGGCATTCAACGTCAACAACTGTAAAATTCTTTCCATCAAATTCTAAGGGATAAGTTCGGCAACTTAATGGACGATTATCATAAACTAGACATTTTTTATCATCCTTATTATATAGCGGACATTTGACTTCTAATAAATCTTCAATCGGTACTTGCCCAAATGGATCTTTTTTCTTCTCTTCTTCTCCTTCTTTGGGTGATGGAGGTAAAGGCTTTAGAATTAAGTCAACACCACCATCTGGCTTATTATAAATATCTAAATATGGCATAAAATTTGCTACAACGCCATTTTTTGCCCATAATTCTAAATCCCAAAAAGTAATAGGAATTGGTCCACGTGCGAGACAACATTTATCATCGCGAGTACATTTAAATGAAAATTTAGTCTTTGATTCTTCTTTTTCATTCTGTTTTTCTTTCTCTTCTTCTTTTACTTCCGTTTTATTTTCTGCTTCTTCATTTTCCGCCATAATTAAAAACCTTGCTACTTTTCGAATTATTTCTTTTTAAGTATTTATCTTCATCAAAATTAATTTAAACTTAATAAAAAATTTTATTTTTTCTTTTTATAACCGTTTCAAGTTTAAGTTGAAAATGATTTGAAGAAAGATTTAGAATTTTTTATGCTGTTTAAAATCCAGAAGAATAAGTTCAAATAACTTTCCTTCTTTTTTAGGAGCTCCAATTTTTATATTATTTGCTATTGCTAAGTAATCTCCATAATTCTGATCACGATGATAATGTGTATGTAAAATATATTCGATCTTATTAACATTAATTTCTGATAAGTAATTTAGAATCTCTCCAGAACCAAAGTCTATAAGAAGAGCTTTATCATTATTTTTAACTACGTAAGTATTAATCGCATCTTTAAATAAATAGACATTTTCTAATATTTTCTTAAACATGTTCATTATTAGTTTTAAAAAAAAGAATTATTAAAAAATTAAAAAGTTAAATTTTCATTTCGATTAATTTATCTTTTAAAAGCATCGATTTTTCTGGGGTTATATCATAAAATAACCAAAGGATTATAGTTGCTATGGTCATGAATAACATCGGGATTAATGCGAAATGAACTTGGATACCTAATGTTGCATTGACCGTTTGCGTTGTTGCCTCTTCTCTGAAACCTGTAAGTATATGTACACCTGAAATACTAATAGCTTGGGCTACCATTGCTGCTCGACCTACAAAGGTTTGAATTCCATTATAGATTCCCTCTTTTCTTTGACCAGATGCAACAACAGTTTCATCTATCGCACTCGCTAATATAGGTCCCTGCATAACCCAGAAGCCACCTTCGCCCATTCCCCAGAAAAACATTGCTATAAGCATAAGAGTATAATCTTTTACGAAAAATAAAATACCTGTGATAATTACCAAATATATAGAAGCATATATCATGGTTTTACGGTCATCATTTGTTTTTTGTGCAAATTTTGCCCATATTGGCATCGAAATAATCATCCCAAGGAGCAAAGTTGCCATTATTAATGTAATAGCTTCCGACTCGACCTCAAAAACGAATTGAGCAACATATGGAATCGATCCAATCATCGTTTGCACTAAAGATTGATAAAACATATAAGTTATAATGTATGCAAGGAAGTTCTTGTATTTTAAGCATTTTTTAAATTCTTTAAAAAAGGATTCTCTTTCCATCCCCTCTTCGCATGATTCTAAATAGCAATCAATTCGAACTTGATCTTCACGACTTCCCGGAATTGAAAGAAATAATGCTATCATACACACAATGATTACTACAATAGCCTGTGTTATATATGATGGTAGATCTTCAAATTCGTAAAAAAGTGGTGGGATAATCGACCCAAAAGCGGTACCGAACGCAGCAATAACTGTACTTATTGTTGCAGCAGAGCGTCTTTCATTTCCAGAACGAAATTTATCAGGGAAAATGGAATAAAAACTAACATTAAAAACTGAAGCAAAAGTATCATACAGACAAGTTGTAAATATTAGCCAGATAAAGATAATCCATGCGCTTTGAGTCGGATCGACTGCAGGCGGCATAAAGATTAAAACATAGCTAAATATCCAAGGTACTCCTCCTATAAAAACCCACGGAAATCTCCTTCCCCATTTTTTAGTAAACTTAAATGGACGATCAGTTAAATAACCAACAAGAGGATCGTTTATTGCATTATATAAAGCGAATATAATATATCCAATCATAGTAAGATATGACGGTAAACCAATTTCTGTTTCATAAAAGAAAAATACTAAAGAACCGAATGCCATATTAAAGAATTCATTAATAAATTTACCAGATCCGTAGGAAGCCATGTTCAGTTTTGAATGTTTAATTTCAAGATCTTCTCTTTCCATGATTTTCTCCTTTATAGTTTTAAATTAATTAGAAGTTATTTTTAAATAGATAAAATTACGAGTTAAAACAATATAAATATTTATTTTATTTTTAAAATGAAGATTTGCTGTATATAATAACCTACTGCAAATCTCTAATTTTTTGAGAATAAAATTCTACAATTAAATTAACAATTAACTCACCTAATTCTTTAATTACCAAAACTTTACCCCCGTTTAATCTACGCAATGTGTTAAGGCATTTCCAATGGCCTCCAATATCATTCTCTTTAGTTCCTAAAAATTTTTCGTATTTTCCACCATATATTAAATAACCTCCTAACCCTCCTAAAGGAGGCCATTTTTTAACGGCTGTGTAAAAATCTTTTTCTAATTCTTTATTCATTATCTCAAGTTTTTCCTCATCCAAAACTCCTAATGCTGCTCCTAACGAATGTTCAAAATGGCCAGCATGATCGATGCTTGTTACTATTTTAATCATTTTCCTTCTAATTTTTTTTGAATCTTCACCATTAGTAGCAAGCTTTAATGAAAGATTCTCTATCTCACGTAATGCTCTATCGGCAATTTGATCTGCAAAACCTTCTGTACTAGAAATAATTAATTGCTCTAAATTTAATTTAGATTGCAATTCTTTAGTATAATTTGTAATCGGGTTATTTCCTCCATGACCTGAATATATAAATACTTTTGATGCTGGTATCTCCATTTCCTGATAATTTTTAATATGAAATCTTAAAAAATCTATTATTTTTTCCACAATTTCATCTACTGGAATGGTTTTTGGAGACCAATCTTTAGCAATTCGTCCAACATTATCCGTTGACCAAGGAATATGAGCGACATATCTGCCACCCGTTTTACGAGAGACTAGTAATGCTACATGCTGAGCATGAATATCATCAATATTTCTTGGTAAGGCATATCCATGCCCTTCTTCAGGATTTCCAATTGAAAAAATTAACCATTCTCCTTCTTTTTTACCAAATGGACCCCAATCATCCATTTTTCCTTCTAGAGAGATTCCATTATTTTCATTTTCCATAATATCAATTTATCTATATTTTTTAAAATAACTTACTTTTACCTGATAAATGCGATTATAATTTTCTAAAAATTTTAAAAAGCTATTAAAGATGTTCAAACTTATAAAAACTATAGCAAAAACTTATTTTTTATTTAATACTTTAGTAGGTAGAAAGAAATGCCTGGTCCAGGGATGGATTTAATAGGAAAGGAAGAAAAAAATGCTCTTATGGAAGTAATTGAATCAGGTTATTTATATCGTTATGGGGATCTCTCTGATCCTAATTTTAAAGCAATGGTTTGGAATTTAGAAAAAGAATGTGCAAAATATGTGAATAGTAATTATGCTTTAGCAGTTAATTCTGGTACTTCAGCTTTGCTAACTGCTTTATGGGCACTTAATATCGGACCTGGAGATGAAGTTATTGTACCCGGATATACGTTTATTGCTAGTATAACTTCAATTATTTTTGCAAGGGCAATACCTATTTTAGCAGAAGTAGATAAAACACTAACTCTTGACCCTAATGATGTGCTAAATAAAATCACTCCAAGAACTAAAGCAATAATGTTAGTTCACATGCTAGGAAACCCAGGACATTTGGATAAATTCCAAAAAATAGCAGAAGATAATAATTTAATCTTAATTGAGGATTGTGCTCAAGCTTTTGGAGCAAGCTTTAAAGGAAAATCCGTGGGTACATTTGGCAAAATGGGTGCTTTCTCCTTAAATGTCTATAAAACTATAACTGCAGGTGATGGGGGTATCGTAATAACTAATGATGAAAATTTGTATAAGAGAGCTTTCGCGATTCATGATCAAGGTCATTTTCCATTACGGCAAGGTGTAGAGCAAGGAAAAAGAACAGTTTTAGGTTTGAACTTTAGGATGAATGAATTAACGGCGGCTGTTGCACGTGCACAGTTGAAAAAAATACCAATAATTAAATCTAAATTACAAGAAAACAAAAAAATTTTAAAAGATAAATTAAGTGATATTAAAGACATCGAATTTAGGCAAATTTTAGATGATAGAGGGGATGTCGGAACATTATTAACTTTTTTTATGCCAACAAGTGATAAAGCTAAAAAATTAGCTCAAGCTTTAGGAACAAGTACTATAGCAGCTTCGGGTTGGCATGTTTATAACAATATGGAACACCTACTAAATCAAATGACTGTCACAAAAGAGGGATGTCCCTTCACATGTCCTTACTATAAGGCTCCACGAGTACAATATCGTAAAGGAATGCTCCCTCAAACGGATGATCTATTAA
>JBHLJZ010000013.1:36299-54430 GCA_048887165.1 Candidatus Hodarchaeota archaeon | reverse complement strand
ATTAGCACCAGCGAAAAAATGAAGATAAATCCTGCACCTATTTTATTAGGGATGACAATTTGCATTAATTTAGCAGCGACTTTAACACCATTTGGTTCTGCTCAGAATATTTTAATAGCAAATCAATTCTTTCTTACTTCCCAATGGTTTTTTCTGAATTTAGGACTTTATTTTGTATTAGGGACTTTATCAACACTTTTCTTTTTAGATAAATTTATTCTTAAAAAACATTTAAAAGATATTTGGATACCTCATTGTGTTGAATTTGATGAGCCTTTAAAAAAAGAAAATTTTGAAGAACATGAATTAGTAATTAAAGAAGAGCCAATTAATTCAAAAATTTTTTATAAGAACATAACAGTATTGATTATATTTTTCATTTTGTTAATTCTTATTCCAAATATTGTATTCGTAGGTCTATTGGGGATGTTATTATTTGTTTTCATAAACCCACGTAGAAGCGAATCAGGAAAAAGAAAACCAGATATTTCTTATTATTTAACAAAAGTAGACTTTAAATTAGTTTTCTTTTTTATTAGTCTTTTCATTCTTGTATTCTCCTTTGAAAAAGCAGGAATTATACAACTATTAGAGACTCTCGTTTTATATATTGCTCCAACAAACTTGTTTTTATTAAGTATTATGATCTTGTTATCTACATCTTTTCTTTCAGGATTAGTAGACAATGTACCAATTACTGTCCTTTTTATTCCCATTATACAAGTTTTAACTGGGATTGGTTTCTCATCAATACCTTTACTTATCGCATTTGTTTTGGGTATTAATTTAGGAGGTAATATATTACCTCAGGGTTCAGCTGCAGATATGATGACTCTTGAACTATCAAAGAAGTATTGTGCAGATGATTTAAATTATAAGAAATTACTAAAAATTGGTGGATTATTTGCTTTTTACCATATTTTACTGGGGATAGGATATTTAGCTTTAATTATATTTTTCTTCTTTTAATTGCATGAAAACTTTAATTAATTGAATAATTTATAAAAATATGACTAAAAATAGAGCAATTATCCTTGATAGAGACGGAGTTTTAATAGAAGATAAAAATTATGCATATAAAATTGAAGATTTAGAACTTTTACCTGGGGTTATTGAGGGATTAAAGCTTCTTCAGCCAAATTTTCTTTTTTTTATTGTCACAAATCAATCAGGAATTGGCAAAGGGTACTACACTGTTGAAGATTTTCATAATTATAATAATTATCTTTTATCAATCTTAAAAAAAAAACACATTAAAATCCAAAGGACATTTTTTTGTCCTCATCTCAAAGAAGATGGTTGTCAATGCAGAAAGCCTAACTTAGAATTCATAAATAAGATTATGGATGGATGGAATATCAATTTAGAAGCTTCTTGGATGATTGGTGATCATCCTTCAGATATTCTTTTTGGTATCAATGGAGGTTGCAAGACAATTTATATGAGCACTGGACACGGTGTGAAGCATCTAAATAATTTGGAGTCTGAGGGAATAAAACCAAACATAATTAGTTCAAATTTTTTAGATGCTGCAAAAAAAATTATTAAATTAGGTTGAATTCTGAAGTTTAAATTCACTTAAATTCAATAATAGAAGTATATTTAATATCTCATTTATTTACTCAAATTAACCTTAAAAAGTATTTATCTAATTATCAATGTTTTTCAAGAAGTTAAACAATGCTTCACTTTGGGATAAAATTCAGAAATTGAGAGAACTTATAAAGTTAGAAACCAATTTTAAGAAAAGATTTTGTTGGAATTGCGGTAAAGATTTAAATATATATGATTTTATAAGCGATAATATCAATTTTACTCCTGAATATATATTAAAATTATGGCAAGCATCTATTTTAGAATTTCATTGTTGTGAGTGTTTTAGGAATCTTAAGAAAAATGAATTAGAAGAGATTGAAAAAATATTAGCAACTAGATATTGTGAATTTTGTAAAAAATCAATTGATGTATATAAATTTAGCAAAATTAATAATTATTTAAAAATTTATGAGATAAAGACTCTCTGGCTTGATGAAAAATATAAAATTTTTTGCGATAATTTATGTCAACGTAAATATCATAAAACTTACAGTGATTTTCTTAAAAAAAGTAAATTGAAAAAGCAGAATAAACTAATAAATAAAAATTAAAAAAATAAAGATTTAGTCTCTTTTTTTTCCCAAAAAAGGCATTGCATGTTCATACCTTTTCATTACAAATCGAGAGATAACGATTCTTTGAATTTCACTTGTTCCTTCATATATTTGGTATAATTTTGCATCTCTAAATAGTTTTTCGACTGGGTATGTTCTTAGATATCCATAACCTCCGAAAATTTGCACAGCTTCTGTTGTTACATTCATAGCAACATCCGAAGCGAAAGCTTTGGCGATTGATGAACTCAAATTATTATCCATGCCTTGATCAGCTTCCCAGGCTGCTTTATATGTTAAAAGTCGTGCAGCTTCAATATCTTTATACATATTTGCAATTTTTTCCTGAATTACTTGATAATTTCCAATTGGTCTTCCAAAAGTTTCTCTCTTTTGCGCATAATCAATTGCATATTCCATCGCAGAACGAGCGCAACCACAAGCAAAAGCACCTATAGCGGGACGAGTATGAGCAAAAGTTTGCATAGCTAAGACAAAACCTCTTCCTGGTTTAGCAAGAACATTTTCTTTAGGAACTCTTACATCTTTTAAACCCACTGATACAGTGTTTGAGGATCTTTGACCCAATTTAGGAATGTGTTTCCCCAATTTTACTCCGTCGCTTTTGGTATCTATTATAAACGCTGCGATACCTTTGTGCTTTTTCTCAGGATCAATTGTTGCAAAAATAGTAATGTAATCAGCATATCCTCCATTAGTGACCCAGAACTTATTTCCATTTAAAATAAATTCATCTCCATCTTTCTCTGCTAAACATTTCATTCCTGAAACGTCAGAACCCATAGTTGGTTCAGATGTAGCAAATGCTATCAGTTTGAACTCATTAACTAATTCTTTTAAAATTCTTTCTTTTTGTTCTTCATTTCCTCCTATAACAATTGGTTCTGCTCCAAGATTATTATCAAATATAGAAGTAGCGATACCAGGACAAGCTGAAGAAATTTCTTCAACAACTAAACATGAATCAACTAAGCCGTACCCAGGACCGTCATATTCCTTTGGAATTCCTAGATTGAGCAAACCTTCTTCCCAAGCTTTTTTGATGACAGGTAAGGGAAACTCCTCAGAGTCATCATATTTCCTTGCAACCGGTAATACTTCCCGAATTGCAAATTCTCTTGCTTTCTTCTGAAGTAATTTTTGTTCTTCATTTAGACTAAAGTCCAACTTAATTCACTCCACTTTATCCCATTTTTTCTATTATTTTATCAACAATCTCTTTAAAATCCAAATCTTCTGGTTTTGGAACAAATTTGATTTTGATCTTCTCTTCCAAGACATCAAATTTAGTATCATTTAAAATTTGAGCAATTTCGTCAGGACATTGGCCTGACCATCCATAAGATCCAAATGCAAGTCCAATTTTATTTATAGGTTTGAGTCCTCTTTGATAAGATAAGTATTCGGCAACAGAAGGATAAATTCCGTTATTTAATGTCGGACTACCAACTAAAATAGCTTTTGCTTTCATCGCTTCCGTTATAACATCCGAATAATCGGCATTAGTCAATTTGAACCTTTTAACGGTTATTCCTCGATGCTCAAACTCTTTATGAAGAGCTTTAGCAATCTTTTCAGTACTTCCCCACATTGTATCATAGACAATCAAAACACTTTTATCTTCAAATTCCCCTTTACTCCATTTAGTATATGCCTCAACGATTTCTTTAATATGACTTCGCCAACATATACCATGAGATGTACAAATGATATCGATTGGTAAAGCTCCCACTTTGGGTAAAGCATTTGAGATCAATCCCGATAAATGTAACAAGATATTTGCATAATATTTTTCAGCCTCTTGCATGATGATACACATATCATTCTCATCATCCCATCGTTTAGATGTCGCATAATGTTGACCAAATGCATCATTAGAAAAAAGCACATTTTTTCCATTCTCGTCAGTCATAAAAGAAACCATTGAATCTGGCCAATGTATCATCGGAATAGGAATAAATGTAAAACTCTTTCCATTTCCAATATCTAAAGTGTCTCCCTCTTTAACAGGTCTAAGTTTGCTGAACACATCCTCTCCTACTTCTTCATGATAATGAGCTTTTAATGCTTCTACTCCTCTTTCAGAAGCAATTAGCTCTGCATTAGGGAGATATTTTAATATTAATGGAAAAGAACCAGAATGATCTGGTTCAACATGATTAGTGATAAAATAATCTATTTCTTCTGGATTACACACTGCTTTTATATTGGCTAAAAAATATTCAAAATAAGGACGTTTTACAGTATCAATTAATACTGTTTTCTCACCTTTAACTATGTATGCATTATAACTACTTCCGCGATGAGTACTATATCCATGAAAATTCCTAACTTCAAAATCAATATAACCTACAAACCATACATCTTTCATTAATTCTAAATGTGTCATAATTGTTTTAACTCCAATTTAAGGCTTTATTATTTAATGAAGATTTAATTTTGTTTTTAATAAATTTAATTTCTTTATCTTATAAATTTAAACAGTGAATTTCAATCTAATATTAAGTGAAAATCTGATAAAAATTATTCTGAGATACAAACTTTATTCATAATAAAAGGAAAAAAAAGTAAAATAATTAGTTAGTCTGATATCTTTGTAAAGAAACTTTTGTCTACTCCACAGACTGGGCATACCCAATCATCAGGCAAATCTTCAAATTTCGTACCTTCGGCATCTTCGTCATATACATAGCCGCATGCACCACATTCCCATTTAGCCATAATCAAACCATCCTCTTGTTTTGAGTAGATTATTTTAAATTATTTTGGATTTGTTAATTGAATATTTATTAAAAATATTAATTTAATATTTTATAAATTTCTTGAATTAAATTTAAGTTATTAAATCTTCTAAACAACAAATTAAGTTTTACTTCTTTAGAAAAAACTTTTTTGAAGCTCGACATCTTGGACATCTATAATCTTCTTCTAGTTTCTCAAACGGTGTATTCTGATCATTATCAATATACAGATAATTACATCTTTTGCACCTATGAATTTCCATGAAATAACCTCAATAAATTTTTTCTAATTATTCCTTTTTTATGAATTCTTCTTTGCTCGCACCACATTCAGGGCATTTAAACTCATCTGGTAAATCTTTGAATAATATATCTGATTGAGATTCATCATATTCCATACCACAATTCCCACATTTGTAAATATAAAGATCAAGCAATTCTCTGAGTTCTTTCTTGTCGACATCTTGTTCCATCTTATTATAAACATAGGATAAAGCTTTATTTTCCCCAAATAAAATAGCACCTTTTAGAGTATTTCCCTTTATGACAAGTTTCTGATAGCAACAATCTTTCTTATCTGCTTTTTTTAAAATTTCCCATCCAGCACCTTCTTCTTTCGAAGGATCAAAAACACCTATGGAGGTTAATTCTAAACCTACTATTTTAAGAGTGTTTTTTGGTGTGGTTCCTTGATATTCTATATTTTTATTTCCAAGGATTGAGGCGGCGATAATTTTTGATTGTTCCATGCAAGCAGGAATAATTCCCCAGATTTGATTTTTATATTCTATACAATCTCCTACAGCATAGACATCTTTTGCAGAAGTTTCAAGAAATTCGTTAACAATTATTCCCCTATTTGTCTCTATATTCGCATTACTAGCTAAATTTATGTTAGGTCTAATACCAGCCTGGATTAAAATAATGTCGGCTTGAAGATTTCTTCCATCCTTTAAATTTATACCTTTCACAGTTCCATTTCCTAAAATTTCTTCTGTTACAGCATTTAAAATAACATTAATACCCCGATTCTCTATCTCTTCTTTTAACATCTCACTACATTCATCATCTAATTGTCTAGGGAGTAAACGAGGAAAAAATTCTACTACAGTTGTTTTTACATTACAATCTTTTATTTGGTTAGCTAATTCTAAACCTAATAAACCGCCTCCGATAATAATGGCTTTCTTAGCTTTATTCACTTCAATAAAGTTTCTTATTTCGAGAGCATCATCAACAGTACGTAAAGTGTATAATCCTTTTCCAACCATTTCAATTGCATTTTTAATAGGTGGTATATTTGGACTGCTTCCAATTGCTAATATAAGCTTATCATAATTGATGGGAGCATTATAATCTTCTAATAAAATTTCCTTTTTATCGGGATCAATATTTTTTACATTTCTATTAAGGTTTAGATTTATATTTTTTGTCTTATACCACTCTTCATTGAAAACAATTAAATCTTGAATAGATACTTTTTTAGAAATTAATTCTGGTAATTTAATTCTGGTGTAGTATGGATATTTTTCTTGGGTAAAAATTTCTATCTCTGCATTTTCATCTAAGTATCTTACATTCTGGGCTGAAAAGGTTCCAGCAACATTATTACCGATGATAACAACTTTCATAGATTAAATACTTATTTCGCTATATTTTAAAGTTATTCTTATGAAATGTTAATTTTCTCCTATAAAATCATAAGAACATGTTCGAACTTAATTTTAAATCGAGTGTGAAATCTTTTTTAATAGTTTATATGGGTTATATTTTAATTCAAATGTAACTTATGAAATTTGATATCAAAGAGTTGTTAATCTATGGAAGGTAAAAGAATTTCTTATCATAATTCAGTTCAAAAGGTTTATGAAAGAATTAAAAAAGATGGTATGATAAACATATGGGATCGTTTTGAAGCTCAAGGTTTTGGCAGTGATCCTGATAAAAGATGCCCTTTTTGTTTAAAAGGAGCGAGATGTGACTTGTGTTCTAATGGTCCTTGTAGAGCCGATGTTTCGATTGATAAAAGAGGTGTTTGTGGTATCACAGCTGATGGCATGGCAATGCGTATGATGCTTCTTAGAAACGTTATGGGTGCGTCAACCTACCATTATCACACTGAAACGACTTTAAAAACGTTGAAAGCGACAGCTGAAGGAAATGGTCCTTTTAAAATTAGTGAACCTGAAAAATTAAAAAGTTTCGCGAACCGATTAGGTGTAGATACTTCAGGAACGGATACAGAAATTGCTAATAAATTATATAATTTTGTAAGAGAAGATTTTAATAGATCATTTGATCAACCTAGTAAGATTGTTGAAGCATTGGCACCACAAGAACGTCAAGATGTATGGAAAAAATTAGACATTTTTCCAGGAGGATTCTATGGAGAGTTAATGCTTTCCACAAGCTCTTGCCTTACAAATGTAGATGGTTATTATGCCAGTCTTGCCTTAAAAGCTATGCGATTAGGTATTGCTATGGCCTACCAAAGTCAGATTGTAAATGAATTTATTCAAGATATCCTTTTTAACATTCCTAGACCCCATAAAATGAGGGTAAATTTAGGAGTGCTTAATCCTGATTATGTTAATATTCTTCCTAATGGTCATGAACCCTTTTTAGGATTTGCGATGGTTCAATTGGCACGTAAAGCTGAATGGCAAGAAAAAGCAAAATCGGTTGGAGCTAAAGGCTTAAGAATCATCGCTAACATTGAAACTGGCCAAGAAATGATACAAAGATGGGAAATGGATAATGTTTTTTATGGTTTTACTGGAAATTGGATAATGCAGGAAGCAGTGTTAGCTAGTGGTTGTGTTGATCTATTTGTTTGCGATATGAATTGTTCGATGCCGATTGATCCAATTTATGCTGAAAAATATAAATTTAAGCTGATTCCGGTGTCAGAAGTAGTAGCCTTCGAAGGAATTGAAGAAAGACTAGATTATATCCCTGAAAAGGCTGAAGAACAGGCAGAAAAGTTATTACAGATGGCTATTGATAATTTTAAGGAAAGACATTCAGAAGTAGAACCAGTAAATGGTTTGGAAATGAGTGAATCTGTGGTTGGTTTCTCTACAGAAAGTATCTTAAGTGCATTGGGTGGTACATTAGAACCTTTATTGAATGCAATTAAAGATGGAACTATAAGAGGAATAGCTGGTTTAGTTTCGTGTACAACACTGCGTGATACAGGTCAGGATGTTCATACTGTAGAAATTGCCAAAGAATTAATAAAAAGAAACGTTTTAGTTCTTTCTATGGGATGTGGAAACGGAGGACTTCAAGTTGCAGGGTTATGTTCTCCTGAAGCAAAGGACTTAGCAGGTTCTGGCTTAAAGTCTTTATGTGAAGCATTAGGAGTACCTCCGATCTTAAGTTATGGGACATGTACAGATACTGGAAGAGTAGCTGATCTTGTAGCTGCTGTTTCTAACGCCTTAGGTGGTGTTCCAATTCCAGATCTTCCGATAGTAGCTGTAGCACCAGAATATATGGAACAAAAAGCAACTATCGATGCAATTTTTGCTTTAGCATTTGGATTATATACGTATGTTAATCCTGTTCCTACTGTGACTGGAGGACCCGATTTAGTAAAATTACTCACTGTTGATTGTAAGAATCTGACTGGTGGAATTTTACACGTTGAAACCGATGTTAAACAGGCTGTAGATGCCATGTTAAACCATATTGAAGATAATAGGAAAAAATTAGGAATATAAATTCAATTATTTTTACTATTTTTTTTTAACAATTTTTATACAAAAATATTAAAAATTAACTAGGTCTCATTTTGATTAAATGAGATTTTTTTTCCTTGGAAATCCAATAAAAAGTAAATTAAGGTCTTGTCGAAACTTTTATTATTTTTAAAATTCTATTTATCTTTAATTCTGGTGTGGATAGATGAAAAAGAAATTAAAAGAAAAGTATGATTTAAAGCTTGACTTAGAGATCAACACTAGTGATCCAATTGGAGTTATTCTAATTGGAGATGCTGGAGATGATAGATGACATGATAGATAATTATTATGATATAGTGATTATTGGATCAGGTTTGGGTGGATTAACAGCAGCAAGTCTCCTCTCCCGTAAGGGGTTTAAAACTCTTGTAGTAGAGAGTAGAAGTCGTATAGGAGGGAGATTTTCCACTTTTGAGTATAAAGGTTTCAAATTACCCACTGGTGCGATTCTTATACCAGATGGGTGGGTGATAAAATTGTTTGAGGAGATGGGAATCAGGACTGATAATTTAAGACCAATAACACGAGTTTATTATAGAATTGACGGAGAAAGATTTGAAATCCCAGCTGAAATAGGAGTACCAAAGGCGCTTGATATAATAGATAAGCTTGAAAGAAAAGATGCTGAAAAGAAGAAGCGTCCAATGAAACCCGTCGAATTAAGTAAGATTATGCGTGGTTATTATAAAAAAATGCGAGGGATAGATCAAGAAGGAATTATAACTGTGCGAGATTGGCTTCTCCAATATACCGAGAATGAAAAAGTGCACGATGCTTTTGATACTCTCTGTACAGGATTGATGATGGCTCATTCCTGGGAGCTACCTGTTTCAAAATTTTTCCTTTTCCAAGAAATGACTAAATTTTATATATCACCTAATGGAAACCTCAGCATAGCAGAAGAACTTGCTAGAATAGTTGAGAAAGTCGGTGCTGTATGGATTAATTCCCCTGCGAGGAAAATAATTATCAAAGAGGGAAAAGCTACAAGTGTAATTGTAGAAAAGGAAGGAAAACAAATTGAAATAAAATGTAAGATGGTTATTAGTAATACAGGGGCTAAATCGACGGTAAGCTTGGCAGGAAAAGAAAATTTTGATAATGAATATCTTGAAAAGATGCGTATAAAACTCCGACCAAGCCCATGTTTACTGGTTCTAATTGCAAGTGATAAGCCTCTGTGCTTGGAAGGAATAGATGATGGTTTGGAAATAATAATGGGATCGCGAAGAATTAAAACCGTTATCCCTATTAGTAATGTCTGTCCCGAGCTTGTCCCCGCGGGACAATATCTTATTTACACTTCAGCAAAGTCCGAATCAACCCTCCATCCTATGGATATTAAATACGAAATGCAACAGGTTAAGAGTGATATTAAGGAATTTTTTCCAGATTTCAAAAAGCACGGTCGGATTTTAAAAATGAGAGCATGCGGCATTATTAATGAATGGCCTGAAGGCCGAACTTGGCTTGGTTTTGGTATGCCATTAGAGACGCCGATACCTAATCTATTTAACGTAGGAGATTCATGCATCGCTCCAGGCCTTATAGGAACTCCTGGCTCTGTAGAAAGTGGTTACCGGGTAGCCGATATTGTTGAAAAAATATTATAATCCAATTTGAAGAATTAGAAAATTTGATTTTATGGATATTAGTAATCTTAAGATAGGAAGAGAGGGAACATTTATACCCCCATTTAAAAGTAATATCAATACGGTCAAAAGCTATGAAAATCAGGGATATGATTCCATATTTTTTGCCGATCATATCTTAAATTGGATACCGGAATCTATATGGACTCCAGATATTACTGATCTTGCTAAAGTTTATCCCACTCCCCATCTAATATATGATGTTTTTTCTATGATGACTGTTGCTGCCTTAAACACAAAAAAGGTTTACCTCGGAACAGGAGTAACAGAAGCTTTTAGAAGGAATCCCGCAGTACTTGCGCAAACCTTTCTGACTTTAGATGAGTTATCCAAAGGGAGAGCAATATTGGGGATAGGAGCGGGTGAAAAAGCAAATACCGTCCCTTACGGAATCAAATGGGAGAAAGCTGTAAGTAGATTAGAAGAAGCCATTGTAATCATTAGAAAATTATGGCAAAGTGATGAACAAATAAATTTTAATGGAAATATTTGGAAGTTAAAAAATGCTCTCCTCAGATTAAATCCTTTTAAAAAAGGAAAATTTCCACCAATATGGATTGCCGCTCGTGGGAACAGAATGCTAGATATAACCGGTAGATTAGGTGATGGTTGGTTACCTATATTTTTAAAACCAGAAGTATATAAAGAAAAATTAAGGATTCTTCAAAAATACACACTGAAAGCAGGTAGAAATTTGGATGAGGTTACTCCTGCAGTTATTTTGGGAGTTATTACTGATGAAGATGGTGAGGAAGTCGACAAAATGCTCAAAAATCCAATTACAAAAAATACCTTAATTGTGTTATATCATGAAGATTTCAAGCCATATGGATTATCACATCCTCTTGGAGAGAATATTGATGGAACTTTAGAATTTATTCCAACACATTACGATAAAGAGTCATTGCTGCAAATACTTGAAAAGATCCCTGATAAGATGTGTCATGATTTTTACTTAAATGGTAATCCTGATGAAATTATTGGTCAAATTGAAAATTATGGGAAAATTGGTGTAAAACATATAATTCTATTTAATGTTTCAATATTATGTGGTCTTAAATATATTCCACGTTCAAATAAGTGTATGAAAAAAATAATTACATATTTCAAAAACTAATTAATTAACCTTTAAAAATATAAGATTATTAGATAAATATGCCAATGAACTCTCAAAAAATTGACGTTCACCATCACATTGTACCTAAAGAATATCTTGCAGCTTTAGCCTCAGTAGGCATTAGAAATGCAGTTGGTGAACCATTCCCACAGTGGGATATTGAAAACACTCTTGCTTTTATGGATAGGCAAGGTATAGCTATAGCAATTAATTCAATTTCTGCACCAGGTATCTATTTTGGAGATAATGATTTTACTCAAAAGTTAGCACGCAATTGTAATGAAATCTCTGCTCATATAGTGAATGAATGCCCAAATCGCTTTGGTGCGTTTGCTATTTTACCCCTACCAGATATAGAGGCATCCATAGTTGAATTGGAGTATGTCCTAAATACCTTAAAGCTAGATGGGGTGGTTTTACTTACTAATTTTGATGGTATATACCTCGGAGATGCCTATTATGATGATCTTTTTTATGAACTAAATCGTAGGAGAGCTGTGGTTTTAGTACATCCAAGTGTACCTCCTTTAGATACATTACCCGTTATAATAAAACCCGCAGTTTTAGAATTTGTTTTTGATACCACAAGGGCAATTGCTAATATTATACATAGAGGAGCAACAAAACGCTTTCCAGATATACGTTTTATATTTTCGCATGGAGGAGGAACTGTTCCCTTTATAACTTGGAGAATTACTTATGGAAATAAAAAGATAATTAATCAGTTAAAACGCTTTTACTATGATACCGCAGTGTCAGCAACCCCCTATGCATTGAGTTCCCTGATGAGTTTAGTGGAACCAACGCAAGTATTATATGGGAGTGATTATCCATTTTCGCCCGAAAGAGTTGTAAAACTAATGAATGATGGTCTTCAAAATTATGATTTTGAAAGAGAAGCCTTCACGAAGATTGTCCAGCAAAATGCTGTTAATTTATTTCCAAGGTTTAAGGAAACATCGTTTTAAAAATTTTAAAAAAAGATGATCTATTTTTTTTTTGCTATTTGAACATGTTCGAAATTAAAATTATATAATCATCTCCATTTCAATTAATCATGACTGAAGCAAAACAACATAAGATAGTAAAAAGAAAAATAATTAAGATTGATGAAGATCTCTGCACAGGATGTGGAAACTGCGTAGTAGATTGCGCGGAGGGTGCCCTGCAAGTGATTGATGGAAAAGCACGGGTTATAAATGAGATTTTCTGTGATGGTCTCGGTGCATGTATTTCTGGTTGCCCTGAGGGTGCCCTTGAAATTATTGAGAGAGAAGCTTTAGAGTTTGATGAGGAAGCTGTTGAATCGCATTTAGAATCAATGAAAAATCAAGAAAAAGTAGAAACAGACCAGGTGAAAAAAATAGTTGCTGAACATGTTCATCAGTGCGGTTGTCCTTCAGCTCAGACAATGGTTTTCAGTGAACCTGAGACTCAAACAGAAATAGTAGGAAAAGTACCTTCAGCTCTACGACAATGGCCTGTTCAAATGCATTTAATCAATCCAATAGCGCCCTATTATCATGGAGCGGATGTATTACTTTCAGCGGATTGCGTTGGTTTTTCCTATGGTGATTTCCATAGAGACTTCCTTAAAGAAAAATCAATAGCAATTGCGTGTCCCAAACTCGATCAAGGTAAAGAAATATACATAGAAAAGATTAAAACCTTAATTGACGATGCTAAAATTAACACACTTACTGTTGCTACTATGGAAGTTCCTTGTTGTTCAGGGTTACTAGCTTTGGCTCAAGAAGGCGCAAGACGAGCAAATCGAAAAGTTCCAATAAAGTATGTTGTTGTAAGTATACAAGGTAACATACTGAAAGAAGAATGGATTTAATTTTTTTTTTAATTTTTTACTTTTTTATAAAGCAAACATTACTTTTTTCCGAATAATCTTACGTAGCATTACTGACAAGGCTGATTTTGATTTCCCTAAATTATTTGCTAATTCTTCCAGAGATATCTTTCTAGGGATTTCAAAAAATCCTGATTCTATTGCCTTATCCAGAATATTTGATTCCTCTAAAGTGAGTTTATTTTTCTCTTCTTCGATACTAATAGGAGATTTACCAATCCTTAACAATTCAAAATCTATATTCTTTTTTTCAAAAATAGTTAGTAATTGATCAATTCTCTCTCTGCTTGAGACTAATCTCCAATAAGCAAAACCATCTCTAACTCTTACCGGAAAATTAACAAGGACTCCACATTTGATTAGTGCATATAATAAGTATGGATCTTTAGTTTTTACATTAAACATTATCCGATTTTCTTCTTGTTCTAAAATAGTAAATTCAATTACAGAACTATGATTTTGTATTTCAGGAATGATTGATTTAATATTGTAGTGTTGTATCTCAATCATAGAATTTCCTATTGATTTTTCCAAGTCATACGGAAGAAAATGTTCGATTTCCATTTTAATATCATGGAATTTTTTAAAAATTGCAGAAATCCAAATATCATCTGGAAATTTGATTTTTACCCTTGCTAAACTTGCATCTTTTGAGTCCATGTTAATTATTAGGGCTAATAAGTTTAAAAAATCTATAGAAATATAATAATTAATTGAAAAAATTAAAAATGATAAATTTTTTGTAACATTTCAGTTGGTTCAATAATAAATAAATTTTGAATAATTATGGTAGAAAATAGGAATCTAATCCTTGGAATTTGCGGAAGTCCTCGAAAGCAGGGGACAGAGTTTGCAGTTCAATATGCTCTAAAATATGCTGCTGAGAAATATCATTTTGATACAGAATATTGGACTGTAAGTGGTAAAGATATAAAGTTCTGCATTCACTGCGATTATTGTGTTCGGGAAAAAAAAGGTTGTGTTCATAAAGATGACATGCAGGAACTATACCCTAAACTACAGAATGCTAAGTTTTTACTTTTTGGCACACCAGTATTTCAAGGAAATGTATCCGGTCAATTAAAAACGGTAATGGACAGATGTCGAGCAGTAGTAGCAAAAGACAAAGACTTGTTTAAAGATAAATTTGGAATGGCACTAGCTGTTGGTGGAGATAGAAGTGGAGGTCAAGAAATCGCTATAAGAACTATTTTAGACTTTTTTCAACAAAACCATATTATCTCTTTATCTGGAGGCGCTTTTGGAGCAAATCTTGGGGCAACTCTTTGGACACGTGATAAAGGAAAGGAAGGAGTGGAACAAGATGAAGAAGGGCTACGTTCCATAAGAATGGTTATAAAAAGATTAGCTGAATTTAAATCGATGACCTAATAGGATTAGTCAATACTATTTATGAATATTAACAATCAAAATAGAATAGCTTTAATTAAGAATAATAATCAAAGATAGAATAAAAAATAAAAATTATTTTACACCAAATAAGTTTTTGGCTTCTTTAGTGCGTAATCCAGATTGGTTAAAAAGCTCCTTAAACCAGTATTTACCCTTCATTATAACAACGGGGGTATTAACTATACAACCATCAGCATCACAAAATGTTTTTAAAAAGTTTTCGTCATGTAATAATTGATGTACAAATTCCTCATCATTGATATCTCTTTCTATATATTTTACATCATTCTCATTTAGCCATTCCATGAGTTCATGGCATCTATGGCAGTCTTCTTTTGTGATGATGAGAGGTAACTTCATTTCAGTCAATTTATTCAAACCTATGTTAATAATTAGGAATTTCGTTTTTAATTTAATCATAGAATTAAGAAAATAAATAATTTTTATCTCTAAATTATAAATTTTAAAGAAAGGGAAATAATAACAAATTGGAATTTACTTATAACTTTTTATATATCATTTAACATTTTGAGTAATGAAATTGAAAATCTATAAACTATAAAAGGTAAAATTATGTTAAGATTAAAGAAATCGAAAATGATAAAAAGAGTAAGAAGTGCCGATTTTCTTGGGAGACAATTATCTCGTTTGAAGATGGGACAATCTTATTATTCTATAGCTGTTTCGACAATTAGTGCTATTTCATTGATCTCATTGGCATTTGAAATAACATTTTGGATATTAATAATTGCTTTTCCGCTATTATTATTTGTGGCATTTATAATCGGGTACTTTATGGATATATATAATATAAACACTATGGATATTCTTAAATCTAATGAAATTACGCATAGATATCTCACTACAAATGATCTTAAAACCCAAGAGTTCCAACTTCTTCAAACCGAAATAATTCTTGATGCAATTCAAGCTATTCAAGAGAATAAAAAGTTAGATCCTAAAGATCTATTACAAAAATATGATGCATATTATCGGAAATGGAAGTCTCCTGAGGGATAGAAAGATTTCAAACTAAATTAGAAACCCTTTTAAGAATTTTAAATTAGTTGTTTTAATAACCAGCGCAGAGCTTCAATAATTTTCTCATCTTCGCTAAGTACATTTATAGGAAAATATTTTACAGGCATTCCACATTCAGATAATTCCTCTAAATCAAAATTTTTGTAAATAAAATCGGGACTTATTTCTTCTTTTCCATGAAATTTATTCCCAATAATTAATATTGGCATGGTCTCACCTTGTTTTAAACATCTATTTAGAACTAGTTGGAATATATCAATTGTATCTTTGATTGAATTCTTATCAGAAGCGTTAAAAAGCAAAATAAATCCTTGTGAATTATCTATACACGTTTGATAAAGTTTTATATCCTTTTCGCTAGGCTTTCCATTAATACATTCATAATTCATGAGTTCAATATTATCTATTATAAAATCATATATTTTATTAACTAGATCTCTTTTCTTTTCATCATCTTTATATTGAAGGAATTGAATTACTTCTAGATTTTTGAGTAATGTTGTTTTTCCTGATTTGGGTGGTCCAAAAATGAAGATCTTTTTCAAATTTTTTTTAGTTGCTATAGAAGTTCCTAATGGAATTTGCGGAGAAATTTTTTGATAATATTTATTATATGTATCTAAAAATTTCTTCTTAAACCTCTCTGAAGCTAGGTTTAAAATGTCTAATTTTTCTTTAGAACTTTTACGTTTATGAAGAATTTCAGTCAATTCTTCAAATTCTTTGAGTTCGGCTGCAAATTCATCGAGAACTGAAAACTTTGATTCTAAATAACGATATACATCTGAGATTTCATCCTTATAATATGCAGCTCTAATCATATACGTGATCATTAAAATATCTTTTCCTCCACGAGCGTATTTTGAATCAATGTAAAAAATGTGGTTAATCGTTTGATATTTTCTGTAAGTAAACATGAAATTTCCTTCAGTTTCTTGAAATTCTAAAATCCTACCTAAATCTGGGTGATCTTTTGTATTTAAAGGGGAATTACAGAAAAAAGTTGATGGCCCAATAATCGAATCGAAATAAGATAAACATAATATTGATTCACTGGATTTTTGGACAGGATATTTGCCTGATTTACTTGACATAATTTCACATTTTACAACTAATTTTTATCTAACTTATATTAAAGACATATTCAGTTTTATATCAAACGATTTTGTTCAAAAAATTCTAAAATATTTAATTGAAATCTTTTTCAATCAGAAAATTTATTATTAATAAAAATTAAGTATTTGCCTTGAAAATCAATTATTTTATTGTGTTTTAGAGTGAAGTTTAATAATTTATAAAAATCAAATTTTAATTTTGTAAGATTCTTATTTTCATATGGATTCTGATACACAAATAAATGATTTTAACTTGGCTATGAAAAATTTATTTCATGGAGAGGTTATGGAAAGAGTAACTGCTGCTAGAATACTGGGACATATTAAAGAAGGGCGAGCTACCAATTTGTTAGTTAAAGCTTTGAACTCAGAAAAAGATCCAGTTGTAATTAATAGAATAATTGAAGCGATGGGATTAATTAAAGATGCTAAAGCAACTATTCCTATAGTAAATGTTTTAAAACAAGAATTAGAAAAACCTGAAGAATTTCAGGATAAAGGCAGAATTTTTATAATAATAGAAAGTTTAATGAAAATAGGAGATAAAAGAGCTTTAGAGCATTTAGGAATCCTTTTAGAATCGTGTTATGAAGATATACGAAAATTAACTGAAGAAGCTTTTGAGTGTATTGATCCTGATTTTAAAACAAATTTAAAAAATATAGAATAATTAGTGAATATAATGTACCCAGACTTTATTACAAAGCATTTTCAAGAAGTAGGCGGAAAAAACGACAAGCAAGATGTGTCTATATTTACATTAAGCACGTGCATGTGGTGCAAGAAATGTAAGAGTTTCCTAAACGACAGGGAGATTAAATATAAATATATTGATGTAGATAAACTTACTACTGAGGAAAAATCTGAAATTTTAAACTGGTTAAGAGAAAATTATAAACCAGATCGAATCGCGTATCCCTTTCTAGTTTGTGATGATAAATTTGTTGTGGGATATAATCCAAATAAATATGAAGAACTCATGAAAGGAGGTGCTAATTAAAGATGGAAATGGAAACAAATGAAGGTATGCGTCAATATATAAAGCAAGTTAGTGAGAAAAATAATTGGATATTGAATAAAGATCAAGATACTTTAAATCAATTAGTTGACGGCTTAGTTGAGAATAAGAAAAACTATGGGTATCAATCTTGCCCATGTCGATTAGCTTCAGGTAATCGTGATTTAGATAGAGATTTAATATGTCCATGTGAATATGCAAAACCAGATATAGAAGAGCATGGAGCTTGTTATTGTAATTTATATATGCGTTCAGA
>JBHLJZ010000013.1:0-36199 GCA_048887165.1 Candidatus Hodarchaeota archaeon | reverse complement strand
TTAGTTTAATCCATTAGTGTTAGTTTTGTTATTGCTCCAATTTCATTGAATTCTGAAGGTTCCATTCTTAATTCTTTACCTGTAATTTTATTGACTATTGAAGCAGCAAAAATCGCCCATGGACAAACAGCATTAGTCAACTCTTCTTTAGTCATAACACTTCTAACTACGGCTGTAGAACAGTTGATAGATTCAATAGTAAATGATTTCTCTGACTCCCATTCGATTTTTATCTTTTCAGACATTCCGATTCTTTCTGCCATTTTCATGAATTCCTTAAGTGCGTCAGAAAGACTCATTTTTTCGAGCTTTTTCATATCAAACCCCGACATAGTCATCATTTTTTCAATGAATTCATAGGTTCTTGGTACAACATATTTAAATAGAGCAGGCGTTCCAAGTAATTCTTTCGCAGACTTTTCATAACCAAAAGTCACTCCGTGTAATAGAAAAGCAATTTGATTAAATGCAAAGCGAGCTTTTTCCTTTTTTATGGAACCACTTTTATATAGGACCAAAATGAATAAACCTATACCTACTATAATTGGGATAATTGCCGCCCATATAAAGGAGTTAGGAACTATATTTGCATCAAATCCGATTGAATTCCAGTAAGGTAAAACGACATAATAGAAATTATATATACTTGTCCAATGTGCTAAACTCCAACCTATAAAACCTGCAGGACCAATGTATTTCCCATATATGTATATTTGATCTTTTTTAAACCGCGCAATTATAAATTTAAATGTTACTAAAACAGTAGCAATTAATCCTCCGATCCATGTGTGTGCCCATACTCCAGAGGGGATCAATAAGAGGGGATCATTAGCCACTATATGTGAATAAAGCATATACATACACTGAGCAAATAGAATGTAAAATATCGATATTTCAGTCCATCCATATCTTTTATGATATTTAACAACAACTAAATCCCCTTTCATCAGGTTTAAATCCCTAATATTATATAATCCAATGAATTCATTTGCCATAACAAATGAATATCCAATAATTGTCTGTAAGATCATTAACTCAATCCATAATTCAAAAAACATACGATTATATCACTTCAATAAATTAATTGATTTCTAAGCTTATATTAAAATAAAAGAATAATTTTTTTTAATATAAAATTTTCATTTATAATTTATATTAATTGTCTATAAATCTTTATGCAGAGATTTTGAATAGAAGCAAAATCACTAAAATCATTAACATTTCCTATTAGTATTAACGCAAAATTATTAAAATTAATGCATATTGTAGCAATTTTTTCTCCCCCAATTGCAGCATTAAATAAAACTCTACTATAAATCTCTTCGCTAATTTTCTTTGAAGAAGTTAAATAGCCTATAGTTTCTGGGATATAATCTGAACAATCGTAAGTTGAATCAAACACCTTAGAGTAGAAAACCTTACCCAATAAATCAACTAAATAGACCTGTTTTATACTTGAATCCCATTCGACAGCCTCAAATCTTTCGCTTAGCTTTTTTGGCTTTCTAATATATTTTTCTTTTTCATTAAAAAAATCCAAAGACAAGAAATCTTCCTCAAAATTTTTAATTAATTTGTACTGTTTAACAATGATTATTCTATTTCTCGGTTCAACTAATAAATTTTCATTTTGAACGGTGTTAATTAGAATCCATCTTAATTTTTCATTTAGATTATTTTGGTAAAGTAAATAACCAGAATTTATGATTAAGGGGATAAGGAAACTTAACTTTTCCTTATTTATATATTGTTTAGCATGAATAAAAAAATTTGAACCACTTTTGGGCTCAATTAAGATAATAGATTTTAATACTTCATTATTATCTATTCTTCTTACCGCATCATCTAAAATATCTAATCCATGCGAAAATACAATTTGTTTAATATATTTATCAAATTCTTGAAATTTAGTGACTTCTCCATCAAATTTTTTGTTCAACTCTTTACTAAATATGTTTGTAAATCTATCTTTTATATCATGGATAAATGAATGTAATAATTCAATTAATTCATCATTCTTAGAAGTGATTACAAAAGTAAGGCTTTGAATATTTTCATCAGATTTTTCAAAAATGATTAGAGTCTCCCTCAATTTAAGGGATTTTATATCTTCTCCTCTCTCTACTTTGGCAAAATTGTCTATAGCTGTTAAAAATCCACTTAAAAGGTCGGCCTTTTCTTCTTTTTTTTCAATTTTAGGATGCCAATGGTATAATAGGGCTCCAGTATCGTTAATAATTAATATATCTTCAAAAAGATGTTCATGCATAATTTCTTAATTGAATTGTTCTTAATTTAATAACTTACAATTTATTATAAATAATTACTTTAAAATTCAAAAATTAATTTTTACTAAAAATCTTAGATAAATTATTTTATAAGATTATAACTTTTAAGAGAAGTGCATGCATTTGAAAGAGCGAGTCAAAGGAAGAGACAATTTCCCTACAAAAGAAGTCGATCCCGAAAATTTTATTGATGATGATGAAGTTAAGAAGTTGGTTGAAAATCTTGATAAAATAAATTTTTCTCAAGAAGATTATCTTAAACTTTATAATTGTGTTCATTGTGGAGAATGTGATACTGAGAATGAAAGAATAATCCTTAAAGAGAAATTTCTAAAAGATGGAAACAAAGTAGAAGGACTGGATGAAATGATTAAATGTTTTGAGAATTACAGAACCCCTTATCCTTCTAATAAAATGAGAATAAGGAGACCTGATAGTATACCTCAGGAATCCGATACTCTTTTCTTTATGGGGTGTCTTTCTACTATCCGTATACCCAGATATACTGAAAATGCATTAAAGTATTTATTAAAATACAAAATCGATTTTACAATCTTAGAGAGAGAAATTTGCTGTGGATGGCCATGGTTTGCTAGCGGTTCGATGAGAGAATTTGAAATTTGTAAAAAAGAAAACATAGAGATTTTTAAAGATTATAGGAAAGTAATTTGCCTTTGTCCAGCTTGTTATTATTTATTCAATGAATATTATAAACCTGAGATGGATATTGATATTAAATTCAGCTACATCTCGGATTATTTGAAACCATCAGATAAGAAAAAAAAAGGGAGTATAAGTATTCAACATTTATGTCAGTTGACGAATAGAGATCGAGAAGGAGTAGATAAATATGTTAATAAGATTCTAGAAAAAAGTGGTTACGATGTATCTGATATCCCTCACTGGTGTTGTGGTGGAGGTCTGGGTTATATGCATAGAACAGATATTATTGAAGCAGTCGCTCGAAAAAGAATGAATGATTTTGATGAAACTAATGCTGATTATGCTACAACATACTGTCCTTCATGTTGGTGGATATTACAAAGGTTTAGTAAATTATGCAAGATTAAACCAAAAGCTAAAGATTTATTTGAATTACTGATATAACTGATTTTTCATGAAAGAAGATTATATTTGCCCTTGTCGAGATGTGGATCCTGTTAATTTTCTAACTAATGAGGATGTAATTGAACTTTTAAAAAATAAAGATAAGTTCAAATTTAAGCAAGAAGATTATTATAGATTATACAATTGCATTCATTGCGGCGCATGTGGTACACAATTTGAAAGATTTTTATTAAAGCAAAAATTCTTAAAAGATGGGAATAAAATTGAAGGATTAGACGAAAATATAGAAACCTTATTAAAATTTGGAACCCCATTTAAATATAATAAGAGCAGAATTAAGATTTTAGAAGGTATAAATGATAATTCTAGAACTTTGTTATACTTTGGATGTTTTACGACAGTCAAAACGCCTAAATATGGAAGAAACATAGCAAAATATCTCCTTCGAAAAGGAATTGATCTAACGATTTTAAACCAAGAAATTTGTTGTGGTTATCCCATATTATGTACCGGAGAATTTGATATCTATGAAAAACTTGTTGAAAGAAATAAAAAGATATTTGTTGAAAATAAATATGAAAAAATTATCACTGTTTGTCCTAGTTGCTACATGGTATTCAAAAAAGAATATAGTGAACTAGATATTAAAATTGAATACTTTACAGAATATCTAACTCCTTCAGAGTCTAATAAGTCAGGATATTTAATTTTCCAGCATGCCTGTCCTTTAGTTAATATTGAATTTCCAAATATAGAGAAGGAATTAACGAAGGTATATGGAAAAAGTGGTTATACAGTATTAAACGTGCCTCATTATTGTTGTGGTGGAGGTGTTGGACATCAATTGAGAGTTGACATTGCTGAAAAGATCGCCCTTAGAAGAATGGGGGATTTTAAAATTGAAGGGGGTTTCATTCCAAAAAAGCAAAAAAATAATAGTTATATTACAACTTTTTGTCCTGATGCTTATTGGATTTTAAAGTTTTATGGAAAAAAGCAAAACCTCAGTCATCAATTAAAAGATCCATGTGATTTATTAATGTAGAATGAAACTAAACTGCTGAGAAAAGTGCTTTACATTCTTCTTTCTCGGTTTCATAATCATATAATTCTAAAAAGTCCCATATTTCTAGTGCAAAATCAATAAAGGCACTCCCTTTAGCTGTAATAACGTTATCATCTCTCACTACTCTTGCCTCGACATAATTTTTTCGAGGAAATGGATCTTCTTCATTCTTTTCTTTATATTCTTCAGGTTCCATTGAACATGTGTACTTTTTATTATCTAATATGCCTAACCTAGCAAGATATTCGGGTCCTGCACAAATAGCTGCTACTAATTTCTTTTGGTCCATCAATTTTAATATTAAACTCTTAAGTTCTGGTCTAACAATTCGATCTACTCCTCCTGGAATAATTATTCCCGATATATCTAAAGTTGAGGATATTTTGCTAAATGTCGTATCAGGGGTAACTTTCATTCCTCCTAAACTTTTAACCGGTGAATCATCATATCCAACATAAATAACGTTGAAATTTTCGTTCTGTGTGATATAATGGCATACAAGAGCGCTTTCAAAATTAACAAATGTATCATACACGAAACATAAAATATTTTTCATGTTAAGAAATAATTTAAGCTTATAAAAAAACTTGTTTCTTAAAAAGATGGTAAATATAGTTCTTAAAAGAAATTTACCAAAAAGGTTTATTCAAAATTTAATTATCTTGGTTAAATTTTATAATTTAAACGAATAAAAATTTTAAATATAATTTCAAATGTAGATCTTAGAATGAATTAAACGGGTGATATAATGTTATTATCTGAAAATGAGCTTGAAAATTTAAAAAGAGAAATGAAGAAATTGAAGAACAAGGTGACTTTGAAATTATTTACAGATTTTAAAACTAAAGAGAATAACAAAAAAATTAGAAATTGTATGGCTTGTGAAGCGACATACGAATTGCTAAAAAAATTAGAAGAATATTCAGAAGGGAAACTGAAAATTGAAGAATTTTCTATTGAAGAAAACAAAGAACTGGCAAAAAAGTATGATGTTACAAGAATACCTGCAATATTGTTCATAGATGAAAATGATAATGAAGTAATTAGATATTCTACGCATCCTGCAGGAGCTGAATTTGTACCGTTCCTAAACAGTATTCAATATTTTTCAGGTGTAAGACCTTACTATGCAGATCAAATTCTTACCAATCTTAAAAAGATTGACAAATCGAATACTAAAATTTTTATTACTCAAACATGTCCATATTGCCCCCAAACTGTACCGGTTCTCACTCTTTTCGCTATTGTTTCCAAAGGAAAATTAACTGTAGATGTTATTGATGTTGATTTGAATCCTGATATTGCAATGCAATATCAAGTACAAGGAGTTCCCCATACTGTAATAAATGAAAAAGATCATATATATGGAATGTTTACTCCTCAAGATTTATTAGATAAACTAACAAAAGGAGAAAGAGATTTTGGAGGAATGTATGCTTAATCTATTTCATGCTTTATGGAGGTGATAGTTATTTCACAAGATGATAAATATAAAGAAATTATTAAGAGAGAGATGGCTAAGTTAACAAAACCAGTTAAATTAAAAGTGTTTACTTCTCAATCAGCTAAGCCAGATGGAACCAAAATAAGAGCTTGTATGGATTGTGACCAATTTATGTCCCTATTGCGGGTGTATGAAGAGAACTCGAATGGTTTATTAACAATTGAAGAATTATCTATAGATCAGAATCCTGAATTCGCAAAAAAATATGATATTCAAAGAGTACCTACGATTTTATTCATAGATGAACAGGGAAATGAATATATCCGTTATTTAGCATCCCCTCAGGGTACAGAAATTCAACCTTTTATTCAGGCATTATTTACCTTTGCAGGGGCGCCAAATTATTATGAAGCTACGATAAAGCAGAATTTAGATAGGATACCGCCATCTACAATAAAGGTAATGATAACAAATACATGCCCTTATTGTCCTCAAGTAGCAACAATCTCTAATCAATTTGCATTGGCTTCTGGAGGTAAGATAAGATCTATTATTATAGACATTATGGCGAATCCTGATATTGGACAATATTATGATGCCGCGGGAGTACCATATACAATTATTAACGATAAAAAAACGTTGGTAGGTATGGTAGGACCTAATGAAATTATGAGGGAGCTGATTGGAGGTAATATACGTGTTCAATATTGATATGGAAGGCATTGATTTAGAAAAGATATATGACTTGATTGTTTTAGGTGGAGGTCCAACTGCTATAGGTTGTGCTATTTATGCTGCTAGATTTGCAATGGATGTTCTTATAATTGGTAAGACTTTTGGAGGATTAATCGCTACTACTCATATTGTTGAGAATTATCCAGCAATCACTTCAATTAGTGGGCAAGGATTAATGAATATGTTTAAAGATCATATGGACTCTCTAAAAATTCCATATATCTCTGATGAAATTCGGAGTATTGAAAAAACCAATGATTATTTTCTATTATATTCATTTTTTCAGCAATTCAAAGCAAAGACTATTTGTATTGCAACTGGATCTGAAAGAAGAAAATTAGGTATTCCTGGGGAAGATAAATTTGCTGGACGAGGAGTCTCTTACTGTGCTACATGCGATGGACCTTTTTATAAGAATAAAGTTGTGTGTGTAATTGGAGGTAGTGATTCTGCTGCTAAAGAAGCGTTATTTTTAAGTCAAAGTGCAAGTAAAGTATATATTATATATCGAGGTGAAGAAATTAGAGCAGAACCGATAAATAAGAAAAGAGTCTATGAAAACAAAAAAATTGAAATCATTTACAAAACAAATATTGTTGAAATAAAAGGGGATGGGGTCGTAAAGTCAGTAAAGTTTGATAATGGAAAAGAATTTGAAGTTGATGGAGTTTTTATTGAAATTGGTTCGAACCCAAATTCAGGTTTGGCGAAAAGAATAGGAGTTAAACTAAATGAAAAGGGAGAAATTATAATTAATCGAAAATCTGAAACAAATATACCAGGAATTTTTGCTGCGGGAGATGTTGCAGATGCTCCTTTTAAACAAGCAATAACTGGTGTAGCCGAAGGTGTTATAGCCGCATATTCTGCATTTGATTATATAAAAGAAATTGATATTGAATATTAAAAACAATACTTTTACACTATTTTTCTTTTTTGATACTTTATTGAACTAGAAGTTTAAGAATTAGAAAAATAAAGGTGTCGAGAAGTGCAATGAATTCCCGAAGGTGTTCATCGCAACGGTATTGTTATTCTCACACTTAAAGTGTGAAAATTTTCAATGTATCAGCTCAAAGAGCGCCGAAAAAAGAATCATCAACCAAATAATAATTTCTTATTATTTGAGTGATATTATCGTACGATAATCTAACCAATTCTTGCGAATCGGTCGGATTGAACACCGGATATTAACCATTGGTTTTATATTTTTGTTCAAATTGTGTTTTTACACACAATTTCTTTTCATATCGCTTTTGATTAATCGTCGAATAAACAAATCGAAAGATCTGCCTATAATTACTCGATTTTAGCATCCGAAGATGCTATTCTTCCTCCCGTCATTTGAAAGTGCAGCTAAAATCGCCGAAAGCAAGGTTCGTCAACCTTCCAATCGATTTTATACCCCTTATAGGTCGGGATATAACCTTTCACAATTCCGTTAGGAGTTATGTACGATCTTAACCGTTGAACGCAAGATCCAAGAATCTATTGTCCAATTCTATATCCGAAGATATAGTCTTTCTTTCATCCAATGAAAGTGCGATTAATACCAGATTGTCATACTTATTAGTAATTCAATTGGTAGCTGTACATTGAGGTACTAATACCTCTTCTCAACGTTCACACCAAAGGGTATGAACAAGATAGTATTTGGTAAATTTATATTTAAATAAACCTATTAAGGCGTTATTATAATTATGTCGATAAAAATGTTAAACATTTTTTTTATGTCGATTTTTTAATTACTTTAAATAAAAAAAGAAAGAAAAATATTATTCCTATTCTATTTGTACATCTACTGCATTTTCCATCGGATCTTTAAATGGCACATCAACTTTTAATATACCATTCTTATAATTAGCTTTTGCAGCTCCAGGTTTTACAGGACAACACATAGCATATGATCCCACATAAACTGTATTATCAGTTTCACCTTTAATAAAGAAGGAATCATCATGCAATTTTAATTTAATCGTATCCTTTTCAACCCCTGGCAATGTTATTTCAATATGGTAGTTATCATTCTCATCATCTGCCCAAGCGCATACATCAGGAGACATTACAAATTTATCTTTTTGTTCTGTCATAAAATTTCACCTCATTAATTAAAAATTTATTATAAATCTATTCTAAAATCACTTTATTAGATATTTTAAAAGTTAGTATAATGAAATATGAAGAAATTAAGCTTTTCATTTAAAATTAAATTACTTTCAAGGGAGAATTTCTTTTAATTTATAAATAATTAAAAATCTAACAAGGGAATACTACCATTATAATAAAGCATGGTCCCATCGAAGCTAATTTGCGCTGTTAAAATGGTAATATTTTTTTCTCTTGCTTCAGATAATTTTTCTGCAAAATCTGGATCAATTTCGTAATTGGGACCAAATTGTAACGCACTTTTAAAGATTAAAAAAAGAATTAAACCTTTATGATCGATGATTTCTTGAATATGCCTCCTACCTCGCTCAGTTGGAGCATCAGGAAATAATGCAATTTTGTCTTTAACAAGTGTTACTCCTTTTACCTCTAATGGAACTCCATCTAAAAAAAAGTCTATTCTGCTTTTCCCTATTGGTACTTCCTTCTTGATTTCTTTAACTTTTGAAAGTTTTGGTAAATATTTGAAAATTTTTAACGCTATCCTCGAATGAAGGGAAGTATCAATTATAACCCATTCATTCTCAGATTTTACTGCTTTCACATAATATTTCAATTTCCCCTTAGAAAAAGTAAATAAAATTTCTTTTCCCGGTATTAATAATTCTTTTAAGCGCCCAGAATCGTGGATGTGGGCTAATTCAATTTTATCCTGATATTTTATTTCACTCACAAATCTATTTGGACGATCTAAAAAAAAACCTCTTTTTAATTCAGGAATTTTGAAAATTGGGAGTTTATTTGAATGCATCTTAATATTAGAAGTTTGAAAATTGAGTAGAAATATTCTACAAGAAATTAATACGATTTCATTATAATCTATAAACTTAATAGATAAAAGTTTTGACTATTTAGATAAAATTATGAGCGACGCTAAAAATGAAACCCATGTAGACAGCTACAAGTTTCATCACATCGATACGAATAAATGTAAACAATGTAGAGAATTTACATGTGAAGATGCATGTTTCAGAGGAATTTATGAGGTCGTTAATAAAAATTCTGAACCTAAATGCGTCGTTGTTGAAAATAGAGAAGATCGCTGCGTCAAATGCCATATTTGTACAACTGCCTGCACTAAAAGGGCAATAACCATAGATTAATCCATAGACCGTAATAACCCTTAATTTGTTAAAGTCTAATTTTTAAATTAAAGAAATTATTATTTAATAATAGTATAAAATTTTGGGTTATTTCATGATCTCTGAAAAATTAAAGTTAGATGATATTGATCGTCAAATAATAAGTCTTGTGCAGGAAGATCCGAACCTTACTCATACTCAAATTGCTGAAAAAATAGATAGAAGCCAGCCTACAGTTGGAATGCGTATAAAGAAACTTGAGAAAGCCGGGGTATTACAATTTCAGCCTGGAATCAACTTTAAAGTAGTCGATTTATTCCTAGCTACCGTAGAAATTAATACTAAAAATCCCGAGCCTGTGATGGAGATGGGTAAATGTTGTCCATTCGTTCTGAACGCATTTAGGTTAAGCGGTGGACATAATATGTGTGTGCTACTTGCAAGTTCTAAATTGCATAAACTAGATGCAATCGTAAATTATCATTTTCGAAAAAACTCTGATGTTAGTTCAGTTTCAATGGAGATTGTAACTGATATTGCAAAAGATTTTATTCTTCCTATCGATTTTGATTCTGAACATCACGAACCGAATGAAGAGGAAGGTTGTGGAGAGAAGTGTAAGGTCTTACTTGCTAAAAAATCAGGCATTTTATAGAATTATTTTTATCTAATCTATTTTGTTTTAATTTCATTAAGTTCTTCTTAAATAAACAATAGAAAGTAGGATTTAATCTTCTTCAGCTTCATCAAATTGATATTTGGGAAGATTTGGGTTGAGATTACAGTCAGGACCGCAACTAGTCGAATAAAAATCAAACCTTTCAATTTTAAAGTCAATAGGTACTACGAAATCATGAATAGACTCAATTAAGATATTAGTTTTAACATTAATTACATTTGGATCTTTTCTGAAACAAATATCAACTAATTTTTCAATCGTTTGTAAATCAGAAGCAGCAATAAAGCAAAGTAAATTGAACTCACCCGAGATTTTAAAAGCATGATTTATGAAAGGGCAGTTTCTTACTTTCTCGACTATACTTTCAACATCTTTTGTTGAAATGAACACGATTGCGGTTTTAATATCTACTTTTTTAATATTAAAACCTACTTGTTTTGTTAGGAGATTCTTACGTTCCAATTTTATGATCCTAGCGCCTACGGCAGGTTGAGATTTCTCAATTTCTCTGGCAATCTCGCTATGAGTAATATCTGGATCTTTCTCAATCATCTGGATGATCTTGTAATCATCGTCATCAATATCCAATAATTCTTTAAAAGTTTTTTTAATCATATTCTTGTTCCTAGAGAGGCTATTTAAATTTAAATTTAATTTCTATGAATATAAAATTTAGTTGTGTTTGATATTAAAAATTATGAATAGTTTTGATAAAGATTTTTTATTTTATAAATTATTTGTACTAAACTTGTTTAATAATATAAGTTATGATTTTATATTTTCTTTATTTTCTATCATAAAAAACTAGTAAATATTTGAAGAAAGAAAATAATTATAGTATATCCAATGAATCCAATTAAAAAATAAAGAGGTTTTCCTTTTTCCTTTTCTGGTATAACTTCGCGGACTATAGTGTATAAAATTACTCCAGAAATGAAAGAATAAAGTATATAGAAAATTTCTAAATCAAATGGATTAATTGGAAAAGTAAGTTCAAGAATTAATTCAATAATAATACCTAATAGAGCTGCAAAGGCTAAAATATATTTTCTTATATAATTATCTGAAGCATCTACTTTCTCATAGATATCTAAGTCGGTAAATATAATATGACTTTCAGATCTATTAGTTATAATAGCTCTAGACAAAGCAAATATGAAGAATAATACACCTGATATTAATTCTATCGAAAGCAATCCTGCTAATATAATACCAATAAGAAAATGATAAGTAAAATTTGTAAAAAATCTAAGTCTAGATAAATCCTCACTTATACGATTTTGAATCTTATTTTTATAGCGATTTATTTCATTCAGAATTTCTTCTTCTTGCTGATTTAAACTACTTATTGTTTGTGCAATATCTCTTACTGCAAATTCGTCTAAACTCTGATTAGTTAACTCTCTTGTTAGAATTTTCTCGATGCTTCTCTCAACTTGCTCTAGCGTTTTTTCTTTTTGAAGTAATTTACGCATTCTTTTCTGCGATTTCACTTCAACTTTTTGTAAAATTAATTTTTCAGAAACATGAACAAAAGAAAAACCAATTGCTACAAAAAGGTATTCAAAAATTATAATCTCAAAGGGATATACAGGTATTCCTACGGCGACCTCTGGAAGTAGTACCAGAAAAAAGTAAGCTAAAGTAATTCCAGCTATAAGAGAAACATGTAACTTGGGATGACGATGCTCATAAAAATCGACGATGAAGAAAAAAACACCAAATATTAATGATAGTATGGCTACAATTAAAAAGTTCTCAATCATTACTATTCCCTAAATTGAAGATATTTATAAAAATTTTATGTTTTAAAATAGCTTCTTTATGTCAAGACATTTTTTAAATAACGGAATGTGAATATTATTGGAATTTTTGATAATAACTTCTTCAGAAGATGAAGCTTCATTAAATATACGTAATAAATTGTTAAATTCTAGTTTATTCTCATTCAGAGAAGTTGATTTTACTTGGAATGATAAAAAAATTTTTCAATTTGAAGGTTTTTTTGAAAATAAACTCAAAAATAGTAATCTAAATAACAATCAAATTTATATTGGGTTAACTGAAGAGCGATTAATTTTTTTGAACAGTTTGAAATTAGAAGAATCTGAGATTAATCCCGATTTAATTATATTTGCTAGTCGTCATGCTTCTAAAACAGCAAGACCAGCTTTATTAACACATTCCACTGGTAATTGGAGTAAAGAAACTCATTTTGGAGGAGAACCTCAGAGATTGTCTTTAACTAGTGCATTATTACACAAATCCGGATTTCTAAGCCTCATATATGAATTAAATTTGCAGGATTTAAAGAATTTCTCACTTGATATTGAAGTTACTCATCACGGACCCACATCGTTAGAAAGACCCCTTATTTATATGGAATTAGGAAGTAGTAAAGAAGAATGGATAATAAGTAAAGCAGGAATAGTAGTGGCAAACGCAATAATTAATTGTATTTTTCAATTTTTACAATTCCAAGAAGAAGGTACACAAAAGATTGGACTTGGATTTGGTGGTACTCATTATGCTCCAAATTTTGCTCGTTTGATTCGAACTAATAGTATTGCGATGTCTTTTATATGTCCTAAATATTTTATTCAGGATCTTACTAAAGAAATGGTTTCCATGATGATTAAAAATACATATGAGTCAGTAGATTATTTTATTATTGACTGGAAAGGAATAAATTCCGAAGATAAAAAGCATTTAATCCCTATTTTAGAAGAATTTGATAAACCGATCAGAAAAACAAAAGAATTTAATTAATTATCTTTAATCTTCTCATAATATTGAACTAGGTTTTTAAACACATAGTGAGATGCTATATATCCCTGCGTTGCTGCTTTAGATAACACATTATTTAAGAAATCTGGATCCTTACAATCTTGGTTAACAGTTACATTTAATTCTCTTATATTGTAATAACTTCTCCAAAAGAGAGTGGGCCATTCAATTAGGGAGCGAATTGTTCTTTTGTAGTATTCTTCTCCTTCTTTGCTTAGTTCTAATTCTTTAGATAAATTATAATACAGATATCTTCCTTTACTAGTCTTAGTAATTAGGCCATCTTTCACAATTTCTTGCATTATTTTTTTTAATTTAGGTAAAGTTAATTCAATTTTAATCTTCTTTAAATTGTCTAATATTTCCGTATCTCTTATTTCTTTAAACTTCATCATTGTATAATTTCTTGCTAATATATTATACTTTATTGGTACTGTTTCATGATCGAGTGAATTATATTGAATTAAATCTCCCAGTATCTTTTTTGCAATAAGATATTTTAGAATTAATTGATCCTCCTTTGAATAATTCTTTTTAAAAAGATCAGATTTCTCAAAGTAGCTATGATATATTGTATTTAACAATGATTTTATTGAGTGAAAACCATCTTCGAAAGAAAGTTTTACTGTGTTTAAAACTTCAATCCTATAATTGATATCGTTCAAAAATTTACCTTTTTCTACTGGAATCTGGCGAACCAAATGAGGCTTTTGATTCAGAGTGCTCAGAGATTCATCCCATTCTTTATTAAAGCGATAAGATTGAGTTTTAGAAATTCCCGAAAGTTTATAAACAACTTCATATAGTTTATTTAAAAAAACAGCTTCACTAACGTTTGTCATTCAATATTAACCTTAACGAAATGAGAAAAAATTACTTCAAATTAATAATTATTAAATACTAAATGGTTTTTAAGTTTCATTGCTAAATAAGTAATTATTTTAATTCTTATCTAGATAAATAGAAGCAAGTGGAGTATAGAAAAAATTTTTATAATAGTAAAAAAAAATACAAATATTATAATTTTTAATTTTATATAGTATGAAAGTTGAACATATAGCATTAGCTTCCAATACCAAGAAAGAAAGTGATAGATTTTTTATTAAATTATTAGGTTTATTAGAAAAAAGAGATTTTACAGTCTCAGCAGAATTAATGAGAGTTTTTTTTGGTATTGATAAAGATCAGCGTGTTATAAGATACGGAAATGAAGAACTTGACATTGAAGTCTTTATCACCGATGATGATACAAGAACTTCTGATCTTTTTACTCATTGTTGTCTAATTGTTAAAAATCGAGATAAAATCGTGGAGAACGCTACATTAATGGATTATAAAGTAGTAAAAGTTCCTCGAAAAGATAATGATAATTACTACTTATTTATTAAAGATAAATTTGGTAATTTATATGAAATAAAATCACAATAAACCTTTTTAGAATAAAAATTTATTTAAAGATTAGAATTTGGAATAATATTTAAAAAAATAAATGGAGGAAACTAAAACGCCTAAATCTTACAAATTAAAAATAATATTGGGAGGGGCTAAAGGCGTTGGGAAATCTTCATTTATTGAGGGAGATGGTGTAAATGATTCACCTATTGGTGTCTCCTTTAAGCCAATTGAATGTTATGCCAATCAAGGTGATTCTTATAAATTTGTTGTTTGGGATTTAAAGGATCGCGAACGATTTCGTTTTCTATTTCCTCTATTTTGTAGGGGAGCATGTACAGGACTATTATGTTTTGATGTGTCAAATAAA
This sequence comes from Candidatus Hodarchaeota archaeon, assembly GCA_048887165.1. Taxonomy (GTDB): domain Archaea; phylum Asgardarchaeota; class Lokiarchaeia; order Sigyniarchaeales; family SOKP01; genus SOKP01. The sequence continues at coordinate 21,122 of JBHLJZ010000013.1, read as the reverse complement.
CAGTCATTTCTTGAGTTAAATCGATGGGTAAGACTTTTTAGAGGAAGTGCTGGAAATATCCCAATTTTTTTAATTGGGACTAAAAATGATTTAGATTATAAGGCTGTGTCTGAAGAAGAGATTAATAAATTTATTCAAGAACAGAATATTGAATGTGTGTTTTTTACTTCTATATATGATGAAGATAATAAAAAAGAAGAGATTTTTAAAAGAGTAGTTCAAAAAATCGATGAAGATTATCCTCTTAATGATTTTACTATAATTTCTACACAAAAAGTAATAGATGAGGAATTTAAGAAATTCCTTGATATATTTGACAAATGTCCAATATGCAAGAGGGAAAATCATTTTGAAAGCTTAAAGAATCTTTACTTTAATAAAAATAATCCTGACATAATAAGATTAAGGGAGTCATTACTATATTTAATTGAACAATCAATTAATCTCAATAAATTACCTCTCAATAGGATATCTTTCGGGATACCATGTTGTAGTTGTTATAAAACAATCTTTAATGAGAATTGTTAATAGAAATAGTAAATATTTACTAAAAATATTGTTTTATTCAATCATCCCATACCTCAGAACTTAATAAATGCTCAATTCGAGTTCTTCGGGGGCGAATAAATTTAGTTAGATTAGCTTTCCTTTCAAGTAGAAGAGCTTTTTCAAGATTAGTAGAATTTATTATATAAACTTCCAAATCACCTTCATCAAGATATATATGATTAAAGCAAGGATTATCATTTGCACGGACTTTTTTCGAAGCAGATGTTCCACAATATAAGAATGTTGTTGGACCAATTACATAGGCATGAGGAACGTGCCTGTGACCCATTAGAACTAGATCTATTTCAAATAATTGAGTCAATTCAAGAATCTCGCCTGCATCTCTTACAGTTGTGAACTTTTGACCAGATAAGGGGGGAGAAATTAGATGATGATGTAGAGCTAAAACTCTGTTTTCTAATACCTTGTTAAAACACCTCCCCATCCAATCTAATTGTTCATCACCAATCATTCCTTCGCTCATATCATCTTTAGCAGAGCAAACCCCTACAATAATCGTATCTTTTTCTTCTAAGACCAATCTAGAACGGCGAGGTCCTATAATCTTTTCCCAGAAGATTAATCCAGAGTTTTTAGAATCGTGGTTGCCAGGAACTGCTACAAAACGGGTAATATTTTTTATTTCATTGAAGTATGGAACTATTGCTTCAAATTGAGGAATTCTTCCCTTATGTACTGCATCACCAGTACAGATCACAACATCAGGTTTAACATTTTTAATATATTTTACAACGTTATCCATATATTCGGGGACAAACTCGGATCCCCAATGTAGATCTGAAATATGTATAAGTTCTACGATATTTAGCACCTTTTGAATAATTTTTTTAATAGATTTAAAATGATAATCTAAACAAAAATTAAAATTAATATTATAATAATTAACGATACCTACTTTATTAAAAAAAGTTTTTGTTCATATGATTTTTTAAAGAATTAATAGGATTATTAAATTTAGATTTTAAATCTTGAATTACGAGACTGGATCACATTGTTAAGAATTTCAATGTCTCTGCAGTTCACACAAATATTATTAACTTTCAGTCTTCTAATTTGACCGCATTCTGGACAACAAAATTCTTGAAAAAGTGGTTTCAATTCACATTTCACTTCCTTTTTTATTAAATTTTAAATTATTTCAAGCTCATTTAACATTTAGATTAAATTTTTTAGCAGATTTAAGCAATTTCGCAATATAATATAAATCCTATATACTCTATATAGACAGTAAAAGCCTTTTAAGTTATAAAATTAAGTGAGAAATTAGAATTAATTATTAATTTAAAAAATATATAATTACAATGGAGTGAATCCTTAGTTTTATTTTTTCGAAAGATTCAATTTTTTAATGAAATAATTTCTAATATCAATAATATTCACATCTTTATTACTAATAAATCCTTGACCGAAATCCTTTCGACCTCCACCCTTACCACCAAAGTCAGTAACGCATTCTTGTATAAAGTCTCCAATATTAAACTCGGAATTTTGAGTAGGATTCTCTGCTTCCATTCCTAAAATCATTAGACCTTTTTTACTTTTATTTATGAATATAGTGATAAGATCTTTAGAGTGTTTCATTACTCTTATTGAAAAGTTTTTCAGATCATTTTGGGATAAATCTTCAAAATACTCAATTATTAGTCTGTAATTTTCAAAGTTCTGGGCATTATTGACAAGATTTTTGATATAATCATCATTGAGAAGGTTTTTCATTTGTTTAATTTTTCTTATTCCTTCGATCCATTCATCATAGAGTTTCTGAACCTTATTTGGGACTTCTTCTTTTTTAGTATTTAAAAATTGAGATATTTCAGAAAGAACATCCCCTTCAAATGTTTCAGAAGAAATTAATTGCAGATCTGTTTCACTTACTTTACCAGATTTCAAGGATTTATTTACATTTTTCCACTTTTCAAATAATTCTTTTACTCGCCCTACAAGTTGTTTTCGATTAACATTTAATATAACCTTTAATTTTTCAAGAATTTTTTTATGTTTCTCCCTTAACCTTAATGTAGCCTCTCCTGCTACAAAAGTTAGTCGTACAATATCATCTTGAATTTTTTGGGACTTGGTAATATGGATATAGCCAGTTTCAGATGTATTGTTTAAATGTGTACCGCCACAGGCTTCAACATCAATTCCAGGTATTTCAACGATTCGTAAATATTTCCCAGGAACTGCACCACCTTGATAGATTGTCATACCATACTTTTTTTCAGCCTCGGAACGAGGTATAAAACTAAGATTTAAATTAAGTCCTTTTTGAACAATTTCATTAGCTTTATTTTCAATTTCAAGAAGTTTATCTCTGGGAATTTGTTCGTAGTGGGTTATATCTAAGTGAGAATTTTTCATTGTCTTTTTAGCACCAGCTTGATTAACGTGATTTCCTAAAACCATTCTAGCAGCAGCATTGACAATATGCGTAGCAGTATGATGTTGAGATAGTTGTGATCTCCATTCCTGATCTACTTCAATTTTTACAGTATCGCCTTCTTTGAATATTGGTTTTTTATCAAGAATATGAATGATATGGTTTCCTTGTTTTGCGACATCATGAAACTCTTGATCGTTTATTTTTCCTACATCATGCAATTGACCACCAGAAGTTGGATATGCTACAGACTTATCCAAAACGACCATATTATCAATTATTTTCAGAACTCTAGCTTCATTAGAAGTAATAGTATAATCATAGTAATATAAGGATTCTGTTTCAGGAATACCTTTCAAATCTAATTCATGATCTTTACCTGTCGCATGAATTTGTTCTACTTTTTCATGTATTTCAACGACTAAACTATAAAAATCATCAGGAATACTTACTTTAACATTATATTTTTTTGCCACACTTTTTACCATATCAGGGCTTATACCATTAGAATCATATAATTCAATTAAAGTATCGGTTGAAATTTCTCCCTTTTGTATGATTTTTTCCAAAATTTTTCCTGCTTTTTTCTTAGTAGCATAATACTTCTCTCGTTCGACATTCAGAATTTCTCTTACATCATCTAAATGTATTGAAACTTCGGGAAAAATACCTTTTAATTCTTCCGCATGCCATGTGCATACATCGGCTATATCAATATCCCAATTGAATTGATCTATATAGCTAATAGCTCTTCTAAATATAACTCTGAGATTATAACCTCCACCAACATTAGAAGGAAGTTTTCCATCACTAATCGCGAATAATAAGCTACGTGCGTGTTCCACTACAGAGTAAAGAGCAGCCATCGGTATAATCTTATTTCTAAGCTCCATTGAGTCTAAATTCATTTCTTTTGCAACTCGGTGCCATGCCTCATCCATGTTATCTACTTCGTCAATATTTAGATATGCTGAATATTGAGAAAATCTTTGATATAATTCTAAATCTAATTCAATGTTAACAATTTCTCTAAATTTAGATAAAACATATGGAAAAACAGCCTCATATAAATTTGGGGTACCTTGAGAAAACCAAGCAACCCTTTCTTGACCAAGACCCATATCTAAAACTTTTAGCTTTAGTTCGCGTGGTCCATCTGGTGATTGTTCAAATAAGGTATAAACTTGGTTAAATAATTCAACTCCTCTGCTAAAAAATTCAAGACTGCAACCAAATGAACCACCACCAGCCCATGAATCCTCATGAATTATTATTTCTTCTTTTGCCAAACCTACGCCTATGTGAATGAAATCATGCATATCCATAAAAAGTTGTTCTTGATCCCATTCTTCTGGAGGGACAAAAGTATGTTGCCCTATCATTACAAAACCTGTACAATGGCTTCCAGTAATACCTACATTTTCAATATCATTAAATCTTAAACAAAACTGAGGGATAAGTAACTTTTTTGCGGGGGGCTCAACTTCTCCGGTTATTACATATGGCTGGAAAGCAGAGATAGACGCGATTGTAAATTCAGATGTTGGATTCCATCGAGCTACGCAAGGATATCGCTTAATTGGAGTGTAACCTCTAGGCTGTAAAATACTAACAATTTTTTCCCATACTCCTATAAAAGATAATTGCATTTGTGAAGGATTGTCAATTACTACCCGAAAACCTCCAGAACAACCTGGATCCCCGCAAACCTTTCTTTCTTTAATTGTCGTCCAAAAAAATGTCCCACAGCATTCACAATGTTTTCTAATGTATCCTAAATTTCTGAGTTCTCTTGTAGGAAAGTATTCATCAGGATTTTTAGAAGCAATATCTTTGAAGATTTTTTTTAATTCCTTGTCATTATGAGCTTTTTTAAGTTCATTTTTCTCTTTAGAAGTAAGCATTTTTATCAATGAATGCAATCAGATATTAACTTGTATTAATAAATATTAGAATAAATGGTCTCCTAAAATCTTTTTGCTTAATAGACAAATTCTTGTTGAAATTCAATACGTTTAAATAAATTTCTTGTCATTATAATACTTGATATCCATAAAAATTAATAATCAAAATAGAAGACAAATAAGTGGTTAATGAAATGACAATCCCTTATGATCCATTCGGTTTCATGTTTATGATAATACCGATTATAACTTTTCTAACTTGTTGCCTTTCGATAGTATTTGCAATTTGGGTCTATAAAGATGCACAAAAAAGAGATATGGACGCTACAGTATGGTTATTAGTGGTTTTAATAGCAGGCTGCATCGGTTGTATCATCTATTTAATAGTAAGGCATCCAATAGGAGATGAAGTAAGTAAACAGCCTTCATATACGCCTGAGCCTTCGTATCAACCGCAGGATATGCCAGCAACACCATATACGCCTGAAAAACCTACAGAGATTAGCACTAAATACTGCAGAAATTGTGGCGAGAAAATACCATATGACGCAACTTATTGCCCCATTTGTGGTTCAAGACAATAAGATAAAAAGTAGATTTCTATTATAATTTTTTTTCAAAAAAGTAATTATAAATTAAGAGTTTGGTGTCTTGAATAACCTTTTTTTATGAAATCGTAATCGAGGAGTTCAATTTTTTCAGGAATAATTTTTAATATTAAATTTCTCCTACCTCGTACAATTTTTTGAGCTTTTTTAAACTCATCATCACCTTCTTTTAAAAAAATGAGTCTTTCTTTTCCTGTTGCTGTTATTTGCATTCCTTGGACTTTACCTGTATTCATTGGAGTGTAAATCCCGATACTAACAATAGGATTGTTCTCAATATTTTTAACTTTTCTTCCTGGTGCTGGACCAACATATATGTGAAAATTATCTTGCGCTTTTTCCATATAGAAATCCATTGGTGTAGCACGAGGTATGTTATTTGAACACGTGCATAATACTAAAACCTTCCTAACTCTTAAAAATTCTCGGATTTCTTGTATTAGTTCTTTTTCAGGCATATTTTTTAACAATACTATTCAACTCCATTTGAGAAATTGTTAATTATTTTTTTCATATGTTTTCTTTTATTCTATTTTTGAATACTATTCTAAGAATTACATTTTTATTTAAGAAGTTTTTTGGCAATTTATTGTTCATCGAATTGATCAACACAAAACACGTATACAGCAGACTATGGAAATGAGGCTTGAAATATATTAGTTCAAATACTAAATATGAAAAAATTGAATTCAAAAAAGGATCTATTTAAACGGGTTTTAATCTTATTTCATAAATGATTTAGATTAGGGCGGGGAAATTCATAATTGTTAACCGCAGCGTGGACATAGGGGGAAATAGGTCCTCTTCCTAAAGCCATTATTCTTATTTTTGATCCTAGCGTTGGATTAAGAGATGTCCCAAATTTTAGAGAAGCATCGTCAGGAATTTCATTTGTAATTGTAGAAATTATCTTGTCTACTTTGGATAAAGATAGTTGGTGATCCCCTGTTACTGACACAATACATCTATCAACTTTTTTAGGATCTGGTTCTAAAAGAGGATTATTTAAAGCTAATTTAGCCTTTTTTATGAGATCAGCATCTTCTCCAAGAGACTCTGTAATACCAATTAATCCAGAAGGGCAATCTCCTTTTTTTTCAAGAACTCTTTTTACATCTGCATAATCAATATTAATTAAACCACAATTATCTATCAGATTGAGAATCTCTCTGATACATCGTATTAAAACTTCGTCCATAATTTTGAATCCTGTGAGAATTGGTAAATCTTGATTGAATCTTAGGAGATTATCATTGGGTATAGGTATAAGTGTATCAGAGTATTTTGCGAGTTCGTTAAGACCTTTTCTCGCTCTGATCCTCCGCTCATTTCCTTCAGATAAAAAGGGTATAGAGCAAAACGATACAACCATTGCTTTATTTTTCTTAGCTTCTCTCGCAATAATCGGTGCAGAACCAGTTCCGGTACCTCCTCCTAACCCAAAAGTTATAAAAACTACATCAGCTTTTAATACTTCAGATATCCTATCTATATCTTCCTCTGCAGCAGTTGCGCCAACTATAGGATCGTTGCCTGAGCCTAATCCATTACAAGTATCTTTTCCAATAAGTAACTTTTGTTTAGCGTTGGAGTAATATAGATCATGAGCATCCGTATTAATATTTAAAGTATCGACATCAATTGTTCCTATATCTTGCATCCGTGAAATGGTATTATTACCTGCTCCTCCAACCCCCACTACTAATGATTTTATCTTTAAAACTTTTAATAGATCGGATAAATATGTATCACTGTCTAAATTCAATGATTTATTTGTACTTTGATTTTGACGTGCAATTTCATTAAACCTTGTTCTTACTGATGATCTAGACTTTGCTAATTCAATTAAATCAAAATCCTTATCGCTCATAAATTAAATCAACAGAAATAGTACAATTTGTTATAATATGAGTATTATATCCGAATAATATAAGGTAGTAATATGCTTGTAATATCTTCTTTAGGGCAGAAGTTTGAGGATTTTTAGTTCCTTTCGTTTTAGTCGCAAAACTGTCAAAAATTAGCATATGGCATAGTAATAAAATTTGGAAATCAGATTGTCTTTTGAATAAATCCTTATATTTCTATTTAAATAAATTTATAAGACTATACTATCACTATTAATATGAACGGGGTTAACAATATGGAGACTGAATACAACAAGGATAACAGCGGACACGCTCTAAAAAGTTCAGAATCAGAAAGTAATAAAATAAATGTCAGAGCAATTATAAGTTGCCCTACTTGTGGGTACATAAAAAAGTTCAAAAATCAATTTGCTCGAAGAGAGTTAGAATTGATGGTTGTAGCAGTGAAAGTCTTCGATTGGATGGTTTGTTCTACATGTGGAGAACTTCTTAAACTAGATTTGGAATTTAATATTTAATAATTTTAAAAAAAGATAACTTATTTCTTATTACTCATAGTTATACTGGCTCAAATTTCAAGTTTGATTTGTCCATAAGTACCACCTCCTCCAGGTGTATATTCGATCTCATCATCCCTAATTGCTTTAATTACTAAAGCAATATTTTTATCGAATTTTCCGATTATATCGAGGGGAACTTCAGTTAAGATACTAAATTCAGATCCTAGATCATTAATTATTTTATTGTAAATATTCATAACTGTTTTACTGCTCGAGCTTTTTATACCTTTCACAGAGCGTATAATATCTATCAAGGGAACGGCATTAATATAAGATGGTCTGTGTTCTGGATGTATAGTCTCTTTTGAGGAAGATATAACTTCAATCCTTTCGCTAACACCTAATTTAATTTTAAAATTTTTATTTAAATTCTCTTTACATGCTGGACAGACTATTTTTTCTTGTGATACCGAATTAATGAATTCATTCTTTGATTTAATGGGTTCTTCTGAATAATATACTATAAAATTATCAGTAATGGCGTATTGATTGAAAACTGTACTCATTTTTTTCTTTGATTTTTTAAACAACACCCTTCTTCTACATTTATTACAAAACATATTGTAATACTTACCAAGTTTAGGATGGAGTCCTATATTTAAAATTATGCGACGAGAATTTTTTCTTCTAAGAGCTAATAAGATTTCTTCAAATGAACCATTTTCTATTTCAAATTTGTTAAATTCTCGACCTAGAGACCTTGGATCCTGGGAATGAGCATCACTATTACTTAGAAAACTTATATTTTTCAAATCTGCTAATCTATCCGCAAGATCGGTGTTAGCAGATAAACCTAATTCTAAGAAGTATACATTCTTTGTAGCATCTTGATAACAATCATTTAGATTCTCATATTTGTTTTGACGAAAAATTGCTTTAAAGGGAGTAAAAGCATGTGCAGGACCAATCAAACCTCCAATATCCGTAATAATATCAACTAACTCAGGAGGATTCAAATTAACTCTAGGTCTTCCTCCCCACTCATCCAAAATGTTTTTCGAATGTGGTTTTAATTTGTTTTGAGCGTGTACAACAGAATCAAAGTCAGGAAAAAAAACTACATGATGAATACTTTCAGCATCTTCTAATTCTGTTTGTAAAATGAAGTGTATATTTTTATACAAAAAAGCGCCATGATGATCCTTTTTAAGATTATTTTTCATATAATTCAACCACTCAGGTTGAAGTATATCTCCAGTACCTAAAATATGTAATCCTTTCTTCATACAAGTTGCAACCATTGTATCTAAATTTAAAGATTTAGAAACAGCAATAGAGTGAGGAGAGTGAATATGTAAGTCACAATTAAAAAAATCCATTATTTATTAAAAAATCTTAATTTAATAAAAAGTTTAATTAGCATTTTCTATTTTGTGCTTAACTTTGAAGCCAATTTGATCCTTTTTTGCGAATTTCGTTAGCTTTTTCAAATTCTCCTACTTTTTCATAACAATTAGCAAGAGTTCGCCAAGATTCTAAATCATACGGATCAAGATCAAGTGCATTTTCAAAATATTTAATTGCTTCTTTAAAATTTTGATGGATCTTATAAACTAAATTCCCTAATTTTTTCAAAACAGAAATGTAGTCAGGATTAATATCAAGTGCTTTATGGTAAGACTTTACTGCATTATCATAATCACATAGTGCACTATAACTAAAACCTATATTTTCATAAAGGATAACATCATTTGGTTCAATTTCAAGCGCAGATTTATAGCATTCTATTGATTCTAAGTATTGCTCATTAAATGTATAAGATAACCCTAAATCATTCCAAGCGTCGATTAAATAAGGATCTAATTCTACTGCTTTTCGATAATTTTCAATTGCGTTGATAAAGTCATTGAGTTCATAATAAATATCGCCTAATTCACACCAAAATTCTGGATTTTGAGGATTTAATTCAATTGCTTTTTTATAATAAAATATTGCTTTTTCATAATCTTTTTTATCATAATAAATGATTGCAAGATTATTATATAAAAAAGGCTCATCAGGATTAATTTTAATAGCCTTTTTATAAAAATTTATAGCTAGATCAAATTGTTCTCTTTCTCGATAGATTAAGGCAATATTGCTTAAAACATCTGTATAACTTGGTTCTAGTTCTAATGCTTTCATGTAGCATTCAATTGCATCATTAAAATTTTCTAAATCCTCAAATGAGCACCCTAGATTGTAATAAATATTAGCATCTTCGGGATCTAGTTCTAATGCCTTTTGAAAGCATTCAATAGCTTTCTTATGTTGTCCTATCATTGAATTTGCAAGTCCTAAGTTATTATAAACTTCTGAAAAGTAGGGATTAATTTTTAATGATTTTTTATAGCATTCTATTGCTTTATGAAACTTTTTTTCATCATAATATGCATCACCTAAATTAATCCAAGCATCAACGTCGTTAGGGTCTAATTTAACTGATTCCTTATAGCGATCAATCATATTTCTGCTAATTTAATTCTAAATTTATTAATGAATTATAACTATTATTTTTTTAGAAATAATTTTTAACTTAAAATTAACATCTTATCATTAACTTGATCGCTCAATAAAATTCTATAATATTCTTCTTGATTACGATAATTTACTTTTTCTAATTTTCCTTCAACAATTACAATTTCACCATCTTTAGCTTGTTCAGAAAATCGACCTCTAAACGAATTTATTTCATTTATTTGGTCTAAATAGATAACATTAGATATTAAATTACTATCTAATAAAAGGAGAACCTTTATTTTATAAGAACAAGGAGTAAAAATAGATTCAGTTGAATCAATTATTTTTGCTTTTATTTTAATTCTTCCTAAATTTCTATATTTATAATCATAATAAGAGCCTTTCCAATCTTCTGGACTTTTGACATATCTGATATAAAAATCTTTCTCGTGAAATTTACCTTGATGAAGTTTTCTCTTTTCACTTCTTATGAAGTCTTTAAATTGGATATCTGAGCCTCCAACTCTCCAAGTATAATGAGATCGATACTCATCTAAATTATAACTTCTGCAAATTTTCGAACTTCTCAAAATTTCCCTTAACTTATTTTGAAAAGTTATACTCGTTTCGGTTCCATAAATAATTAGATCAATATCTGAACTAATTTTACTTAAACCGACCATAAGAGAGCCTGAAATGCCAATTGATTTTTCAGGAATACCTCCTTTATCTATAAATAAATCACATAATTCCTTTGATTTTTTTTCGATATTACTTAAATTATTCTTAGTTTTTAAATTCCTAAAACAATCTCTTGGAGTATAAATTTTTTTAATATCTTCATTTTTTACCCCTTGGAGTTCTAAATCTAAGTGAGTTGAATAAAATAAATAACGAGGAAATTTATCCCTTAAAAGTAAATATCTTTCATTGAGAGCATATACCTTTTTATAATGTGTATTATACTTTACTCTATCTCCATCCTTATCGGGATAAAATCTAATAAAACAAATTTTTCGATCAATTGGATGATGATAACCTTTAACATCAAAAAATAAATGGTCTTTTTTCGTTTCTATATAATCTCCTTCAATTGCTTTAGGATTTTTCATAAATCTTCCTTTAACATAATTAATATTTTGAAGGAGTTTTTGTTTTTATTTTATGTTTTGGTATTTCTTTAATTTTCCTTAATTCTTTCTCAAAATTTCTTTTTTCACTAAGAAATCTTTCTTTATCCCTTTCTAATTTTTCTCGTTCTCTTCTAATTGCATCCTTTTCATTATCTATCAGTGATTTTTCTTTATATATTTGTTTATAGTCATTGTTCAGTTTTTTTAATTTATCTTCTAAATCATTAATATTGCGCTCTAAAGAATAATAAGTATCTTCTGCTTTAGGAACTTTTCTGTTTAATTCCTTTAATCTTGCTTCTTGTTGTTTTCTTTTCTTTTCCAAATTTTTTACATCATTTTCTACTTTTTCTCTCAGCTTTTCCAAGTCCGATTTTTTTTTATCAATTTCACGAGCTTTAAGTTTTAAGTCATTTTTCTTATAACGTGATTTTTCTCGCTCTTCTTTTAATTTTCTTTTCTCATCTTCGATTCGATTTTTTTCATCATAAATTTCTCTTCTTAAATCATTAATTTCTTTGTTCAAATTATCTCTTTCATTGGATAGATTCTTGATTTCATTTCTTAAGTCCATTAATTCATTTTCTAATTTTTCAATAGTTCTTTCTAACGCATCTTCCCTTCTTTCCATACCAGGTATTTTTGATTTGATTTCTTTAATACGATCTTCTGCTTTATCTCTTTCTCTATCTAAATCTCTTTTCTCACTTTCTAAATCATTTTTTAACTTGTCTAATTTTACTTGATATTTGTTTAATTCAGCATTTTTTTGATCTAATTCTCTTTCTTTTAATTGTAATTCATTTCTATGTTGTCTTTTTTCATTTTTCATTCTTTGTAATTCTTTTTGTAAATTTTCACGACTATTTAAAAGATCTTTAACTTCAAGTTCTTTTTCTTTTCTTTTCTTTTCAAGATCCTTTATATTATCTTTATATCCTTCAAGTTTTTCTATCAAATTTTCCCATTCAATTTTTTCTTTCTTTAATTTAATTCTTTCTTCCTTTATTTGCTTGAGTAATTTTTCATCTGGAATGATGTGTAATTCTTCTTCTGGTGTTTTTTCTTGAATTTGATATTTCGGTATTTTATTATCTTTCATAATGTTTACATAACTGCCTTTTCTTATTATTAAAATAAATGAGTAATAATTCTAAAGTGTTCGTACTCAAAGGGCAAAATATTTAATTTATTCGATATCCTAATTTCATTTATATAATAAGAGAATTATTATTTATATACAATATATTGAGAACAAATTTCAAATTAATTTTAATTATCTGAATAAAGGTGGTAAATCTATGGGTTTTGATGAAGAATTTGATGAAGAGTTTGATGAAGATTTAGATGAGGATTTAGATGAACCTTCTATAAAGACTCCTGTGGAGGAAGTTAAATCCAAAACTCCAACTGTAAAAACAGTTGCTGAAGGAAAAAAGATTTCTGTATACTTTTTGTCAACTATAGGACCTGGTGAAAAGAAACAGAAATTATTGGTGAATACAGGAAATAGGGTAGGAGATATTAAAGAAACAGTAGCAAACCTATTTGGTTTAGATCCTGCTGATTTTCATTTGTCATCAGGAGGGGTAACTATGGATGAGGTCTCAACTTTAAACGATTATAAAGTATCTGACGGAGATGACATACTTTTAATTCCAGCAAGTACTGCTGGTTAAATTTTTTGGAAAGAATTAAAAGAACTTTAAATTTATTGTCTGTTTTTTTTTAATTTATTTCTTTTTTGAAGGAATCAGAGCAATTTCGTCATCATCATCGATATCATAATCTTTTATTTGCATGCTCTCAACTAGTAATATCCCTCCAGAGGATAAGAGAAATTCTTCGAGATCGTAATTAAATAATCTCGCAATTTTTTCCTTAACTTCACTTATTAATTCAATTGTATCGATAATTATTATCTTCGTTTTTTCACCAGGTTCGACTAAGGATCTTATATAAACACGTATTTGGTCTTTCATTTCAATTATGTTCATTGGTGGCTGATATATAATCTCCTCGTCATGTTTATCTCTGGTATTCAACATACTGTCGATCAATATTTTTCTCTCAGTTGGTTCAAAATATAACATCTCTCTGATAAACAAAATTTTTTCTGTTTTTGATAATCCTAAAAAACTGATTTCATCCAATTCTTCCGGGCTAAATACTGAGAAAATATATTTATTAATTACTGGATTATCCTCAAAAGACTCATTGGATTCAATATAATCTTCTATTGAAGGCATTGCATCAAGGTAATCTTCTATAATATCAATATTTTCTCTTTGAATCAACTTTGGTTTTTTTATAAGTTTTTTTTCTCTTATCCTCTCATTATAGCTACCTTTAGACTGGATAATTGTATAGATGGTACTAGTAGATAGTACTGTAACACTGCTAATAGTTAGAAAGAGAAACAATGGAACACTATCTATATGGAATAAGAAAAAAACCAAATAGATACAAATAAAAACTACATAAAGAGTAATGATGCTTAAAACTCTATTTTTTTTCCTCATGATTTTTTATTAAATTATATTCTGAATTTCTAATATATAATTTTAAATATAAATTCCATTGGAATAAAATTGAAGTATTCATATTCATTCACCTTAAATTGATTTTTTAACCTTTGAATATTTCTCAGCATTCAATTTGTATAAAATTTTATCATCTTTTTTTTCTATTTTCATTATTTCCAAATTTAATAAAATATCAATGTACTTTTTAATGGTATTGTAATTTTTATTTAAGCTGACGGCTATATCAGTGATTTTTAGTGCTTGTTCTTCTTTTGTTAGTAGAGAGATTATTTTTTGAACAATTTTTTTTTGTAGATAATAGTATAACTCATCAACTTCTGGATTTGAATCATATACAAAGAAAATTCTCTGGTTATTAAGCTTCTTTGATCTTACAAATTGAAACTTTTCCAAACATGATAAATGCCACAGAGCGTGATTACTTCCAATATTAAGTGCCTTCATTATTTGATTAATATTTGATGGATTTTTTTTGATATAGTTTAAGATTTCATTCCTCATTGGATTTTCAATAATATTATTTTTCATTAATTTAGTTCCAGGAATAATTATTCTTTTTTTAATAAGATTTTTAATAGCAATTTCAATCCTATTTTTATTTATATAGGGATTCGATTTTACACGATTATTAATAAATACAACAATATCTTCTATTGAGAAAAATACCCTTTTCTCTAAATATTCTTTTACTAATGTGAGAACAATAGATTCGGCATTATCTGGAGAATACATTTGCTTACAGTTTTATTGTAGTAAAATATTAGAATTTTATAATTATATTTTCTTTCTGATACCATATTTTCCAATTTATATATATTAATAGACATTCATACAATTTATAATATAATTTCTTAGGAATTCTAAGCGTCTAATTTTAATTTATAAAAGAGATTTGAATAAACTTCAAAATTATTCCAAAGGGTTTTATAATATCGTTTTAACGCGATTTTATTGAGTTTATTAAAAAAAATGCAAAATATAAAAAAAGAAGTGATATAGATGAGTTTTAAAGACAATTTTGATGAAGATTTAGAACCCGTAACCTCTAAAACCCCAGTATCTAAAACTCCTTCAACAGGAAAGAAATTGACTTTATATTTCATGTCAACTATCGGACCAGGTGAAAAAAAGGAAAAGTTAACTGTCAATGATGCTAATCAGGTAAAGGATATCAAACAAACCTTAGGAAATCTGTTTGGACTTGATCCCGATGAATTTCATTTATCCTCTGGTGGTGTTACTATGGATGAAGATAGTCAATTAAGAGATTATAATGTAAGCGATGGTGACGATATTCTTTTGATTCCTGCGAGTACTGCGGGTAAACTTATATAATTTTCTTCATAAAATATAATATGAAGGCTTTAAGCCTTTTATTTTTTTTTTTTTTATTAATTTTAATGGTGATAATATTGGATAAAAATTCAGATTTTTTTGCAAAAGAATTGTCAGTAAAAGAGAGAGATTTGTATGATCGTCAGTTCCGTCTTGAGGGTTGGTCTCAAAAATTAGTAAAAAACTCAAGAATATTAATTGCAGGTGTGGGAGGCTTAGGATGTGAAATAGCTAAGAATTTAGCTATGTTAGGTTTGGGTCACTTGGATCTTGTTGATTTAGATATCACTGAACATTCTAATTTGAACCGTCAAATTCTTTTTGCTGGGGCGAAGATAGGAGCACCTAAAGCAGTTGTAGCTGCTAAAAAGTTAACTGAAATAAATCCTAATATTACTATTAAGGGATATCACACTTCACTTGAACGATTGGATCCTGCAGTATATCAAGCTGCTGACGTTGTTATTGGAGGTCTTGATTCAATGAATGCACGTTTAAACTTAAATGCTCAATGTATAAGATTTAGAAAACCTTTAGTAGATGGAGGAGTATCTGGTTATCATGGTCACGTATACACGATCTTTCCATATCAAAATGCTTGTTATGAGTGTAATCCACTACCTGTAGGAGAAAGTGATGAAATGGCAGCATGCACTGTTGTTGGTATACCTCGAAAAAGAATTCATTGTGTTTTTAAAGGGGATATGGCATTCAGAGAAAAATTTGACAGAGATCCGAATCCAAAAGATATAAGTGAGATTAGATTTATTCAAAAAATTGCAAACGAATTGGTAAATAATCATAATTTCTTACCTGAATATACTGAAGATGATATTGTTAAAATTCTCGATAGGCATGATCCTGGGATAATAACTATAAATGCAGTTATTTCTGCTTTACAATCGCATGAAGCTGTGAAAATTCTCCATTGGAATAAAGGTCATAAAGGACTAGGAGAACCAGTTAAAAATTATGTGATTTTTAATGCAATGACAATGAAATTATATCATATTGAAAAACCGAGAAATCCAGATTGTTCTCAATGTGGTAAACAAGTTCGGCGAGTAGTTATAAAAATGAGATCTCAATCGCCCTGTATAAACATAATTAAGACATTAGAGAAAAACGGATTTAAATTGGAACCAGAATTTGAACCAATTTTAACTTTACTGGATTTCAATGATATTAAAGTAATTGATTTAGAAAAGAACCCCGTTGATAACGGTTTAAGAAATTATGAATTTTTAACTGTTGCAGGGTTTAAGGGTGGAGAAATTTATGTTACTTTAAGACTAAAATAAATTTCTAATCAAACAATATATTTTATATAAATTTAATGAAATAGACACTTATAAAAGAGAGAATTTTTAATATAAAATTAAAGAAAGTTAAATGGTTGAGAAAATGAGTATAAGAAGTAGTCGTATTTCCCGAGATTTTGCGGGATTAAAAAAAATGCTTAAAGAAGGGAATCTTGTTCAGTTAGTTCCATTTAATCCGAAAAAGAAGAGTATTGATCATTTAGCGTTAACAATTAAAGGTCCTAAAGGTACTGCCTATTCAGGTGGACTTTTTAAATTAGAAATGAAATTTCCTGCACAATATCCAAAGCAACCTCCTTTTGTAAGAATGCACACTCCAATTTGGCATCCTAATTTTTGGCCAAAACCGAGTGAATATAAAGGTCAGAGAAATATTTGCTTAGCATTAGTAGATCCTTCATTAGTTGGTCAAAGAGGAGGATGGAGCCCGTCAAAAACTGCTGTTACAGTTGTTCAAGCAATAATTGCTATGTTAAATACGCGGGGTAAATTTGTAAATCCAACAGATGTTTTTAATAAAAAAGCGGCTATAGAAATGATGAAAGATCAGAAATTTTTTGAGAAAAAAGTTAAAAATTTAGTTAAAAAGTACGCTAAGAGTAAGTGGTGAAGTTTAAAATGGAAGAGCCAGATTCACAGAAAGAGTCCATTAAAGAAGAAATAAAGAAGAAGATTAAGGAGATAATTAAGAAAGAGTTATTAGATGAAATCTATGAAGAATTAAAGTTAGAAGAAAAAGAATTAGTAAATGAGATCAGTACGATGATTTCTAAAAGAGTCCCTGAAAAGCAAACGATAAAACATTCAACTACTCAAGATTCCACCAAATCAATGCCAATAGAACAACCAAAAGTTATTACTGCGGATAATATAGAAAAAGAAGTATATATTTCAGTTAAAACAATTCTAAAGGTAGCTAGTCATGCACTTAAATATGCTAATTCAAAGATTCCAAGAAATAATTGGGTTGAAGTTATAGGATTACTTGCAGGTAAATTAGATAATAAGAATGGCATATTACATATTGAGGATTACTATCCTATGGGACATGGAACAGCTGTTTATGCTGAAATAAAAGATTATAAAAATTATGCCAGAGCTTTTCGAGATATTAAAAAAGAAAAACTTTTTATCTGTGGATGGGCACATAGCCATCCGTCTTATGGTTGCTTCATGAGTAATGAGGATATTGGCACTCAATCAAGGTATCAAACACTCTGGGATAAAGCTGTTGCACTTGTTATCGACCCATACCTTATTGATGGAACATCAGCGGGATTTGAGATTTATCGTGCAAACCTAAAAACAAAAGCATGGTATCCTTTAGTATATGGTATAAAAGGATCATTAGATGTTAGGATGCTCCCTGAAATTTTAGAGTTTATGAACCCAATAATTCAAGGGAAACCGGCTTATTTAGAATATGATGAGAAATAATTTATAATATAATTGGTGATAATTAAACTATGGTTAAAAAAAAGGGTTTACTAATAATCTTTATTCTATTTTTAATTATTGGCATAATTCATGGTTTAATTGTCTCAATTTCTTTAAATATTTTTATAACTTGGCCTTTAATTGGTTTATGGATCATTTTTACTCTCAAGATTTTAGAAAATGTTAAACGGCATCGAGAATTCAATTCTCCACACAATACTGCATTTTTTGTAGTCATTCCTTTGTTTATCGGAATTTTTTACTCTATTTGGGGCTATTTTACAGGTATATTAGGTGAAAACCTAATTGAGGGTTCAAATTTATATTTTAGTTGGTGGAGTATCATTTTTGGATTTCCGTTTGTACTATATGGATCTTATTCATTATACCGCTGCTTTAAGAAGTATAATGTAATTTATTTTAAAACTAAATCAGTAAAAGCGAAGTTCGTAGGATATGCTTTAAGCTTTTTTACTATTCTTTTTATCGTTATATATTGGGGATCATTTTATACATTTATCGAATTCTATAATTCGCCGTTAACCCCACTCCATTTCTCTTTAGATCTTAATCTTTTACTAGTTTTAATTATAACTATCTTAATACTAATTATTTTTGGATTCATCAGTTCACAAAGACAGTTGCCAACCTTGACTCGTGATTATATTACTCAGCGTACAAGAAGATTAAATTCATTGACAGCTCCTTCCGCATTATCTTCGCCTACGAGACGAAACAATCCATCTAGATCAAATCCCTCATTTAGAACATCTACACATACGACCATAAGAACAACACCAACTTCACGTAGACAAACTACCAGAACTAAAACAACAAAAACTACTCAAACTAAAAGCATTAAAGCGCGTGATCTTACAAGATATAAACCAAGAGCATCATATCTATCAGTAGAAGACTTTAAATGTATTTTCTGTTTTAAATTACCAAAACTTCCAGAGGATAGAGGAAGAGGGATAGTTATATGCCCAAATTGTAGATATCCCGCACATGCTGATGAATTTAAAGATTGGATGCGAACATCAAATCTTTGTTCAAGATGTAGTGCTCCTATTTCATCTACCTATAGAAGAAATCCTAAAATTATTAGTATAAAGAATTATTTAATTATCTATTCACATTTTGTAAAGAAAAGAAACTAATTATTTAAAGTATGCAAGAAAATTAATGTTTACTTTGCTACTTTAATAGTTTTTCTTAATTCACCTATAGTTGTTTTTAATTCAGAGTAAACATTATGAGGATGAATTGACTCATAACTTTCTATCTTGAATTTAATTTTAAAATCGTCGTCTAGATTAGGAAATTCTCTTAAAATGAAATTTTTAGCCATTTCTCTTATAACATCTTCAGCAAATAATGGTCTTAGATGGGCAGTTCTGACTAGTTTTGCTTCTTCAGGTCTTTTTAATACAGATTGCATTTTTCCGCTCATACTTTCTTCGATTATATCAATAATATCTAACACATCAATTTTGTGGTTATTTAGATCCTTAATCTGAACTCTTATTGAACCCGTTGATCGTTGATTATGAGAACTAAAGGGTAAAATGTTTAGCAGTTTTTGAACTAATTCTGGAGGAAGATTAATATCTTGCCTATTCTTTATTATTTCTTCAGCGTATTCCTGGCTCATCTCTTTTGCACAAGGACATACAGTCATTCCAATTGCACTTGCGCCAATATAATAATTAAAATCAATTTCTCCAGACTTCTCCTTTGTAGCTTTAACAAAAGAACTAATATTATATACTTTTTGAATGGTTCTTTGCTGAGCATCTTTCACTTGAACTATAATTTTACCTTCTAAGGTTACATGTACTTTCTCAGTGTAAGGATGGCGTTCTAGTAATTTTCTTGCTATTCGATCACCTAAAACTTCCACTGAAGGAGTTGGTTTGAAAATAACTTCATTTATAATTTCTTCAATTGTCTCTGATGTACGAGACATATGAATTCCTCTTTTATGACTAGGTAAAGAAATTAACGCTGAAATTATTGGATAAAACGAATATCTCTTATTATCTTGAATAATTTCTACCTTTTTCTCAACTCCAACTATTCCAACCTTGTCAATTGGTATATCTACTGCGGAACCAGAATCTTGCAAATCTTTCCTAAATTGATTAATTTATTACCACCGAATTTAAAAGTTTTAATTTAAAAGATGTACCAAATTTAATAATATATATTCGATTATATTATTTTTTGATATAGAATAAAAAAAAGATTATTTCATGCCTGAAACGCAAATATTTAGCGATTATGGACTTATTGGAGAAAATTTAGAATTCAAAAAGAATATTTCTATTGAATTAAATGAAGAGGGAAAGATAAGAAAGTTATCTTTTGAGAATATAGGAAAATTTGCTGAAATTACTAAAAAAAAAACTAATTTATTATTAATGCCTGGCTTAATTAATTCTCATATTCATATTGGTGATAGTTTCGCGAAAGAAGCAGGTTTTAATAAAAATTTAATTGATGTAGTCGCGCCTCCAGAAGGATTAAAACATAAATTACTCAAATCAACTCCTGTAGGAATTATACTAGAAGGGATATTTAAAGCTTCATTGGAAATGGTCTCAAATGGTATTTCTTTTTTTATAGATTTTAGAGAAAATGGGTTAGATGGAATTAATCTCTTGAAAAATGCACTGAAAAAATCCCCTATCAATTATCTTATACTAGGAAGGTTTGCCAATATAAGAGAAGCAGAATTAGTGTATAATGCTGCTGATGGATTTGGATTTGCGAGTTATAAACATATTTCTTCAAGAACTAAAGACAAATTAAAAGAACTAAAGAAATCTCAAAAGAAAATCATTGCTTGTCACGATGCTGAATATACTAGAGATGAGTTTATATTTAAAGAAATAATAGAAGATAATCTTATCGATGTTATAATTCATGGTACAAAATATATTAAAGAAGATTTATTAGAAATTAAAAAAAAAATATTTCATTAGTGATATGTCCAAGATGTAATGGATATTTTGGGG
>JBHLJZ010000012.1:0-56488 GCA_048887165.1 Candidatus Hodarchaeota archaeon | reverse complement strand
AAAACTCTAACTATCTCTTTAGCTAATAATTCTGGACTCTTAGCTGGGACAAAAATAGCATTATTTTGTATTACTTCCTTATAAGCTAATATAGATGAACAAATCACAGGTGTACCACAAGCCATTGCTTCTAATGGAGTTAATCCAAAACCCTCTGATGCATAAGAATATGTAATGAAAATATCACCCATCGTATAATAAATAGGAATCTCATCTTCGGAGATGAATCCAACAAAGTGTATATCTTGATATTCATGCTTCCATTCCTGATAAGACTTTTCCATACTAAAATCGGGTTTACCACCAATAACTAGATTTAGGTTAGGGATCAAGGATTTAGAGATTTTATATGCTTTAATAATGTCATAAACTCCCTTGTAATGCGCAATTCGTCCAATATAAATTAGTACAGGTCCGGTAATTTTCAATTTTTCTTTTAAAATCTCCGCTTCTTTCGGATATGGTTTAAATTTTTCTTCAATAACATTATAAATCCTAAAAATTTTATCGGGATTAATATTTGGAATGTAGTATTTTAGCTCTTTTTTTACAAAATCAGTAACAGTTGTTATATAAGTAGCTTTATTGGCTATGTATTTTATAAGAAATTTCTCAAGTGGTATTGTAGTAAATTTTGTTTCAAATGGACCAAGGTCATGAATAGTCGAAATAAATTTCTTTTTTTTACCAATCAAAGTGATTGGAAAAGAACCTTTAGGTCCATTCCCATGAATAACATCAAAATCATGAGATCTAAGATATTTAGCAGCACCAAAAATGAATTGAGGGAACCATAAAAACCTTTGATTAATTAAATCTATTTGTTTGATATTTTGCTCTCTTAATTTTATATTCCACTTTCCAGTCAAATATATAATATCGTGTCCTTTACTTTTAAGGTATTCAAAGATACTTCTAAAAACTTTTGAAGCACCATCTTGAAAATCTGGGGGTATTGCTGCTGAAACAAGACATATATTTAATTTTTTCAATTTTTATAAGAGTTTTAATCGATGTTATATTTTTTCTTTTTAAGAATTAAAATAATTCTTGTAATATTAATTATTTATTTTAATTGGGTTATATTCAAAATTTTTAATTAGAAGTGAGATTATGCTTGAAGAATTTCTTAATGAACTTATGAATAAAAAAATTCAAGAATTTGGTAAGAAAGAAACATTTGAAAAAGTTTTAGACATAGGTGGAAAAGATGGTAAATATTCCCATAAAATCAGCGATAATCTTACGGTTATTGATTTAAAACCACAAAATCTTATTTTAAGTGTGAATTATGTAAGTTCTGACATTAGAGAATTTGAATCAAAAGAAAAATATGATTTAATCATTTGTTCCGCGTTCTTAGAACATTTTACTCAAGAAGAAGGAGGACTTATTTTAAGTAAAATTAACAAGTTTTTAAAAAGCGAAGGATTCACTTTTATTACATGTCCAAATGCCTGGAGCTTAAACCGTATATTAGGAGAGATGATAGGAATGGGTAATGCTTTAGAATTAAATGATGCAGATATAAAAGTAGGGCATAAATATCTATATAATCTCTCAAGATTAAAAAAAATAGTTAAAGAAAATTTAAAGTTCATAAAATCCGGATCTTACTTTTTAAAACCACTTCCAACACTCGATATGAATAAAATTTTCGATAGAAAGTCATTCGAGAGTTTTGCTTCAATCAACTCCGAAAATTATCCCCATTTAAAGGAATATTTAGCCGAGATCTATGTTATAGCTAAAAAAAAATGAAATTTACTCAAGTTAATTGTTCGTAACCTTCTTTATTTATAAGAATAGTTTCTTCACTTTGAGCAACATAAGCTCCTTTTTGTTCAGCTAGTACATAGTGAATTTGAAGTTTACCTTGTTGGATTAACTCTTGGAGTCCGAATGATACACCCATTCTAAAATCTTTAACTAACCATCTTTCAGCAAAAGGTAATGTTCTATAATTTTTATTTATATAACCTAAAATTTGCTTTGATGTTTTTCTACGCAATGGTACTCTTCCCGTATATGGATTTAGTTCATAAATATAGGAATATTTAGTATTATGGACTGTTCCTTCTCCAGATGAAGCAAAAATCTCGATAGCATAAACCTCTCCTTCTTCCATAATATCTCCACCTTGAGAACCTAATTCTGGTAATTTTTTCTTCCCATGTACTGTCCATCGCTCAATTTGATGTCCTCCTAATTCTTTAATTGGATTGAATTTAAAGCCTTTAACAACGCTTTCAATTTTTTTACCTATTTCTTTAGTATGAACCTTTGGCTTTATCATCATCTTTGCAGCCTCAAGTGCAACTTCAGTAGCCTGAATAAGGTTTTCTAGCGATTTATCGTAATTAAAGCCGATAGAAAATGCAGTGTCAACGATATATCCCTCAATATGTACTCCAAAATCGATTTTCACGATGTCACCATCATTAATTGTGAGATTATCATCCTTTATTGGAGAAGTATAATGTGCTGCAATATTATTTATGCTAACATTAACTGGAAATGCTAGGTTACCCCCTAATTCAATAACTTTTGATTCTGTTGCTTCAATCAAATTATAGACGTTTGTTCCAATTTTAATTTTCGGCTTAATAATCTCTTTAACTTCCTGGGCAATTTTTCCTGCTTTTCTAAGAGATTCTACCTTTTTCTTTTTCTCTTCTTCTTCTGACTCTTCTTTAGTCTTATCTGTACTAGATTTATCTTTCAAATTAGTTTTTTCATTCATTATTGTTTCTAAATGTAAATATTGATAAAAATATTTTTTAAATAGACTACATCTAATTTAATAGATAAATAAAAATAAATAATGTAAAGATTAATAAATAAATAAAGTTAATTTTAATAATCATATTATTTATTATTCTATTAGCCATTTAAGTTGAATTAGCATCAAACATGACAATTTACAAGATAACTGCTTTATCATACAAAAACAAGGAGGGAATTATTGGTGTCTGAGAATATAAGTGAGCTTACTGATTTGCTGAGAAAATTATCTGCGGTAAATTCTGATATAGAGGGATCTGCTATTGTAAGCGTACAAGGACTTCCAATTTGTTCGGTATTAAGTAGAGATGTAAACGATGGAATCGTTTCAGCAATGTCTGCAGCAATTCAAAGCGTTTCAGAACGAGCTGTTGAAGAACTTGATCGTGGAGAATTGAAACGTATTCTTATAGAAGGGGTTAATGGAATAATTATATTATCAAAAGCAGGCGAAAATGCGATTTTATGTACTCTGTGTCATGCAAATGCCAGTCTTGGTATGGTTTTTCTGAATATACAAAGCGTATCGAATAGAATTGCCGCTTTATTAGATTAAATGCGTTAAAATGTTTATTTTCACGCATATAGATTAAAAATATCATAATTTTTGTCTTTGCTGTTATAATATGTCGTTAAATCAACGAGATGAAGTTATATTTTACGAAAAATTAGCCAAATTACTAATTAACAAGGACTTTGCACAATTTAATAAATTGTTAGAAAATTTAAAAGAAAAAAAACTTATATTTAATCCGCTTAATGTTCCAAATCGATTTGAAATTTTATCGGAATTATTGATGAAGTGTATAAGAAATGTAGCTGAAGGATATCAAAGTTCTTCTTTAGGAGAATTTGTTGAAATATTAAAATTCTTTAATAAGTTTAACTTAATAGAAAGGGAATTAAGTAGATTTGATTTAAATACAATACAGAAGGTCAAGAAAGATCAATTATTATTATACAATTTAGAGGATTTATTCGGTAAAATTACAAACTCTTTTATTTTTTATATATATAATGAGATTCCGAATTTATTATACGATATGTTGTACAGATCTTTCAAAGATCTACAATTCTATTATTTTCCAAGCCCTGATGATTTTGTAAATTATGTAAAGTTTGTTTTTTTTAATCAATATTCTATATATGGTCTTATAGTTAAATATTTAGGACCAGTTGAACAATTTATTAATGAATTTAATAAATTTTATTCAATTTCAAAAGAAAATCGCCATATTAAGTCTAGTGAGCTTCTAAATGAAAATAGGGATTTTTGTGAATTTGATATTATTTACAAATATATGAATTATTATGATAATTATGAGGAAGATAGAAATTATTACGTGATTAAGAAACATTTAGTTTCTCCAAAAAGTATTTTGAACAATAAGCAGGAAATTCTCGCGAGAGATGTTTACAAATTTTTTAGTTTATCTATGGTTTTATTGGGTGGAGTAGGTCCCCAGGGTATGGGGTTTACCTATTCGACTCCTAAGGGAGAGCTAGTTGAAATTTGTTCTGATATTCAAGAAAATCAAGCAATTATTATTAAATATAAACAATTCTTGAAAGATCAATTTTTAAAGCGATTAGAAAGGGAATTGACTAAATTAAACATTGGAATTAAGCAAAAGATAATTGAATATCTCTCCTCAGTTCTTAATCCAAAAGAGTTAATAAATTACCTAAAAAGAGATAAAATCTTATATAAAGTTGAGAAATTCATATCAGAATTAGGATCATTTCAGAATGGAGATAAATTTGAAGAATTGGTTGAAAATATTTCAAAATCTGTCTCAATCATTCTCAGACCTATTAAGATGATTGATCAGTTTAAAGCACGTATGAAGCTAGTAAACGAAAATAAGTTAAAATCGGAGGATATAGCTAAATTAACAAGCCTTAAAAATAAATCTCATTACGATATATTAAGAGAGAGAGTCTTCTACCAATATATTGTTGATTGGTTTTATGATATTTATTTGTATAAGAAAGATAAATTATAAAAAAATTTAGTTAACAATTTTTGATCTGAATTTTGAATATGCAAGTATAAATAGTAAATTTAAGAATATTATCTTATACATTCTGAATATTATTTAAAAATTTAAATAGAAATAAGTTTATTTTATTGTAGTTAATCTAATTTAAAATTATTTAAAGGTGAATATTAAAAGTGGAACTTATTGGTTGGCTTAACGGAATATCTGCTACTGGAGTGCTTGTTATAAATCTGATTATCGGAATTTTTTCATTTTTTAAATCAATAAAATTAAAAGCTAGGTTGCTTACTGCAACTTCGTTAACCATTTTTTTTGTTGGGTTATTATGGTTAGGACCAACTACTGATTTTCTGACAATTCTTATCACACAAACTAATATCGATCCTTATTGGATTTATCCGCTTCTAAGTTATATGTGGGCTGCTCCAGGCATATTTTTTGGTATGTATATTGGAGGAGAACTGCTAATGCCAAAGAAAAAATGGTACCTATTAACAGTTTTTATTATAATCAGTATAGTGTATGAAATTGTTCTTTTTATGAACCCTCTAGGATCTTTTGAATTTACTGTTCCTGGTGTTGATTTTCCTTATGGTTCAGATTTAATAGATACATCTAGTGATTATTCTTGGTTTACTGCTTATTTCTTAATCGTTTTTATATTATCTATCCTTTTATTTAATGGAATCGGTTTTCTAAGTAAGGCTACGAAGGCAACGGGAGTACTTAAGAAAAAATTTTTGTCCTTATCTTTTGGCTTCATTTTATTTGCAGTTATAGTTATTTTTGATGCATTAATTCCTCCAGGTGTTCTTTTATCCTTTGTTAGGTTTGGAATAATAGTGAGCAGTATCCTATTGTACATAGGAATACGAACCTAAAAAATAATTAAAATAATTTTTTTTTAATTTTTATCCTATTTCGAAATAAAAAATTACCTTCTTATTTCCTGAATGTAATCAAAAATGTTATCAATCCGTTCTTTAATACGACCGAATAAACCTTCTTCTTCAGAAATTACAGAGTTTATAGCCGTTTTTATTCCATAATGACTTTCAGAAACTAATACTCTAATAGGAAGTGTAAGAATTTCACTGAATAGCATTAAAATTTCTTGAATGATTCTAATAACTTTTGGAAAGTTCTCTTCGGTTTGTTCTATCATCGACTGATCTGATGAAATTAATCCATTTTCACGTTCTCTTCGTAATTCTTCCCAAACGTTATCTTTTAATTCCGAAAAGTCAATACCAAGATTTTCAAATGCCAATTGAGCGCCTTCAAAAAGGAAATTAATATCATCTTTTCCTGAGAATTGTTTAACGTTCTCAACCATCTCTTCAGGTGCTAAACCATCCAGAAAATTAATTAATAATTGATGGTAATCATTAATTACATCTATTGGAATGAATAATAAGGAAAATTCTTTCAGTTGTTTAAATGAATACCCTGCAACCTTTGCAAAAGTATCATTTCCTAAGATTTTTTCTACAAATCCTCCATATTCATTAAATAAATGAACCGCTAAGAAGCCAATTATTCTTATCATGTCATCTTCATAATTTCTAAAGTAATCAAAAAAATGTTCTGGTTCCATGTTTAATTTATCTTCTATTAATTCAGCGACTCTCTCTTTTATACCTTCTAATGGTTGATCTAATAAATCTTCAATTTTATCCAATGAAAGGAATTCTTGTATCTTATCTACAATATCTAGTTTAGTTTCTTGAATTATTTCTTCTTCGAGACTTTCTTCAAAATAAACCCCAGATTTAATTCTATCCTGAATTCTAACAGCAGTTAAATCTTTCCATTCAGTAATATCATATATTTTGCATATGAATTGGAGACCCTCTTCCCCCTTTGTAATGCATTTTTGTTCTACAATATTGATTCTATAATCATTTTTCTTTATTTTTAAAATGAAATTGGCGACACTTTCTAACATACCTGTTAAACCACAAGCTAATCCCTCAGAGTCTTTTTCCTTTAAAGTAGTAAAATTAAATGAATCTTCATCATCTAATCCATAACTAGCGCATATGGGGCATTTTTTAATCCTTATGACATAATCATTATATTTAGAACCCTCTTTATGAATTTCTTCATAAGTTAATTCCCCTTCATCTAATTCTTTTCCAAAAACAACGACCCAAAGAAGTTCGAAATATTCAAGCACCTTTTTAGGACTCCCTGGCATCCATTTAAAAATTCCAGAATGTCGTTCACATGATTCATTAGCAGCTTTTTTACCAATCTCTCTAAGAATTATAATGCTGTCTTCTTCATTTTCTGTTATTTCGTTTACTTCTTTTAATATTTCCCTATAAAGCAGAGTATAAAATAAGGAATTTGTATTTCGACCAAATACTTTTGTGATTTTTTTTAATAACCATTGAACGGCTCCCATTTTTAATTTCCTCCTACCTTAAATATAAAATTTTGGATACAAGCTTTATTCCCAAATGTCCGAGAAGTTTCTATATTTAAATGTTGAAGGGAAATGGAAGAAGAATCCTTTGATTCCTTATTTATAAGATTTATAAATTCTGCTACCATAGCAACAATAATTTCGCATCCTGCTGTATCAATATCTTCGAAATGATATTTACATAGAGGACAATCATTATCTTTTACAACTATTTTAGTATTTACGCTATCCAACTCTATTGATACGTTACTATTAAGTATATTTTTGTAAATTGTAGCAATGACATCTTTTACATTTGATTCATTTATAAAATCAATAGGTTTCCAATATCTAACGTAAGTATGGGCAATGTTTCGACCCATCCTTCTCATCCTCTCTCTAATTTCTGAAATTCCGTTAATTTTTAAGAAGCGTTGTAAATGATATATCGCATTTCTCATTTGGTTCATTGTAGCTTCTGATAGTAATAATTCGTTCCTTGTATAGTTCATAAAATTTCCTTTTCAAATTATTCAAATTTAAATAATTATTGAAAAATAACTATGTATTTTAATATTTTCAATTCTATTAGTAGATGATTAGTATGTTTTCGGAAGTTTGGATTCAAGCTTCCAATTAGTACTTATAATTAAAGGAAAAGAAAAAGTAATAATTTCAATGAAAATTGATTTTAAGTTTTGAATACCAAATTACATATTATTAATAATTTCACGGAGTAGAGGCTCACCAGTGGCTCCAATCATGATCCCATTTCTAACATAAGGTTGCCCTTGGATTTCAACTGTGTGGTCTAAAAGTTGACCATTTTTAAAAAACAGTAATGTTGGGATTGCAGTAATTCCAAATCTATTTCCTAATGGACGATTTTCATCGAGATCTACTTTTAGAAGATGGATTAAACCTTCATTTTTAAGTTTCTCTAGGATCGGACTAATAAATTTACATGGGCCACACCAGACTGTATAAACATCAATAACCAATTTACCTTGCTTCATTTCTTCAGTAATTTCAAGACCAAATTCTTTTAGTTCTTCGATATGCAATAAAATTCATCTCTAGATTTTAGTTTTGGTTGATAACTATTATTATTAATTTTATTTATGAAAACAAAATTACATTTTCTATTTATTATTCAATATTATTAACCATACTTTTTATTCTTTATATTTATAAAAAATCAATCTTAAATCATTCAAGGTAATGAATTTTAGTTCATAACTAACAGAATTGACAATTCTACTATTCTCAAAATAGATTAGTTTTTTATTTAAAATCATTTCAAGTTAATTAAGATTGAAATGATGAAAAGAATTAATTTTAAAATTAAACAATAGTTATTAATATATAAGTTAATTAATAATCTAAACGATTATGGCTACAATTGATTTTGATTTTAGGAACCAGATCATCCAAAATGATATAGGAAGCACTCTTGCTTATTGTTATCAATGCGCTACCTGTAGTGGAGCATGTCCGGTAGCACAAGTAACGAATGGTCGGTACAATCCGAGAAGACTAATTTTAGATGCTTTATTGGGATTAAAAGATAAGATTTTTGGGAAAGAAAATCTTTTCAACATATGGGGATGTACCGTATGTGATACCTGTGATGAGGTATGCCCTCAAAAAGTTGAACTCACAGAAATTTTCACGATACTAAAAAATCTTAGTGTTGAGAGAGGAGAAGCTCCAGATTATTACACTATACAAGCTTCAACTATTTTTGAGAATGGGAAAGCTATTCCAATGCAACCTGCTATTGAAAGGAGAAGAGAGCAACTAGGTTTACCAAAAGTATTATCTCCAGATATTGATGAAGTAAAAAAGCTTTTAAAAGTTACGAAATTAGAGGATAAAATAAAAAAAGAAGAGTAACCTATTGATAACTGTTTCTGAAAATATCTATTCATTTTAATCCAAATCATTTTTATTTAAATTAAAACATCTAAAGGAAATAAATATGTTTAAGCCAATACAGTGAGTTATAATATTATGAGGAAACCAATAATAGGAGGGAATTGGAAAATGAATAGGGGAATTCCTCAAGAAGCATCTGAAATTCTTAAGAAGTTGATCCCATTGGTAAAAAAGATAAAGCAAGTCGAGATAGTTATTGCTCCCCCTTTTACTGTAATAAGTAGTGTATTTAATATGCTTAAAAAAACGAATATGAAATTGAGCGCACAAAATATGTATTATGAAGAAAATGGTGCTTTTACGGGTGAAATTTCACCAAATTTTTTGAAGACTTTAGGTTGTGAATATATAATATTAGGTCATAGTGAAAGACGAGATCTTTTCAACGAAGATGATGATATCATCAATAAGAAGATAAAAAAAGCATTATCAATAGGACTAAACCCGATAGTTTGCATCGGAGAGCATTTAGAAGAAAGAGAAAAGGGGGAGACTAGAGATTTTATTGAAAAACAGTTTAATGCTACTTTTAAAAATCTTAATAAAAAAGAAATTAAAGATGTTGTTATTGCATATGAGCCAATCTGGGCAATCGGTACTGGTAAAACTGCGACTCCTGATCAAGCAGAAGAAATTCATGAATTCATTCGTCAATTAATTACTAGAAAATATGATGAAGATACAGCAATTGAAATAAGAATACAATATGGTGGCTCAATAAAGCCATCCAATGCAGAAGATTTATTTAAAAAGGAAAATATTGACGGAGGATTAGTTGGAGGAGCATCTCTACAAGCAGAATCATTTTATAAGATTATAAGAGCAGCAGAAGATTCTATATATTAAAAATATAAAAATTTTTAACCTAAAATCTGATTAAATTTCATAGCTAGTTTTCCAGGAAATTCTCCTAAATAGGATAAGGGATCCGCAATTAATAGATAAAAGTAAGGCTGAAATAATCCATTTACTGTCGGACCAACTCCTGATTTTACTATATAAACCCAGATTTTTTCATCTCCAAAATTAGATTGTCTAAAATCCCATTCTAATGCTGAGATCTCAGGGAACAATCTTATATTACGCAGGATAATATCAATATCTTTCAATTCATATTTGTTTCCAAAGGTGGTAATAGGAGAGAGATCAAATGAAGTGATACATATTCCTTTAAGACCATAATCCTTCATTTCAGTTAATAATTCATTACCTAATTGACTAATATCTTTTTTGCGATTTTTTACACGCTTCCTAGCTTCTGAATCTGTCAGGATCTCAGTTATTTTATCCACTTCATTTTGTAATATTTCTAATGCTGAATCTAGAGGGACTTTTTCTGCTATTATAAGATTATAAATTAATTTTATTTTTTCTTTTACAGATTTATGTAGTAAATACGATTCTGTTTGGGTAGTAATTAACACATCTCCTTTATAACTTGACCTTTCTTCAGAAAAGTTCTTAGATTCTTTATCAGTAGTGAATTCTAGAATCTCAATTTTCTTATTTATATTCCTTGCAAACTCAAATAAAGCAGAAACTAATCCTGCATTTAATTCAAATGAACTTGTAGGATCCAATTGTATTTTAGTTTCTAAAGTATCTTTAGAAAAATCAAAAAACCTTAGGAAAAGATTTTCTCCTTTTGGGGTTTTTTTCAATACAAGATGATAATATGGAAAACCTGTATTTGTTATAATCGAAAGATCATAAAACGTCATGACATGTAAAAAAATTTGCTAGATTTAATTTTTTAAATTTCCTTTAATAGAAGATTTAAGTCTATCTATTTAAATTAATTTAAATGCAAGTTATGTGAATAGGCTTTTTAAAAGATTAATTATTTAATATCAAAAATAGAAATGAATATGATGATATTATTAACTTATGATTAGAGTTGGTCTTCCTGGCAGAGCTTGTATCGCTTTGGTTTCATTTGAGTCTCTTTCATGTTTTATAGTAACTTCACATTCATACTTTTTTTCAAATATTTTTTTTATATCATTGAAAAATTCAAATTCTTTATTTGCTGTTAAGGGTGATTTAACGTATTTTCCAAGATTTTTTAGTACTTTTCCTACAGTTTGAGTAATTATTTTTCCATGTGGTTTAAATTTTTCTTCTATCATAATGTTATTCATAATTAATTTTTGATCTTTTGTTTCCTTAATCAAACTTAGCAATTTCGACATAAATTTAAATTTCCAACTGTCAGCAACTATTATAGTAATTTCTTTAATATTTTCCTTTTTAATAATTAAAATAATATGATTAATAGAGTCTAATGTATTATCTAACAACTTCCATTTGTACTCATTCTCAGTAGTTAGAAACTTTTTATCATAATTTGGCCAAATTTCTTTGCTCAAAAAACTTTCCTTTGCGATTTTTTGCCAGATTTCTTCTGTCATATGTGGGGTAATAGGATGTAACAAAAGGGTTAAAATTTCTCGACATTCATCAAAGATCTTTTTATTAGCACCTTCAATTTTATATCGATTTATTTCTGATGTAAATTGAATGATTTCATTTACAGCATCTCTAATTGCTATTTTTTCAAAACTTTCTGACACAAATTTTATCGTTTTATTCAAATTGTATTTCATTAAAGTATCTCTAATGTTCTCGTCGGTTCTAAACTCTTTTAAAGGTTCACAAAGTAGATTAAATGTATTTTTAATAAATTTAAAGGCAAAATCTACTCCTTCATCAGACCATTCTAAACCAGATTTAGGACTTGCGCCAAAAAGAATAAAGAATCTTGCTGCATCAGCACCAAATTTATTCATAATACCAATAGGATCGACTGTATTCCCTAAACTTTTACTCATTTTTACACTTTTTAAGATATAATCAGTTCCACATCTTTTACATTTTTTATCAAGCATATCTGCTTTCATTGCAAATGTATCACACTGAACACAATAAGGATGAGCCTTATTTATCATCCCCTGTGTTAGTAGTTTTTGAAATGGTTCATCAATAGAGTGTAAACCTAGATCTCGAGCTACTTTTGTAAAAAACCTAGCATATAATAAGTGCATTATTGCATGCTCAACCCCGCCAATATATTGATCAACATTTCCCCAATAATCAATAATTTCCTTTCTATATGGAAGTTTATCATATTTTGGATCACAATATCTAAAGAAATACCAGGAGCTATCTACAAAAGTATCCATAGTGTCAGTTTCCCTTTTTGCCTGTTTACCACATTTTGGGCATTTTACCTTGACAAATTTTAGGCTAGTTCTTAGAGGGTTACCTTTAGCTTTAAAATCAACATCCTGAGGCAATCTAATTGGAAGGTCTTCATATGGTACGGGAATTGTTCCACAATCGTTGCAATAAATAATAGGGATTGGACAACCCCAATATCTTTGGCGGGATATTAACCAATCTCTTAATTTGTAATTAATAGTCGACTTTCCCATTCCTAATTTTTCCAACTTTTTTGTAATAGCGTGAATAGCTGAGCGATTTTCCATTCCATTAAACTCTTCAGAATTTATCAAAATTCCGTCTCCCTCATAGGCACGGGTCATTTTATCTGCCTTTAATTCATAATCAAATGGTTGAATTACCACTTTTATAGGAATTCTATATTCTTTAGCAAACTCGAAATCTCTTTGATCATGGCCAGGAACAGCCATTACTGCTCCCGCACCATATTCATAAACAACGAAATTTCCAATATATATTGGAACTTCCTCCTTTGTCATAGGATTTATAGCTTTTTTTCCAATATCCATGCCTTTTTTTTCCACTTCTAAGTCGGTTCTTTCAAATTTGTTTTGTTTAATGACTTCTTTATAGAATTTATTAAAATTTTGTTCATATTCTGTGCCTTTAACCCATTCTCTAACCCATGGATGCTCAGGGGCGAAAACCATGAAGGTAACTCCAAATAATGTATCTGCTCTAGTTGTAAAAATATCAATTGTTCGTTCTTCTCCTACAATAGGAAATTTTATAATAGATCCTTCAGAACGACCTATCCAATTTCTTTGCATTATTTTTACTTTTTCTGGCCAATCAACAATATTTAATCCGTCTAAAAGTTCTTCTGCATATGCCCTAATTTTCAAAAACCATTGAGTAAGAAATTTTTGTTCAACATCTGCATTACAACGCCAACACTTACCACCTTGTACCTGTTCATTGGCTAATACAGTAGCACAATCAGGACACCAATTTACATAAGATTTTTCTCTGTAAGCAAGATCTTTTTCATACATTTTTAAAAAAAACCATTGATCCCACATGTAAAAATTAGGATCGTGACTGTATATTAAACGTGTCCAGTCATAAGACAATCCAATTCGTTTTTGCTGTTTTTTAATTGCATTAATATTAGAGTTTGTCCATTCTTCTGGATTTTCGCCATGATCTATGGCAGCATTTTCAGCAGGTAATCCAAAAGAATCGTATCCCATGGGATAGAGAACATTATAACCACACATTCTTTTAAATCTGGTAAATGAGTCTCCAATTGAATAATTGCGTAAATGGCCTATGTGTAATTCAGATGATGGATATGGATACATCTCTAATACATAATATTTGTTTTTTTTATTTTCTAGATCCTCTTTTACTTCAAAGATCTTATTATCTTCCCATAACTTTTGCCACTTTTTTTCAATTTTTCGAGGATCATACTTTACCATAATAATCATGCTAAGTTATTTTAAAAAAGCTACACTAAATATTATTTTGAATAATTTATTGAATAAATTTTTTTTGAATTGTGTTATCTTTTTAATGGAAAAAACTTAACTTTATAAAAAAATTAAAAAGAATTGATGACAATTGAGAAAATTCGAGTCTCTATTGGAAGTGCTTCGGTACTTAATTTAATTGAAATTAAAGATTTTAAAGATTTACCTTCAACTTGTTATCTTATGACATATGTTGGAGGGCGGTGTACAGCAAATTGTGGATTTTGTCCTCAAGCTAGAGATTCAATTAGTTCTACAGAGAGATTATCTCGTGTAACTTGGCCAGTTTTCGATTTCAAGGAATTTTTAACTAAGTTAAATTATATGCCACCTCCGAGAAGATTTAAAAGGATTTGTATCCAAACCTTAAGATATAATAAAAATTTTCAGGATTTGGTTGAAATTGTTACCCAAATCAAGAAAAACTCGAATATTCCTTTGTCGATAGCTATACCCCCGATGTCGAAAGAAAAGTTGAATGATTTAAAGGTACTCGGTGTTGAAAGAGTTGGAATTGCTTTAGACGCATCGACTCCAAAATTATTTGATGAAATCAAAGGAAAACATATAGGAGGTCCTTATAATTGGGAAACTCATATTCAAAATCTAAAAGATGCATTGGATATTTTTTCTGAAGGCCAAGTAACTACACATTTGATAGTGGGATTAGGAGAAAGGCCAAAAGAGATAATAGAGCTAATAAGCGAGTTAGATAGATTAAAGATTAGAGTAAGTTTATTCGCTTTTACTCCAATTAAAGGAACGAGACTAGAAAGTAAGCCTAAACCTCAAGTTTTAAATTTTAGAAAAATTCAGTTAGCTCGTTTTCTTATTTTGAATAAAAAAAGAGGTATTAATGATTTTACATTTAATATGAAAGATGATATAGTTAAATTTAATTTGAATAAAATTGATCTGTGGAATATTGTTGATGAGACTAACGCTTTTATGACCTCAGGTTGTCCTGGTTGTAATCGCCCGTATTATACATCAAGTCCATCAGGTCCAATTTATAATTATCCTAGAAATCTAAATAAAGATGAGAAAGATACAATTTATCAATCATTGTTAGAATTTGTCCATTAAATACATTCAAAACGGATATGTCTGTTTGGAGATTAATAAATTTAGAAGTAAGAAATGGTTATTGGAATATGGCATTAGATGAGGCCGTATTAAGAGCTGTAATAAAAGAGAAATCTCCCAATACAATCCGGTTTTATAAATGGGATCCCTCAACAATATCTATCGGTAGGAATCAGAGTTTAGCAGATGAAGTTGATATAAATGTAGCACAAGAAAAAGGATTTGATATCGTAAGGAGAATAACGGGTGGTGGAGCTGTTTTTCACGACAAATTTCGAGAAATTACATATTCTATAGTTTGTCCGTTAAAATTCTTAGAAAATCTTAAAGCTTATAAAGTTATGGAACAATTTGAGATTATAGAAACTGGTTTAATAAAAGGTTTGACAAAATATGGATTGAAACTAAAAAAAGGAATTATTCATTGCCCAGCAATTTTTTTAGATGGGAAAAAGATTTCTGGTAATGCCCAAGTACGAAAAAAGGGACATTTACTTCAGCATGGGACCATTTTACTAGATATTGATCCTAATCTGATGTATTCTGTTTTGAAAGCACCCAATAATGTAAGTAAATCAAAAATGGTAAAGTCTGTATATTCTAAAGTTATAGGAATAAGGAGTTATTTAAAGGAATTTAATGAAGAAAGATTTATTTTAGCTTTAAAGGAAGGATTTGAAACTATATTGAAGATAAAACTAGATAAAGGAGTTTATTCACCATTTGAATTAAAACTGGCAGAGGATTTGGTAAAAGAGAAATATTCTGATATTAAATGGCTCAATAAATATGAATAATATATGAAGATGACAAGAATTTCCAAGATATTTAATAAAATTGAATCGCAAGAAGCTAATTGGAAAGATTATTCAGAGTTTTTAGAATTAAATCATAATGATTTAGAACCTTTTTTTAAACTTGCCCAAAAAATTAAATTTCACAATTTTGGTAACAAACTTAAAATATATATTCCCAATAAGAGATTTCCAGCAATAAGTATTACTGGAAGTAATTGTGCTTTAAAATGTGAACATTGTAATGAAAAATATATAAAAAGTATGAATCCAATATTAAATAATGTAAATTTAGAAAAATTTTTATTAAAACTTTATCATGATGGTGGTACTGGGGCTTTAATATCAGGAGGCTGTGAGCCAGATGGGTCTGTTCCTTTACTTAAATTTTTAGATACGATAAAAAAAATAAAAAAAGAAACTAATTTGATTATAAATACTCACACTGGTTTATTAAATGAAATAACAGCTAAAAAATTAGCTGAAGCAAATGTAGATATAGTCTCTTTTGATATCAATATAGATGAAGAAGTTATTTCCAATATTTATCATTTGAGAAAAGATATAGACGACTATAAAGATGCGGTTGAAATATTAATAAAGAACAATTTGAATATCGTTCCTCATTTATGTGTTGGATTATACTATGGTAGGATCCATAAAGAACTGCAATCTATTAAATTTATTAAAGAATCGGGGTTGGATCCTTCATTAATTGTTATAATTGCGCTAATTCCACCTGAACACTCAGAAATTAGATTTAATAGACCTCTTCCAATTGATATTGCTAAAATAATAACATTAATAAGGTTTATATTCCCAAAAACAGAGATTTCATTAGGGTGTATGAGACCACGCGGAGATATAAAGGTAGAAATTGAGAAATTAGCAATTAATTCAGGAATCACAAGAATAGAGATTCCCTCACCAAAAACTTTAAGCTGGTTAAAAAAATTTAATTCCAATATTAAGTTTAAGTTTTATTCCGCTTGCTGTGCAATTCCACAGAAGTACGAAAAATTAACTGAAAGTAATAAATCTGAAATTAAAAGATATTTAAAATTATTAGAAATAAAAAATGAATAAGATGAAAATTGAAATTATAGGTTTAAGTGATATTCCATTAATTAATGAAGGAGATAATATCTCAAAAATTATAATGGATTCATTAGAAAAAAATAATCTAACGTTAATGGACGGAGATATTATTGTTATTGCCCAAACTATAATTTCTAAAAGTAATGGAAATGTTATAAACTTGGATGAAATTGAACCTAGTAATAAAGCTAATGAACTTTTTGAAAGAATTAGACCAAAAATGGAAAAAATAGGGTTACCAATAAAAGATCCAAGATTAATACAAGTTATTATTAACGAATCTAAAGAAATTTTGAAAGCTGAACACGTTTTAATAACTGAAACTAAACATGGTTTTGTCTGTGCTAATGCAGGTATAGATAAGTCCAATATAGAAGGTAATAATAACTTTTCGTTACTTCCGGAAAATCCTGATAAAGATGCTGAAAAAATCAGGAAATCTTTAAAAAGTTTAACTGAAAAAGATGTAGCTATTATAATTTCTGATTCTTTTGGAAGACCATTTAGAGTAGGTTCAGTTGGCGTTGCTCTCGGAGTTTCTGGGATAGAAGCCATACTAGATAAAAGAGGTGAGAAAGACCTTTTTGGACATGAACTACAGACTACTATTGTTGGACAAGCCGATATATTAGCTTCTGCTGCGCAATTAATTATGGGAGAAGCAGATGAAGGAATTCCTATTACTTTAATAAGGGGATATAGTTTCAAATATAGTAAAAATGCAACAATTAAACCAATTCTGAGAGAAAAAAAATTAGATTTATTTAGAATTGAAAAACAAGTTGATCTTGCCAATGTTCTTAAATCGAGAAGAAGTTATAAATTAAAGTTTGATGCTAGATTAGTAGATATTGAAATTATAAAGAAATGTATTGAAATCGCCAGATGGGCTCCAAGCGCACACAATGGTCAGTTTTGGCGTTATATTATTATTGAACAAGGAAAATTACGTGAATTATTAATAGATAGAATGAATACTAAATTAAGAAACGATTTAAAGAAAGATGGAAAATCAGAAAATTATATAAAAGCTAAAACAAGAAAATCAAAAAATGATTTTATAAAAGCTCCCTTTCTTATTCTATTGTGTTTGGATTCAAAAGCTTTTGAGAAATATGCTGATGATGA
Organism: Candidatus Hodarchaeota archaeon; assembly: GCA_048887165.1. Classification (GTDB taxonomy): domain Archaea; phylum Asgardarchaeota; class Lokiarchaeia; order Sigyniarchaeales; family SOKP01; genus SOKP01. Next base: position 38,529 of record JBHLJZ010000012.1, on the reverse strand, counting down.
TCGGAATCAAAATGAATTTATAATGGGCATTCAAAGTATCAGCGCTTCAGCAACTTATTTACTTCTTGCTTTAGAATTAGAGAAATTAGCTTCGTGTTGGTATTGTGCCCCGCTATTTGCAAATGAAATTGTAAAAAAGACTTTAAAACTTCCTGAAACTTATTTGCCTATGGCTTTTTTCACTGTGGGATATCCAGTAACAAAAGTAAATGCTCCATCAAGAAAACCTATTCAAGAGATAATATATAACCTTAAGCTATAAGTGATCATAAATTATGGTAGAAGACTACTATGTTATATTAGCAGGTGGAGTGGGAGCTGCAAAATTTATTGATGGATTAGCCAAAGTTATCGATCCAGAATTATTGAAAATAATTATAAACACAGGAGATGATATTGAATTATTTGGTTTAAAAATTTGCCCAGATATAGATATAATTACTTATACTTTAGCAAATCTAATAGATAAGGAAAAGGGATGGGGTTTTATTGATGAATCTTTCAACTGTTTAAGAGTTTTAAAGAATTATTATGATGATGAGTGGTTTAATGCTGGAGATAAAGATCTAGCAACCCATATATATCGTACTGATTTATTTAATAAGGGTTTTACTAAAGCAGAAATCACTTCTATGATTTGTAATAAATTAGGGGTTAAATCTCATCTTATTCCTATGTGTAATGAGGATGTTCAAACATTTATAAAAACTCCTTCAAAATCTATACATTTTGAGGAATATTATATAAAATATCAATGTGAACCAGAGATCATGGATATTGAATTTATTGGGATTGAAAATGCAAAACTAATAGAAGGAGTTTTGGATTATATAAAAGAATGTAAAAGGATAATTATATGTCCATCAAATCCTATAGTTTCTATTGGGACAATACTTAATGTTGCTGGAATAAGGGTTGCATTAAGAAGAGTAAGAAATAGAGTTTTTGGCATTTCTCCTATTATACAAGGATCAACGGTTAAAGGGCCAGCTGACAAGTTAATGAGAGCCCTCGGTTTAAATGTTTCTTGTGTAGGAGTGGCAAAATATTATAAAGATTTTTTAGGAAATTTTATAATTGATAATAGAGATTCGAGATTAAAATCAGAAATAGAAAATTTTGGGATTAAAACTTATTGTTATGATACAATTATGAGTGATGAAACAAAAAAGAAAGATTTGGCTAAATTTATTATAAATTTATAAAATGTTTATGTCAGTTAAAGAGCTTCGGTAGCGATCTCTTCTTTTTTAACTTCTTTTTCATCCTTCTTCTCTTCTAAATCACTTTTTTTAACATAATCACCTACTGAAGCAAGAATTTCTTTAATACGTCCCTCTTGTTGTAAACGGATTATTAAATTCCGATGTTTAATAAAAGAAATTATTTTTGATATTACGGGAAAAATCAGAATTATGGGAACCAATAGAATTATTATAACTTCAGGAGAGGATATGCCCACACTTTTAGTAATAGCAGGCGGTAAGTTAAAAACATTATCCAAAAACCATTTTGGATGAATAATGATATAACTAATGATTACTAGTAATAAAAAACGATAAGTAAAATTAATTACTGTAGACTTTGCTAAACTTTGTGAACTCGGGGCAGAAGATTTTGCAGTTAAAGTGTCATGTGCTTCATTATCTTCTCTATAGAGCTTATCTATATATGTTCCAAGCCTTCTTGTTTTAGACGCAGCGTTGATTAATTTCTTTTCCTCTTCTTCTAACTTCCTTTTAGTAATCATTTCTTTGACATAGGAAAACCTTTCAGCAGTTTTTCCAAAAAATTTACTTATTGTCTCTTTGCCTTCTATTTCAAGTTCTTCTTTTCTTTTTTTAGCTTCTTCTTTAACTTTATCTACATTTGCAATAACAAAATGTGATTCACTTCTTAAAATATTTAGTTGAGCTTCTAATCTATCGCTTCTTTCTAAGGAAGGTTTTGTTACTGTATTTGTATAGTTTATTTGAAATGCAATTTCAAGATATATATAAGAAAGGATGGCAAGTAATATTACTGGACTGGACAAAAATGCAAAGACGTTATCCAATGGTATTTGATTAAGGCGTTCATCTAGGGGATAAGCTAAATCTTCAAAATATTCAAAGCTTAAATTGAATAAAGCAAGCATATCTCTAAATCCAAATACCATCATGGGAATAACAATCATAAGAACAAGGGATCCAATAACTCTAAGGTCGTATTTGGGATTAGTTTGTAAGAATGCCCTTACTAAATAAACTATAGAATATATAAAAAGAAGAGGAAAAACTATTAAGTATAAATCTTCTAGAAACCCAGATAGTTCAGTTAGAAGTAAATTTGGAATTTCATTTAAGTTTGGAGCAGATCCAGTTGGAAAATTAAACCATAAACTTAAATAATTTCTGAAAAAGGCTTCAATAAAGTTGTAAATGAACTGTCTTTGACCAAAAGAAGCTACAATAGCAGTTCCTAATGCAACCAAATAAGCAGCTGAATAAATTAGATAAGTAAAAATATTTTTAATACTATTAATAAATGCGATTAACCCTGGTTCTCCAGTAGTAGTAAACAAAACTTCATTTATCCGAAATATCGAAAGGAAGGTAGTTAATATCCAAATAAAAATTAATATTTTTATTATTTTTAATCCATTTAAATAATATTTTGTCATATTTAATATGCACTTCCCTTTTTCTTTGCTTCCATATAATTATTTAATACCTGATTCATCATATCATCAGGTCCAACTGTAATGATATTTACTCCAAGGTTACGAACTTCTTGTCTGATTTTTAAAATATGTTCCATCATTTCTTCACTTATAGCCTCAGCAAGAGCTTTATCTGTGGAGGATAAATCAATCTCATGGATTTCAAACCATGGGCTAAATGGATTTATAACTATGATTGTATGATTAAAAGGAACTAATTTTCTAATTGCCTGACCAATTTCTTTAACATTCTCTTCTAAATCCGAGATTATGAATATTAAACTACGTTTTTGAAAGCGTCTGCTTAGATAATCTATTGCTTCTACCATTCTACTTTTTCCTTGAGGTTTTACTCTTGCTACAAAATCTAAAACTTGATAAAAATGATCATCTCCACTTCCAGGTTTTAAAAATTTGAAGTTTTTCTTATCAGAAAACGTAAAAACCCCCACATTATCTCTTCGAGTTAATGCTACTTTAGTTAATAACATAGAAGCTCTTATGGCAAATTCAAATTTAGTATTTTCAATTGCACCTCCTGCCATAGAGTTTGATGAATCAACTATAATCATAACTGTTACATCTCTTTCACTTTCAAATTCCTTGACTATTAATTGTTGGGATCGAGCACTTGCTTTCCAATCTATTAGCCTAAATTGATCTCCAAAAACATATTTCCTCATTCCATAAAACTCTGAACCCAAGCCTTTTTGTTTAGATCTTTGTAAACCATAATTTAATTGAAGTGATCTTTTAGAACCTAAGATTTCTATTCTTTTTATATCTTCATAAGGAGGATATATTAGAATATCTGAAACACTATCAGGTACAATTCGTTCAACTGAATTAAAGCCTAATCTATCTTTTACTGTGATTGAAAGTGGTCCAATAGGATATTCTCCCCTAACTTTCGGTTCTAAAACATAAGAGAATTTAACTATTTCTTTTGGCCCTATTCGAGTAGAAATAAAATTCTCTCCCAAGACTAACCTAAAAAGTTCAGGATTATAATAGTCTCGAATTTCAAGAAAATCAAAACCATTCCTTCCAGTATTTTCAATTATAACTTTAATATGAACAAAATCATCTTTGAAAACTTTTTCTTTTTCAAGTTCTCTATATACTTTCAACTCTTCTACATTCATTTGATAATAGAAAATTGGTAAACTTATTACAGTACTGAATATTAGGAGAATGGCGAAATATATTAAGAAATAATTAACAAATGCAAATCCAGCTGTTAGAAAAAAAACTGAAAATAAAACTAACGTCCTTCCTTTCCCTCCTAACATTTTCTTTCAACTTCCTAGTTAATATAACTTTTAACTTATTAAAATTTCAAAATTTTTCCATTTAAAATAAAGAAAAAAATAATATTTTAAATGGGAACTGGAATTTCTTCTATTATATTTTTTATTACGCTTTTTACGTCAAGACCTTCTAATTCTGCTTCTGGCTTTAATAGAATTCGATGATTTAAAGCTGGAATTACTAAGGCTCTTACATCGTCAGGAGTCACATATATTCTTCCTAAAATAGCAGCTCGTGCTTTTGCACATTTCATTAAGGTTAGACCAGCCCTAGGACCACAACCCAAAGCAATTTGCGGGTGATTACGAGTTTTTATAATTATATCTCTAATATATTTGAGGATTCTATCATCAATATAAACTAAATTCATTATTTTTTGAGCTGCTAATAGTTCTTCACCATTTGTAATCTCTTCTATAGATGGTAATTCTCCAGTTAATTGTCTTCTCATAATATCAACCTCCTCATCTTGTTCTGGATAATCTAACCATAACTTAAATAGAAATCGGTCTACTTGAGCTTCTGGTAGTGGATAAGTTCCTTCCATCTCTACAGGATTTTCTGTTGCGATAACTATAAATGGTTTTTCTAGAGGGAGAGTTTGCCCTTCAATTGTAATTTGTCTTTCTGCCATTGCCTCAAGGAGAGCTGCTTGAGTTTTAGGAGCACTTCTATTTATCTCATCTGCAAGAACAACATTTGCGAATAGTGGCCCTTTCTGAAGAACAAATTCTCCTTTATTTTGATCAAAAATTTTTGTTCCTGTTATGTCTGCTGGAAGTAGATCAGGAGTAAATTGGACTCTACGGAAACTAATTCCTAACGTTTTAGCGAAAGTCTTTGCCATAACAGTTTTTCCCAAACCTGGAACACCTTCTAAAAGAACATGTCCATTAACGAGTAAAGCAATAAATAACTCCTGCAAAGTTTCTCCATATCCAACAATAACTCTTGAAACCTCGCTTAATACTTCTTGTGCGATTTCTCTAATAGGCGAAACATCCAATTCTTCACGTTCATAATATTTTGCTTTATTAGGCACTTCCATTTTTTTCTCACTTTTTTTATAAATAACTTTTTTTTAACTTTTATTTAATTTGGTTAACATGATTTTTTTATATATTTTTTGCGACCCATTCCATTTCAAAGAATAGGTCTTCAAAATCTTTCTCATTTTTAATTTTTGATTTGCCTATTTTAATGGCTAACATTCTGTCCATAAATCTGGAGATTCTCCTAACTTTAAGTTTAGTTATATTCGGTTCTTTAGCATAAGCCATATCTAACACATTTTTGGTTGTTACTTTATTTCCTCCTATTAATAAATTCAATTTTCGTTCTAATCTCCTATATAATAGAGTAAGGGCTTTACCGTATTCTCCCTTATTTCTAAACCATTCTATTTTCTGAGCAAAAAATGATGATGTTCTAAATTTTTCAATCTCTTCCTTTCTTTCTTGTTGTTTAGCCTTTTTCTTTTCAGCTTTTTCATCTTTTTTAGGTAAGTATCTTTTTAATGAATATATAGCCAAAATAGGATAAATCCAAGCTGTAATTGGATTTGTTGAAAGATGTACAATGTATTGTAAAACATACCCATAAATGCCTGCAGAGGAGAGATCTCTTGTGTATTCTGGTCTTAAGTGAGCTTCGTCGAATACTATTGCCCAATTATCCTTATTAAAACCTCCATATGTTAGCCAGTTAATAATATTAATCCCAAATTGACGATTATCATAACTAGGCTCATGAATTAACTCATTGTTAAACATACTCGCATCTGCTGTTAAAAATACCCTTCCACTTCCCGTATCTTTAGCCATGAATACTCCTTGTGGATATCCTCCTAATGGCCACTTAGTAGGAAAACCAAGAGGAGCCATTAGACTTAAATCAACATAATCTTTATCAAAATTATAATAATGATTATTATCTTTATCAACATATCCATAGTTTGTTGATGTACCAATTACTTCCCACCCAAAATAAGAAATAAAAGGACCTCCAACTACACTTGAAGCCTCTGAAAGGATGACATTATTTATCCCTATAGTTGTTTCATGTGCATTAAAGGAGGTTATTACTGGAAAATCCGGTGCTGTGTCAAAAGAAGCATTATCTCTAAGAATACCGTCAGGAAACAAGGTAACAGGTATTGTTCCTTGGATATCTGGATCAATCGCACTAGCAAGAAAAATTTCCCATAATAATGCGCTTGTACTTCCATGATCGTGGCAGATTAATAAAGAGTTTGTTGATTTATTATCAAAAAACTCAATAAAATAAGGTATTTCGAAAATAGGATTATAATATTGATTAGGTCCCAATAAAATTAATAAAATTGATTTATTTAAACGTTCAGTAGCACTTAAGCTAGATTGCACTGACCTTACATCATTATATCCCTGTTCCCTAATTATTTGAGCAAAACTAGAAGCACCATTCCAATCATCATTATAGATTGAATTATATTGAGAATTCGTCCCCTGATCAATTATAGGACTAAGTAAAGGGATAAAAGTAAAAAGAAATATAACCAGAAATAATGCTTCTTTATAAATTGAGCCCCTTTTAACCTGTTTTCGAGATTGAATCTCTCTTGATTTTTGAACTGTTACATTTCTTATAAAAATTAACAACACAATTCCTAAAAAAGCAGCTCCAGTGTAACAAACGAGAGGGATATAACTGATATATATTGGTAAAACTTCTCCTTCGTTATAATTTGGATATTCTCTATAAAAATTATCTAGAAATACACCATATATAATTAGAAAAATACTAAAAAATGCTAACAAAATTCCCTTTGAAAAGTTAACATTTTTCTCTGACATTTTACCAATACTAGCCATCTTGATTTAGTCACCCTTTAAATTCTTTTTTAATTTGAAAGAACTATTTTAAAAGCTTATTCTCTGCAATGACTTTCCTGTAATTTCGTTGTATAAATTTGAAAACAACTGAATTGTAAAATTTAATTCTTTGCTCGTAGGTTCTATTCCTCCATAAATAATATCTTCTATTTTTTTAATGAAAGGATATACAGATTCTGGTTTTTGACCTAATTCATTTACACAGATTATTGCGTATTCTCGAATTGTTTGAAAAGCTAATCTTGGTTTTTTATATTTTCTTCGTATTAAGTCGTTGTAAACAAGGTAAATGTAAGCGATTGCTTCCTTTGCTCTATTAGTCTGTACTAAAACTTTTACATTTTCAAAACTTTGTGAAACGTCTAATTCTGGTTCTTCCTGTTTTTTACTTTTCTTTACTTTTACCATATTAATAACCTTTTTTTTCACTTCAAATTTTTTAAATAATAATTTTTTCTAAATTTATATTTTTTCCTATATTTTCTTTTTTTCTTACATATTATAGAATAACATTAATTAATTTCTTTAAAAATTTAATATAAAATTATATCCTGTTAATTCGAAATAAACTGGTGAAAATAATTCAATTGTGTTATAAAAATCTCTTTCTGTTATCTGGAATGGTTTAGCATAGATTATCTCCTCTACTTTTTGGATAAATGGATAAACATTTGACGGACTTAATTTCAATTCCTTAACAGAGACAATTGCAAAATCTCTAATAGTCTCATTTATTTTTCTAATTCTTCCATATTTAGCACTTACTAAATCCATATAGATAGCATTAAATAAATAAGATAATGATTCTTCTAATCTATCTGTATCTTTAAGAATTTTAAGATTTATAATTTTTGATTCAAGAGGTAAATTAATAACTTTTGATTCTTTATCTTGTTTTTTATAATAATAAAATCCATAAACAGCTAAACCTGCAATAACTCCAATTAATATTGGGAAAAATACTATCGCAAATCCTAAAAAGGGAACAGGAGTATCTGGTCCAGTTGGTATTTGTGTACTACCTGCAGCGATAGTAATATAAGTAGAGTTATAGATATAGGGTCCTCCAGTAGTAATTAATTCAATCCTTATTAATTTATTTCCTTCTCCAATGGGAATTCTATAAATATATAGGAAGATACCATTACTGTCTGTATCTACTGTGTCAACTAAATTATTATCATAAAAGATTCGTACAGATCTATTATATAATTTTAATGAAGTACTTTGTCTGGAAGTCAATTGTCCCGTTATACTAATTTGATCTCCTTCCGTTGCATTTGAAAGGATATTCCAATTACAATTCATATCATCAAATAATTTTATTTGGGTTATTTGTATTGATGATTCATCTATTCCATTTATAGGATCTCCATTATAAGTTAAGTTTAAATTTATGATATCTGAATAGGCATCTAATGGGATTTGGATATTTTCAGAAATTGAGCCATCAACAGGATTAGTAAAGAAATTATTTAGTGGCCAATTAACAGTCGCGTTATACCAATAATAATCTATTTGTGCATTTGTAATCCCAATTCCATTAATATCATCTAATTTTAAAAAACCATTTAAATTGAATAATTCTCCAGGAATATATGGAGAATCTACATAATTAATATCTAAGTACGAGGTAGCATTAACAAAAATTATAAAAAAGTTTTCAGGGAGAATATCATCATTCCCTAAATCATCAATAGTTTGCACCTCGATTGTATGACTCGAATAGACGTCTAGGGAATAAGGAATTTGATAATCAATTTGAAACTCTCCAAATTGATCGGAAGTCGCAGTAAAACTAGGCTCTACTATTCCATCCACCACTAATGTAACATTGATATTTGTTAAATTATCGTAGGGTGGAGGGGGTGGCACAGGCTTATATATTTTTCCTCTAATTGGTATAATAGAGTTATGATAATGGCTTGTGAGATTTATTTCATAATTTGTTAAATTGATAACTCCTATAAGTTTTGATGGTTTAGGTGTCCCCTCTAATTGTTGAGTTATCTCGGATTTATAATGTTCTTTTTGAATACAATTGAAGAAAATTATATACGGTGTGAAAAAAGATAAAACTACCAGAGATATTAGTAAAAACTTATTTAAAATTTTTCTCTTAGTATATAATCTCTTCATTTTTATCATATTTTATTATTATTTTTTATTTATATAAATTCTATATCTGATGGTTCTACATAATTCATGCCATGTATAATAGGATCAAAATAAACCCAAATTTCTGTCTGATCACGATAAGTTGGCCAGAGAGGATTGCTTGGATCAATATATATAGATGCATTGAACTGCCCCGATCCATCAGTTAATACAGTATCATTGTAAGCTACAATAGTTCCATCAAGCAATTTAACTGTAACATTTACGACCACTCCAGATAAAGCGGTTCCATTATCCCAATATAGATTACCAATCACGTATAAAGTATCTCCATCAACCCATAAATTAGGATATTGACTTTCATATTCTGTGTAAAATGTATTTTGAGTAAGATATGTACCAGCAGTCACATCAATGTTCCTTAGTGAACTATTTGTTGGAGTCATGTAATTAATTAAATCAATGCCAGGAGCATTAATACTCCCCTCAAAATCAATTCTAATATAATAAGGTCCTTGAATACAATTTATATCTATTGAATTTATGGTAAATTGAAATGTACCATCATTGTTGATAACTATTGATTGTAACCCAACGAGATTTAAATAGCTTGAATTATCATTTAGAGAAATGTCTAATAGCATAATTTTTATTATTAATCCTCTCAAACTCACACCACCTTCATACAAAGTTCCTGAAATTATAAAATTTTGTTGATCTCGAAGAATACTAAGATTATTTTGGTTAACATTAATATTTATTGTCTCATTGATCACAACATAAGTAGAATTGAATGTATCATAGAGAATAGAGTTATTTTCATATCGAACTCTAATTTGATGTAATCCCGCATGAAGACTTGATGTGGAAATAAGGAATTGGTGATAACCATTATCAGATGCTTGAAAAGTGTAAGAAGCTAATAATGTATTAGTATAAAAATCTCTTAAGTAGACAATTGAGCCAGCAGGAGCATAGGTTCCACTCTGATTTATCCAAACTTCAAAATTCGCAAAATCTGGCCAATTATAAGTAGCTGGAGGATTTCCATTATCATAAAATGGCAAAGAATGTTGACCTTCAATTTTAAAAATAATATCAACCTGCTCAGGATCGTATACTCTTAATTCATAATTTGCATCAGAACTGGTTGTGAAATTTATATAAGTATCTAAATTAAAAAAGTAAGGTGCTGGATTTGTATAATCAAAATATCCATTAAATGAAATTCGAAGAGTATAATTTTTTGTTGGTGTTGCGCTACTGACACTAAAAACAGCGAAAATTTCACCATAATTTGAAGTACGATAGGATCCAGAAACTAGGTTTAAATAGGATGATGCTACATCTAAAGGACCATCAAACATATTTATATTGAAGAATGCAAACTTTACTGGTTTTGAGTTTTCAGTATCATTTAGATAACCATGTATTACAAATATTCTATCAGTAGAGCCTGTTCTGCTAATTTCACGATTTTGTGGCCATACATCCATGAAAAAGGTTATCGGTGCATCTAATATGAAATAAGAATAATTTGTTAAACTACCCAATTGAACATAGACCAAATTTGGACCTGCTGCTAAATTATCTATATAATAATTATAAGTAGCGATTCCGCTCCCATTAGTAATGTCACTTCCTAAGTAAAGGTTTTGAGAATAATCATAAAAATCTACAACCTGATCTTGCACGGGATTTCCAGTTTCATTAATTACAATTGCTTTCAGTTCAATTGTTGAATATCTTGAGATGCTTGGGGCTTCATAGTTCCATGCTTCAATATTATCAATATAGAATAATAAATTAAAAGTTGTTTCATCTACGACGTCTAATTCCATTCGGTTACTAGAACCATTTATATCTGGATATGTGAAAGGAAATCCATATAGATCCCAAGTTCCATTAAAATCAACTCTTACCTCATAATCTCCTTTAATAACAAAAGGATTTAGGAAAAGATTTACGCTAAAATCACCATTATTATCAGTATACGAAGATAATGGAGAAAATGCATTTGGTACGTCGGTATAAGTTCCATCTAAAAATAAATTAAAATTTACTTGTGCATTTAAAATTCTTTCATTATTTAACGGATCATAAACATAACCTTGAACAAATACTTCATCGGGATATGGATCATTTAGTGAAATATTAATTTCATTTGGAATAGGTCCAGCAGAAATTAAACTAGTAAGATTGATTGCTGCATCCCCTAAGATAGTATATATAGTAGCATTTATAACTGTTAAGTATGAAGCAGTAATAACATGTGGACCAACAACATGAGAATTGTTAATATTTACTGAAATGGAAGCAATTCCATTTATATCAGTAAGTGCTTCTCCTAGAAAGGTCTGAGTTGTTTCATCATAGAAGGTAATTCTCCGATTTTCTATAGAAGTGCTACTAGAAGTTAAGGTTGCTGTTAAATTGACATTGCTAGGTCTGTTATAAAAAGGATATTCTGAATCAACTTGCAAATTAAAATCTAATATTGGCGTAATTTCCATTTGAACCCATACACCTTGACCCGAAATATCGGTAGGTACGTAGATCTCAGCCCAATTATATATGTTTTTATACTTTATAGCCACATAACTGCCAAAAGAATCAAACTCTTCAATTATACCTCTACTATTGAATCCATCAACATATCTACTAGAAACATTAAATGCTCTACAAAACATAGTAAAAGCAGAAGCAAATTCCGGCCATAATCCTTCTCTATGCTCACAGAACCACTCTACAACATCTTCACCATTAGCAGGAGGATCATTTTGAAGAGCATTGATACCAACTGTAAAATTAGCCTGCAGATAATTTCTAATTTTATTTGCGACTTCAAAAGCGTTATCTCCTTGATCAATGATATTATTTAGAATATTATATTCACTTTCAAAAAAAGGATGTGAACTTAAATAAACTTGTTTGGATGATGGAAATTGTAAGAATTTATTTTTAATTGGATCAGGAGTTAGGTCTTCATCTAAAGCAGAATTATTGACATCTTGATCTGAAGGTAAGTCTAATCCAAATAATTCGTAAGACATGTTCACTGGATTAGAACTCGTAAAATTTAAATTTAGGATGGTACAATTATATGAATCTTTATATAATTTAATTGAGTTATAATCTAAATTATTAGCATTTACACTTCCCTCCATTATAAAAGGTATTGGGAATAAGGTAGGAGTTACCATTGAATTTATTCCTAAAGAGGGAGTAAGTGGCATTTGAATTCTTAAAATGTCTAACCACCAATAATTATTAAAATAATCAGAATAAGTATAAAAATCATAATCTTGAGTTATGGCTGTAGATTGCCAAGCATCACCCGTATATTCATCAAAACATTCATATCTCCATAAATTATCGGAAAGAGAATTAAAATCAAAATAATCATAAATTCTAAAAACTTCTACTTCAGAAGCTAATAATGGTAAAATAGTTTGAGAAAATGACGTTAAATTAAAATCATCTACATCACCGTCAAACATATCAAAAAGATCTTGTAATTGATCTAAAGTCAGATTAGGAAATTGATTCTGAAAATCTGATAAGTTATAAGGAAAAGGAATTAAATCTAAAGTAACGCTTTCTTCATCGGCTTCTAATAATCTATCACTAGGAGTTGGTCTTTGGCTCCCCCAGATTAAGCCAAGTAAGAAGCTTGAAAAAGCAAACAAGGAGATTAATAAAACAACAATAAGAATAATCCCAATTACCCTTTTTTTGTTTATAGTCGAAATAAGAAGATCTTCTCGAAATTCTGACATATTAAATCAATTATAATCCTTACTAATACCTCAATAAATTTGCAATATTAATTAAAATTATAATATATATAATTTTCCTTCTAATTTCCAACTATATTAAATATTCATAAACAAAATCTAATTGAATATTAAAAACTATTTCTAAAGGCTAAAGACCAGAAATTTAAAAAATTTTAAAAATAAAATAATTTTTAAAACTCAAAACCACATTTTGTACAGATATTCTTCTTTGCATATTGAGGTTTTGGAATGTAACTGATAATCTTAGTTCTGTCTTCAACTTCTTTTATAGCAAAACCTGTTGCTCCACAATTTGGGCACATTCTCCTTCCAGATCCGAGTGATGGTCCTAATTCTGGAGTTGGGGTAGATTGAGCTTCAGTAGAAGGACCAAAAGTAGGGCTACTGCTTAAGCTTGAAACTTGAGATGTTATCCCCTGTGCTAAACTGGATGGCATGACTGCTTTAGGTTCTTTTAATTCTTGAATTCTTCTTTCTTTATAAACTAATTCTTCTTGTAATTTATTTATTTGTGCCTGCAAAGGACCAATTTGTTGTTGAAGGGTCATGTTCTCTTGTTGAACTTGTTGAAGTTGCCCTTGTAGTTGGGGAATATGCGCTTGTAATTGAGCTTTTTCATTGTTTAACTGATTAATTTGATTTTGGTAACTTTCTAAAGTTGCTTGAAGGCTTTGAATCTTTCCATTTAGTTGGTTTACTTGACTATCCTTTTCAAGTAGTTGAGCATTTAAATTAGCATATTGTGCATTGATTTCATTATATTGACTTTGTAATTGGCTAATAGCTGTCTCTCTCTCTTGAAATTGGTACATGATGGCATCATAATCTGCTTGTGTAGGTCCAGTTGGAGTTACAGATTCTGGTTGGAATACAGGACTTGGAGGAGCTTCCATTGGAGGCCTTGTTGGTGGAGGCATCGATGGAGGTTTGAGTGGTGGTCTTTCTTCTTCTTCGTCATCTCTCTCATATTCGTACGACATAATTACTATACCTCTTGTTCTATAATAAAAAAATTTTCTTGGTTTGTAACTTAAATAGTGGACTAAGTTTATAAATTATGGTATAATTGCAAGTAAAATAGATATATATAAAGTAGTAATCTAAAAGCAGTTCCAATAGGGGCTTAAATTATTCTTCAATTTTGAGATTAAAACAGCATTAACGTAATTAATTAATTCCTTTTCAGAATCTCTTGATTTTTCTTCTATTAATTCATCATAATTATCATTAAGAACTTTTAAACAATTGAATACTGCTTTAGCTTGTTTGTCAATTTCATATCCTCCTTCAAGAGTAATTAACAATCTATTTTTGGCAAACCTTTCAGCAACTGTTTTTATTTTTTTCAAGTAATTTGCCGGTCCTTGGAAAGTCCAACCCATATTAGTTAATCTATCACTCCAGTGAGTATCGAAACCAGCAGAAATAAGAATAAATTCAGGCTTAAATTCTTGGCAAATCGGAAAGATAATTTCATCGAAATAAATTAAAACAATATCCTCTGCTGCTCTAGGAGGCATTGGGAAATTAATAATTTTACCCTTGCCTTTTCCCGAACCAATCTCGTCTATAAATCCGCTTCCTGGGTAAAGTGTTCTACCATCTTGATGTGAGTTAAATAATACAACTTCTCCATTATCAGAACCATTATAAAATATATCCTGGGTTCCATTTCCATGATGACAATCCCAATCAATAATAGCAACCCGCTTTAGATTTTTTTCTCTAAATAAATATTCGGTTGCTATTGTTATATTATTGAATATACAAAATCCGGCGCATTTATAAGAATTAGAGTGATGCCCCGGTGGTCTAACTGCAGCAAATACATTTTTTACATTGCCCTCTAATATTTCATCAATACCAGTCAAATTACCACCAACACTATATAAAGATGCTTCGAACGTTTTTGCTGATACATCTGTATCCATATCGAGATGTTGGATATAACCAGTTGCTTTTGCTAATTCACTCAATTCTTTAACTTCATGAATTAAACTTTCTTCGTGAACATATTTAATTTGATCTATTGTAGCTTTTTTCGGTTGGATCAATTTGAAATCAGGATTCTCAAAAAGTTTTTTATCCTTCAATAATTCCATGATAGCGATTAATCTCTCATGAGTCTCGACATGAGTTCCAATTTTATGTTGGAGATAAATGTTGTCATATACTATACCAGTAGTCATAAAAAAAATCCTCTAAAAATTTAGATCTACTTTTGATTAATTTTATTTTAGGTTTTGATTATTATAATATTTATATATTTTCATTTTGTATTTATGTTATTTAACAAAAGATTGGCAATATTGGATATCTTATGGCTTTTAGGATAAAGGTTATAATTATTGGGGAACCTGGAGTTGGTAAAACTAGTTTAGTTAAAAAATTCATATCAGGACAATTTTCACGAGACTATCGAGCTTCAATAGGTACTAATATCTTTATTAAAAAATTAGATTTGGATAGTGATAAGTCAATTTCAATGCAAATTTGGGATATAGCTGGGCAAGAAAGATGGATAAATATGAGACATATATATTATAGAGGTGCTCATGGAGCTCTCATTGTAGGAGATTTAACAAGAAAAAATACATTTATTCAGATTGAACAGTTTTGGAATCCTGACCTATTACGCTACTGTAAAAACATTCCAATAATTTTGCTAGCTAATAAAAATGATTTAGATACTGAGATCCATGAAAAAGGGATTATGAACATTGGTAATAAGATTGAAGCAAAAAAAGTATTGTATACCTCAGCTAAAAATGGTGAAAATGTCGAAAAATCATTTCAATTAATTTCGGGTTATGCTTTAAAAGTATTCTAGTCAATTAAATCAATTTAATTAAATAGAATTAGTAATATTTAAATTTTAAATCTCAACCACTATTTTTACAAACTTTCTTTCTCCGTCTTTTAAAAATTTTTCAAACGCATTTTGAATTTCTTTCAATTGCACCTTCTCAGTAATAAATTTATTAGCATCAACCTTCTTTTGAGTAAAAAAATTAATAGAATTTAAAATATCTTCACGATCATGTCCAAGAACACCCTTTATACATACTTCTTTAGAATTAATGATGAACATTGGAATCGAGACGCTTCCTTTATATACACCTTCCAGAAGTATAGTTCCTCCTTTCTTTATCAAATCAAGAGCCATTTTAAGGGTTTTTTCATTTCCAGCACAATCAAAAATGTAATCTGGCGTTCCGTTTTTTTTTAAAAATTTTTTTATTTTTGCCATAATCGGAGGAAAAGATTCAGATGCACCAAACTCTTTTGCTATATCCCTTAAAAAACTATGCGGTTCAATTACAACTATATAATTTGGATTCCTTTCACTTATAAGGTATGTTAAAAAACATAGTCCAATATTTCCCGCACCTATTATCACTATATTTTGGTTATTTCCAATTTTTGATAATCGCGTACCTCTTGCAGCATTAGCAAATGATTCAATCATTACTGCTTCTTTCGTTGAAATTCCTTGAGGAATATGAAAAAGATATTTTATTGGAACTTTAACATATTCTGCAAATCCACCATCTTCAAAAATTCCCATTCCACTCAACTCACCTTGACCTATATCGAGTGAAACATTAATACCACACACTTTATCTCCTACTTTTACTCCAGTAACATGTTGTCCTATTTGTACAACCTCACCAGTAAACTCATGACCCATTATTAAAGGAACTTGGTACATTTTCAATTTAAAATTAGTTATATCAGTTCCACATATACCACAATACTCTGTTTTAACAAGAACGTCATCGGGCCCGGTAATTGGCTTTGGATAATCTTCTTTATAAATGATTTTCTTTATATCAACAAATACTGCTGCTCTAATTGTCCATCCTTCTCGTTATTTTATTATATTTATTTAATTTAAATAATTTTTTTAAAAATAATAAAATTTATTGAGCTTATCAATTTTATTAAAATATTATTGCAATTTAATTAGGATATTATTTAGGAATTATAGATAATGCACTTGGGTTTATATAACAGATATTTCAGTCAAATCGATCTTTAGCAATTTATTATATATTATTATAAAATTTTTTCGTTATTTCATTACGTATATTTGTTATTTTTGTTAAATTAATAATCTCTTATTATTACTATAAAGTTGATTCTTAAGATGAGTAATAAAACAGCAAATGATCATATCTCTGAGCACGCGCACGACATCGTGATAATTTTAGATACTGAACTTAGATATGAATATTTAAATAAGCGGGCACTAAAAGAATTTTTAGGATACACTCCAGAAGAGCTTCTAGGGAGATTTGCTTTAGAATTCATTCATCCTGATGATTTATGTTATGCAATGGAGAAATGGAATAAAGGATTGAAGATAGGATATGGGGAATCTATAGTGCGTTTTAAACATAAGTTAGGACATTGGATTTGGCTTGAAAATCGGGGTCGACTTTTTGAAAATGAGAATAATGAAAAGAAAGCTCTACTAATTTCCAGAGACATAACTAAACGTAAGGAAGACGAAAATAAAATTCGCCATACGTATCATAATTCAGAGCTTTATAAGAAAATTTTTATCCATGATATGAGCAATATCTTACAAAATCTTTTGTTCCTTACAGAATTTGAAAAATATTATTCTAATGAATTAAAAGGACACTCAAAAAAAATCTTTGAAAGGATTTATTATCAGGTTGATAGAGGGGTTAATCTAGTAAAGGATATGAAAAAGCTTTCAACTTTAATCAATTCTGAAGATTTATTAAGAAAAGTAGAGGTGATTCAATATATAATCAAAGCAAAGAATTTCATTTTAGAGAGTTATCAAAATAGATCAATTTCAATTGAAATAATATCTAATTTTGAAAAGTTATATGCAATGGGTAATGAATTGTATTTAGATTTATTCGAGAACCTGATGATAAATGCCGTAAAACATAATAATAATCATAATGTAAAAATTGAAATTAATATAAACAAGTATAAAGTAGAAGACATAAATTATATAAAGTTTAACTTTAAAGATAATGGGATTGGCATTCCTGATGAACAAAAAGAAGCTCTTTTAGGGGGAAAAGTTCCACGAAACAAAAAAGTAAAAGGAATGGGGATTGGGTTGACTCTCGTGAGTCAGATTGTCAAAAGTTTCAAAGGCGAAATAAAAATAGAAGATCGAGTAAAGGGGAATTACTCTCAAGGATCTAATTTCGTTTTAATTATTCAAGAATTTTGCTAAATTTGATTATAAAATGAATTTAAACATCTCTATTAGTGAATTTTATTAAGTTTTGTTTTGGTTCGTATAATGTGCCCTCTTTAATTAATTCTTGAATTGCATCTTTAATCCAGTTTTCATCTAAATCTTCCTCTAATTCAAGAATTTGAATTACATTTTTCTTCTCTAAAGCTTTCCAACTGTTTTCCTCAAATATTTCCTTTAATCTATTCAATAATTTATCTAGCTTTGATATTGTGCTCCTGGATTGACCAACAAGAATCCTATCCATATCTATCTTTCCAGTTGTCTCGTCATAACCTGTATCTTTTAAATAACGTTTAAATAATTTTATAATATCTTCGACATCAGCTTTAATTACCTTATCCCTTAAAGCCATTTTAGCATATGCTTCACTTAATCTAACAAGTGCATCAAGATTTCTTGCTAAAATGGAGACTATAGCGTCTTCACTATCATATTGTCCCCGTAATTCTAAGTAGAATTCTTTTATTCTTTCCTTAGCTTGATCACTTAATATTGGATGACAAGTTCTTCGAGCATGTTTTATGTATTTCTTTAAAAAATCTCCTGAAATCGGAGCGATTTCATCAGAAATTCCTTCTAATGCTTCTTCAGATTCAATCATTGAATTTTTTAAAATAAATTCTGCCATTTGGGCATCATCTGCAGGATCTGGTCTATCTACGACAACAAAAATCAGATCAAATCTAGAGAGAAGAGAAGGCGGTAAATGAATATTTTGAGTGGCAGTTTTATATCTGTCATATCTGCCTGAACGTGGATTTGCGGCAGCTATTATCGCAGTTTGTGCTTTCAAAGTAGCAACGATGCCAGCTTTGGCGATACTCACAGTTTGTTGTTCCATTGCTTCATGTAGCGCAGATCGATCAGCCGGATCCATTTTATCGAATTCATCAATCGCAGCTACACCACCATTTGCGAGTACAACTGCTCCGGCTTCAAGGTTCATTTGACCAGTATCACTGTCCTTAATTACTGCTGCTGTCAAGCCAACTGCCGTTGAACCTTTCCCAGAGGTATACAAACCTCTTGGAGATATATCTATTGCACTTTTCAAAATTTCACTCTTCCCAGTCCCAGGATCACCTACAAATAATATGTGAATATCACCTCTTTTATAACTTCCTCCTGGTTTTTTTTTCCTAGTACCTGCAAATAAGCTTAAAGCACAAGCTAATTTAAGATCTTCTCTTCCATATATAGTTGGAGCAATAGACCTTGCGATTTTTTTTTGGATCAACGGTTCCTTTGATAAATCTTCAATAGCTTTCTTATCCTCTTTAGAAAGTTCAATAAACTCCTCGCTTTTATCTTCTGGCTCTATAAAATTGACATCTATGAAGGTTTTAAAGAGCGTACTATTAATATTTTTAGTAGATTGAGCTAAAACAGATTTAAATACTCCCATCAATTTTATTCTATCTCCTGGTTTTACAGTATCAACTAAATCATAGGTCAAAATAGCTTGAATTGATCGTGGTATTCTACCTGGAGGTAAATCTTCTGGTATTTCCTGAATCATTATACTTTGCCAATCTATAAATTCTGAATTTTTAGAAATAAGACGAAAGTCGGATTGACTTTTTGCTTTACACCTTTTATTACTACAAAATTTTGGCCATTTTATTTTTGATGTAAGTTGGATAATTTCAAATTGAGCACCACATAACATACATTCAAAAGTAGCTTTAATCAATTTCGGTCTAATTGCTGAACTTCTTACTAATATACCTTTGGACCAAACTAAATTATCTATATTTTTTGCTCTTAATCTTCTTAAGGGGATGCTTAATGGACTATTTTCATCTTTAGTTGTTAATCTTACAAAATAATCTTGATCCGGCAGTTTTCCTACTTGAAATTTAAGAATATTTTTAAAAGCTTCTACAGCATCCTCTAAAAGAGATTCGGGGTCTCTTTTTAACATTTCGGCTATTTGCGAGTCAAATGCTAAAATGTCTTCATAAAATATTATTAGGGTGTTTCCACCTTTGGAAAAAACATCATTAATTTGATCTTGATATTTATATACTCCAGGTTTATCTTCAAATAACCTATAAAAATCTTCAAATCTTTGAACTTTATGTATTGGCACAGTTGGGCTAGAAAGAGGGGTTGTCAAGAATTATCACCTGAAAATTTCTTTAATATACCAAAATTAATTTTTTTGATATTTTAAATTGTTATATTAATGGTTTAAACTTATTAAACTGTAAATAAAATTTGACGGAAAAAAGTAAAAAGAGAGAAAAGGTTTAGTGATATCTTCCCTTAATTAATAGAAGGTTAAAGGAAAGCAGTTAACTCTCTTCTAACTTTGTCAGAGTATTACAAATAATTGGGTCTTGAGACATTTCGCAGCGTATTTTTAATATTGCAATTACTCTTTTCTTTATATTTTCTTCCTCATATCTAGCAGTTCTTCCTAGGATCAATGCAATAGATTGTTGAGTAGTTAATGATCCCTCATCACTTAAATTTTTTAATAACCTTGAAAGAATTCGAGAGAGTCCAGTTTTTTGGATAATATCAACCATCACATTAATCATTGCAGCTCTCACATCATCAGAATCGTCTCCTAAAAGAGTGACAAGATCATCAAAATTTTTATTAATAATCTCAAAATTATAAATCTTTAATAAACTAACAGATCCTTCTCTAATTTTAGGATCCTCACTCAGGAGATTTTTAGATAACTTTTCAAAGGGAATAAGAGAATCATTTATATCTTTCATAGAAGATAGCGTTTTAATTGCTGATCTTCGAACCCAACTTTTCCGATCGTCTAAAAGCAGAATTAATTTTTCAATAATACTCTGCTTATTAGCCACTTTTTCAATAACTTTACCAATGCTCGAGACAGCTGCATCCCTTACGATCCATTCTTCATCAATTAGGGATTTATTTATTAGTGCTTCAATTGCATTTAATGGTGATTCAGAACCGATATATCCTAATATTTTCGTACTTGTTTCACGTATAAAAGAATCCTTATCTGAAAGTTTATTTATTATATAATTTATTGGAAGAAGATCAGGTGTTTCTTTTGAAAGTTCAAGTAAAGTTTTAGTTAATATTATCTTAATTGATAATTCCTGATTGTCTAATATTTGTAATAATTTACTTATTACTGGTTTTAGTAATGAAGGTTTCTTTTGTGCAATTTTAGAAAGCAACTGTGAATTTTCTTTTTTAGTTTTAATATTAAAATCTTTTAAGAAGATAGATATTAATAAATTTATATCTAATCTATCGGCTACTTTTTCTATAAGGCCATCTAATGAAGCTAATACATTTAAAAGAATCTCCTCATTTTCAGATTCCAAACTTTTAATCAATTTTGGTATAGCTAATTCACTATGTTCCTCAGCAATTTTAATTATTGTAGTTGAAATTATACCTTTTGAAATAAATTTCGACTCATCTGGTATTTTAATAAGATTTTCAAAGATTAAATCAGGATTTTTTGAATATTTTTCCACTAAAATATTTGAAATTTTTTGCTTTAATTCTGAATCATCAAATTTTATAAAAATTAATAAGATACTAAGGATTTTTTCAGGATCTTTTTTCCAAATTTTACCCAGAAGAGTTAGAACGCTATTTAAAAGATCAGTATTACTTGAATCTATTCTTTTTATAATGTTATCAATATTTATAGCTCTTTTTTCCTCATCAAAATACTTCTCTAATGCTAAAATCGAAGAATTTCTTACAATTTCATCCGAATCAATCAATCCATCAAATATTGGAGAGACAGGAATAGAGAATTTTTTAAAGTTGCCAATCTTACCAACTACTTCAAAAACCGAAGCTCTAACGGAGCTGTTTGGATCTTTCATGAATGGAAGAATTTTAATAATAATTTCTTTATTGAGATTTTCAGATGATATATTTTTTATGTTTTTAATTGCTGCCGCTCTGATAATGCTATTTGAATGCTTTAACTTATCTATTAAAATGTCTATAGGCACAGAAATAGAAGACTCTGAAAAAATGTTTAATAATTCTATTTGTATCTCGTAATTTGGGTCATCCATTAGTTTATTTACATTAATTTCATGAATTAGATTTTTATCCTTTTTTATTAATTTTGATAACAATTTTAGACAGATTCGTTTTAATCTCCATTCAGGATCGTTTAAAAGATTTATAATTAACTTTTTTGGTATTTTTTCGATAAAAGTTTGTTCTGCTGTTAATAAGGATGAAGTAATTGGAATTATTTTGTCATAATTAGGAGATTCTAAACATTCTATTATCCAAGGTAAGATTTGTTCTGGAATTTCACTTTCTAATCGATGCAATATTTTAGAACAAATTTTTCTTGAATTTGGATTAGGATCACTTAAACCATCAATTAATAAATTTTTAAATTTCCAATCATCAATTAATACCTCAGATTTTAAAGGAATTCTTTCAAACATTAATATCAATGAATCTTCAGCGTGCTTTCTTAGATTTAAATCACGATTTTTAATTAGATTAAATAATGGGATTGGATCAAAAGTCTGGCCACTTTTTGTAACTAATGAATATTTGAGGTTATGAGTAAATTCACTTTTTTTAGATAAAAAGAAATAAGAAGTAAATATTATCATTACAATTTCTTCTATCACAGCAGCCCAGGAATATAATATAAAATTTGGAACGATTTCTTGAGTAAGTGCCCATATACCAAAAGAATCATATAGTTTATCAGAATTTACAATCAAGAAATTTACTAAAACATTTATGCCAATTGCTGCCATTAAATAGGCAGCAAAATATATGTCGATTCCACGATATTTAATTTTTCTTCCCCAAAAGCGAGTAAAATAGCCTATTACACCAAAAAATAATGTAACGAATACAAAAACAGAAGACATAGTTGAAATTGCTAAAGATCCAGTAAAATAAAAACCAATTGTTTGAAACATTGAAATCCAAGCCCAAACAAATACAAATAGCATTAACCCTAGTAAAATATAAGGACTTGGATTCGAAAAGAATTGATGCATTCCTCTTTTACTATCTTCGAAATTCAAAAAGGATGACCGTTTAATATCCGGAATATGATAATATATGCTTGTGATCCCTGCAATATATCCTTTTGACCCATAAAAAGTTAATATCATTAATGGATAAATAAGCATCCAAGTAATCCATATCATTAAAAATGGTAATCCTAAAATAGAAAGTATGAATGGTGGCAAAATAAATAGAATATATAAAAGTAAAGCCATGATTATTGAAACAGTTTTATTGTTCGATAAGTTTATGAAACTCTTACTTAAAAAGATATGAAATGGAGTAAGTCCTTCATTTTGATCTTTAGAAAATGCAATGAATAAGAAATCTATGAATGGATAAAAAGAGATATATACTAAACATAAAGTAAATGGTAAAAGAATTGACAGAGGATTGATATCAGGAGGTTCTGTCAAACTATTTTGCCAGAACTCTGGTGTTTTAACAGTAAAGATAAAACCCATGGCAATAACTATCATAACTGCAGAACTAAAAATGAATCCATATATTAAGCACTGGAATCGATCCTTGTTATTGAATTCTCCCTTTTTAACTAAGGCAACTTGTTTATAAATTATCCAGAAGCCAAATAGAAAGAAAAGGAAGAAAATAATCAATAAGATCGTTTCTGCCAGCAAATTTCTCACTAAATAATCATTTATTAATCTTCTAATATGATTTTATTTCTGTTGGTTTACATTAATTAGTATATAAAAGTTTTTTAATTTATTAAATATGGTGAGAAAAGGTTTGATAAAAATTGAAGATTATTTGTTAGATTCTTTAAATCGAATAAATTTTTCTTTTAAAAATGAAGAATTGACTACAGAATGCATAAATAGTCATAAAGGTTTAGTATTATTAGGAGAATCTTTCGGACCATTTGAAAAAGGCAAGAAATATAGATTAAAATATTTTAAAGCTATTCCTTTCATTCAAAATAATATCTTGAAAATAAGCGCTCACGAAAAATGTGATAATGTAGATGTTCAGAGATATGCAATAAGTGAAAGAGATGATCAAAAGCTAGTTCAAAGAGAAAATAAAAATTTTTTAAATAAAATAAAAGAATCTAAGATTTTTATGGAAAATGAAGTGAATAAGAATATCAAACCAAAGATTGATTTAGATAGATTCAATTCTTATACCACAAACCTTATTGATAGCAGATTATTAAAAGTTTTAAAATTAGCAAGAGCAGAATTAACTTTAGATGATGAGCAGAGATTAACTACATCTGAAAAAATATTATATGCAAGATTATTTAACCTTATAAAGGTATGGAGAAAGTTCTTTCTTACGGATAATCAATAATTTTAAAACTTCAACTGACGAGCCCCATAATTTTTGAAATAATCTTCGATATTTTTTGCTAAATTTTGATTTGGTTTTAAAAATGGTAAAATTTCAACAGCATTACTCATTGAATAATAATTTATTCCTTTTTCATTAATTGCTTCTTTTACTGTTCTTCCATCATCTCTTAATTCATTTCTATCTGTTAATACAATAGCAGCGATTAGCTCTATCTCTAAAGTTTTTAAATGTTCTATGCAATTGATTAATGATCCTCCAGTTGTAGTGGTATCTTCGAGAATAATTACTTTACCTTTCGGTATTCCCATAAAATATTTATCTTTTGGATCTCCGTGCATTTTTGGAGCTGCACGTCCCATTGGTAAACTAAAAACTCCTTTACTATAAATTGTTTGTTGTTTTGCCCATTTAAATTGAGTGATAACTCCTAATTTAGTTGCTCCTTCAGGGACACCATAAAAACAATCAGGATTTAGTTCCAAAGATTTAACGAAGGATATAATATAATCAGTCAATTCATCAAATAAATATACATCTTCGGCGATATTTCTCCAGTTCACGTACCAATATGATTGCCTACCTGACTTTAAAGTAATAGGATCTTTAAAAAATCCGATTACATTATTCTCTATAATAAAATCGTAAAAATTTTTTTTAATTATATCCCATTTCATTGTATCTCAAATTATTCTTTTAAAAGTAGATATTCTTTTCTAACTTTTATATATTCTTCAGCACTTATTTTACCAGCTAAGAATTCTTTTTCTTTTTCTTGCATAATTTTTCTTTTCTTTGCAAGCTCTTTTTTTCTTTCTGCTTTTACAAAAATATCAGAAATTTTATTAGAAAGCTCAACTATTTTTTTATTTTTATTAGATTGAAGATCTCTTAAATATTTTTGAATAGGTTTTGCCATATCTATATTCTTCTTAGCTATTTCTTCTATTCTAGTAAGTGACAATATTATCTCTTCATCATTCTCACTTTCCAATAGGATAATCAATCGAGGAATGGCAATATCTTTCATAATTTCATCAAGGTAAGCTTCTACTTCCTTTTTAACCTTCGTATCTCCATATGTATCCAATTTTTTTTCTCTAATGTATTCTACAAATAAAAAAGGTAACTCAACAGGCCAATCATTCATTTTTTCTTTATCTATTAATTGGATTATTCCACCATCTTTTTTTTGAAATGCTTTCATATCCAATCACCTGTAGTTAATTTTTCTGGTAAATAATTATCAGTCAGAAACTTAAAGCCGTGAGTAGCAAACGCTTGAATTTCAGCTTTCTCTTTTAATTTAAGTGCTAATTTTAAGTCAGTTTCCCATTCTTTATTTTTTTTGACAAAATCTTCATTTAATAAATCTTTTGTCCGTTTTTCATCTTGTTTATTCATTCTAATTCTAGCAACTTTTGGGATTTTATATTTATCTAAGTCTCTTGTTAAAACTCCAAGTAGTTTTATATTAGGTGTAGCAAGAAAAGGTGATTCATAACTTAATCTTTTAGAGCCTCTTAAATATACGGAATGAATATAATGACCATAGGGATCACTATCTACTAATGTAAAAGTTGGTAAATTAAGTTCTTTGTTTAAACGTTTTAAGAACATACGAGTAGCAACGTTTCCAACTCCCTGAGCTGTTATTAAAATGCAAGGATATTTACGCCAAAATCTATCTTCAGCGAGTCGCATCATTGCAGCATTTTTTTCAATAACTAAAATAAATTCTGCATCAGACTCAATTATTTCAATTTGGTCCAAGAAAGGGGATATTGTCCATCCACCACTTCCTTGGGCTTCAAGGTCAATAATATCAGTTCTATCTCTTATTCTTAATCTTCCAACACATGATCCTCTCGGTGCAGCGACTATATGAGTAGAATTTCGTGAAGTATACAACATGGTTGCAATATCTTCAATACTTTTATCGCTATTCTTTTGTTCTCCAAATAAATTGACATCAGTATAAAATACTTCTCTTTTTGTGGCGTGTAAATCTTCCCTTAATAATTCAGCTACAACTTCAAGTACTCTCATTAATCTCGTAATATCTGCTACACTTGTAAGTGTATGGAATTGCTTTTCCATTATTTGTTTTCCTAACAATAGAAGATCATTTTCTTCATCCCATATTATATTTGATGAAGCTCTCGAAGGCAGTTGAATTGCGGGTCTTCCTGTTTTGTAAATTTGTTCTATAATATTATCTATAAGCAAATAAATTCTGTTTAGAGCATCTTTTTTACTTAGATCGTCTATTTTAATTGTATCTTCTGTTTGCTTAAAAGCGTGAACCTGTTGGCCTTTCTCTAAGTAATCTTCAAATATCTTTCTAGCCGCTCTTAAATCATAAACTTTTTCATTTTCTTTTTTCGTCATATTTATTTCACTTTAATCTCCAATGTTTTTTGCCTTTTCTAATTTCTACTAATATTTTTTCTTTTCTAACTAGATCTTTTAACTTATTTTGAAGATATCTCGCGTCCATCATATCTTTAATTTTTAATTTAAAAATTAAATGGGTTATATTTTGCCAATTTTCTGACAAAGCAGCTATAATCTTCTCAGTTGTTATTACCGGTAATGTAGTTTGAGTTAATGAGGGTTTCACAGGAATAGGTTTGGGTTTAGTTTCAACTAAATCTTCTTTGGGTTTAAGAGCTTTAATAGGTATTTCAGGTTCCTTTTTCTTAATAAAAGATTCTTGAATAATGGTAATAATTTCAGACTTATTTACTTTTGAAGGAAGTGTTATATTATGATCTTTACAGTATTCTCTCAATTCATTAATAGTCCAGTTTTTAAATGTCTTCACAGATAAAGTCTGCTCTTCCATTTCGGTTGATTTAAGGGTAGTAATTTTTTCAAGAGAAGGTTCTTCCCATTTGATCTCCACTTTCTTTGGAACTTCTTTTTCTATTTCTTTCTCTTTTATTTCTAACCTTGTTATTTCTACTTTTGGTGCTGGGCTTGGAGGAATTTTTCTTCCTATAGCATCTTTCATCAAATTTTCTAATTCTTGTGTTGATATTTTTTGCTTATGAATACTTTTTCCCTGTGATGCTATATTATATATGCTTTTTACAAATGTTGGGATATATTGCTCTATTAAGCTTGCTCTTTTCTGGCTTTTATGAATAGTTGCTTTTCTATTAAGATACACTCGTAATCTTCTTCCAATAGCTTCAAGACAATATTTAATCTCCTTAATTAATTCCTCATCATCTGCTAATGCATTTTTTGATTGCGATTTGAACATCAAATGGACATATGGACCAGACACATTAACTAATAATTTTATAGGTCCTTTTGGAAGATTATTATCGTAGGTATCAAGCTTATAATTTTTCCAGTTTACTGCTTGTACTGCCTTTGTAATAGCACAATCTGCGCTATCTCTAAGTTTTGGCGTTCTATTTACAAATCTCGATAAAACATCTCTAGAGCGTTTAGGAGTATCAAGTTTTTTAGGATCATTGCAATAAGCTAATGCAGCTTCTACAATATAGGCGAGACCTTTTCCACTTGTGGGAGGTCTCGTTTCTCCAGCGACAAAATCGTCATCTCTAGTGTAAGTCTCAACAAAAAAATTAAATACTTCTTGATAACTCTCCTTCGATATCTCTTTAGTATTATTTATAATATCATCTATAGATTGTTCAAATTCATTAAAAGATAAACTTTCATCTTCTAAATTTATACTTGTTAAAATTTTTCTATTAAAATCAATTAACTCTTCTTGTTCTATTGCAATATTCTCCAAATCGGTCTTATCTGTAGAAGGTTCTTCTTTAAGCAAGTTTTTCTTTTTTGCTTCTTTTACCTCGATCGATAATTTTTTAATATTTTCCAATGGTTCATCGAATTCATCCAGATTTTCTGATACTTTTAAACCAATTTCTTTAATTAATGTATTTTCTAATACCATATCTCCAACAGGAATAGCTGTATCGGTTGGAGGTGCCATATACTTAATTGATTTAAATGCATGAAAAAGCGAATTAAATTGAAGATTTGTTAATTCTTTTGGTTTTGCTTTTGAAAGTTGTACTTCATTAATTAAATTCTCAAAATCATCCCTTTCTTTTAGCTTTTTCATTTCTAGTAAATTTTCTTTAGACGATTGTATCAGATTATTGAGATCCATTTTGATTTTTTCTTTCTTTCGAACTATAGCATCAATATCTTTTAGTAATTTATCGACCGTTTTCTCTATTTTTCGAACATCCTTTTTTGTATCAGTTTTTTCAATAAGATTACTATGCTTTTTTATATCCTTATTGATTTTTTCAAGTTCTTTATCAAAACTCTTATAATTTAATATTAATTCTAAATATTTTTCCTTAATGTCTTCAGATTTTAATTGGTATATAACAAATTTATCTCTTTCTTTGTCTGAACGACCATAAACTCTTTTTTCGTAATTAAAATAATAGACCGGATCTGCTTTATTTTCAATTTTTGTAATAAACCCGTTTCTCAAAATTAGAATGTTTAATTTATCTTGAAGGTCTCTTTCAGCAATTCTTAATATTTCTTTTGCTGTTTTAGAACTAACTCTTACAAAATTATCTTGAAGAAAAGCTGAAACCGTTAAGTTGTTTGACTTAGTTAAAAGATCTTGTAAATCTCCTATATTTGTTGAAGAAGGATGGGGTTTAGCATATTTTGGTTCTTTAGGAAAGGATGATACTAATCTTCGATAAATCCATTCTTCACCAGAAGAATCAATATATATAATAGTAACATGGGGATTCATCAAAGCTGTTTCTTTAATATATGTCTCTACATAACCCCGAACGTATTTTACATTCAAATAATGCAATTTTATATACGTACCATGAATAAAAGGACAATCAACTTCAGTTGGGTGAACAAGATATCTTTTTTCATTTTTAGATGTAGTAAAAAATTCTGATACAGTAGCATAAATACTATCTGCAGATTTTGAAACTGCTACAATAGGTTTTCCTGTAGTATTTTGAGCATCACTGAAGGCACTAGGAGCTCCAAACCCTTGACTGCCTCTTGTTTGTTTTAATTCTAAACTTTTTGAAGATGCTAAGTATTTACCGTATTTACGAAGATCTCCTTTTCCCATACCAAGACCATTATCAAAAATTTCGAAAGTATAACTCATAACATTTTTTTGGGATATGTCAGAAGTCAAAAAAGAAGCAGCTTCAGCTTCTCTCAATCGAATTATAACAATTGGTTCAACATCAATAATATCCTCAACAGGTTTAATAATTTCATTCATATCTTCGATAATTAGCCTTACTTCTTCTTCCACTTCCAATTCACTTTTATCAATTATTTCGCCTGATTCTTCTTCTTTTTCTTGAAGCTCATTTGCTTCTTTAATTTTAGGTTCAGTTGGTTTTATCCCAACTTCTTCCATCAATGCTAATTTTGCTACTTGATTTAATGGTTGAGCTTCCTCATCTTTTTTTGCTTCTTGAAGAATGGATAAATGTTCTAAGGACAGATCTTGATCTAAAGAAAATTGAATACTTGAATCATCCTTTTTTATTTCATTCCATTGAAAGGATTCTATTGCATCTAAAGCATTATCTATAAATTCAGCACAATATTGTACATGTTTCCAATACCCAAATTCGAAACCAACTAATTGAGTTCGTTTCCGCATGAATTGAGCAATTGTTCCTTGGGTTATCCTACCCTCATCTTCAGATGGCATTTTTATATCTCACTTTTAACTTTTTTCAATATTTTAATTATAAATTTAATATTAAATACATACATATTTATGGGTTAAGCTGATAAGTATTGCATAAATAATAGGACGAATATCACAACATCTATTCAATTATTAATTCAAAATGTAATTTTTCTTTCATTTTGAAAAGAAATTGAATTGTTATTTAAATCTTTTCTAAAAATAATAAAATTTATTAATATAATGTTTATTACGATTTAATTTCTCTAATACGATAATTTTCCAATGCGACATCTAGGATTTTTGATGCAATATATCTCTTAGTAGATTTCTCCACATGAGTGATATGTTTTTCTTTATTTACAATATAGACTTCATTATCTTTACTACCGAATCCAATATCCTCTCTACCTACATCATTTGCAACTATTAAATCAATTTCTGACTTTTTTAATCTGTTATAAGCACGATCTATTAATTCGCTTCTTGATACATTTGTTTCAGCTTTAAAGCCAACTATAAATGTTTTATAATTCTTCTTTCTTGCCTCATCAATGATTTTAGGAGTTAGTCTCATATTTATTTGTAATTCTTTAACGTTATCAGATGAGATCTTTCCTTCAATATATTTGATTGGCTTATAATCGCTTATTGCTGCGGCACAAATGAAAAAATCATAGTCTTTATATGAAATTTCATCTTTTACTGCCTTGATAAAATCATCCGTAGAAACTACATTAATCGTGTTTATATAATCAGGAAGTTTTACCATACATTTGCCTGCAATTAATAGAACTTCTGCACCTCTTGCAGCAGCTTCTTTAGCAATCTCAATTCCCATCCTTCCAGAAGAATTGTTTGAAACAAACCTTATTTCATCAATATATTCTCGTGTGGGACCTGCTGTAATCAAAACTTTTTTACCTTCAAAATCTTTTCTCGCTACTAATAAGTCAATAACCCTATCTATTACATCATCTATCTTTGCTATTTTTGCCTTTCCTTCCAAAATTCTTGGACCCAGAATATCAATACCATATTTTTTCAAAAGAGAAATATTTCTTTCGAGAATAGGATGAAACATACTTTCGTGCATCGCTGGAACAATTACTATTGGTATAGATGATCCAAATGCCGTGGAAGCTATTGTACTCACTGGTGTATCATCAATTCCATTTGCGATTTTTGAAATTGTGTTAGCAGTCGCTGGACAAACTAAAATTAGATCTGCTTTACCTACTCCATTAGGTCTATCTCCAGCTAAAAAGACATGTTCTACTTCTCCCGTCAATTTAGTAATTACTGGGTTACCTGTTGCCCAATGCATTAATGATGGATTCATTAATTCTGTAGCTGCTTTTGACATTACTGATAATACTTCAGCACCTAAGCGCATTAATTCTCGCGCGATAATTGGAGCAGTGATTATAGCTACTGAACCTGTTAAGCACATACAAATAGTTTTTCCTCTTAAAATCGTACCTTTAGTTTCAATTATATCTTTTGAAGGATGATGGAATTTTTTATTTACCATTTTTTTATCAATTTTTTTGATACTACTATATTATTAGAATTGCATGTAAAATTTAAAAATAATGTAAATTGAGGCTTTACTTTTGTCTAACAAGAACAGAGAAAAATACAGAATTTCTCTCTCATTTTGGCAATCTTAAAATAAATAGATGCTATTGAAAAGATTAGATTAGGAAAATTTTATTTTATCCTTGGAAACGATGAAATTTATGAAAATTTATAATTTGAAACTTAGCTTATTTCAATTACTATTTGATTCAATAACTTCTAATATAATATCTAATTTTGAAGTAAAACTTGAAAATTTGTTAAATATTTCTTGGCTTATTTTTGAACTGAGTCCAAGATTTAAAGCTTTTGTAAATCTAATCCCATAGTAAGTTTTATTTACTTCTGAGAAATCATACCAGACACTTTCACCATCATGATGTTTATATATGGTTACTTTTTCAAGCTCTTCTTTTCTCAATTTTATTATTTTTTCAGAGTACTGCATAAATGCGGTATTTCGCATTTTTTTAAGGTTAAAAATTTTTGTTGAGGCAAATTCCTTTTTAGTAAGCAAATTCTTTATATATAAATGGATTTTATCAATTAATTTTATTCTAAAATCTTTTAATTCGAAATCTTGAATTAATAGTTCATCTATGATTTCAGAATAGGGAAGATCTAACCCAGCTAATTCTGGAGTCAAATTAAATAAAATAAGGATTTGATTAACGTTTTCTTCAGGATTTTTTTTTAGCTCATTATAAATATATTCTTTCTCTTTACCTATAAAATCAAATAAGAAACCTCTAAATGCTTTCGCAAATTGCCTATAATTTGGTACAAATTGTTTATTTGGATTGTTGATAACTACTTCATTAGCTTTAAATGGACTTAATTTTTTTTCTAAAACATTACTTACAAGTGATAGTGGATAATATCCTTCAGTAAATGATATCCCTTTTGAAACACTATTAATAGCTTCTCTAAAAGAACATTTAGTAATTACATTAATAGTCTTAATATTCCCTTCTATCTTTACAGGTGTTTTTTTGCAATAACATAAATCAAAGGGTCTTAAGTCATGGAATAAAGGATTATTTTGATCAGGAATTATTATTTGAGCTCCATACGCATTTACTAAACTACCTTGTCGTGGTTTGGTTGCTAGATCCCATTCTATAATCATAATATCATTTATATTAGAGTAATCTTGATCAATTTTATAATCATAATTGACTTGAGTACTCAAGACAGAAAAACCATCTATCAAACTTATTGCATAGGTATCATTTTCTCCCCAGAATTGCTTTTTATAATAAAAAATATCTGGAAAAATTGTCAAGTCATCTAAAAATAATTCATTTATAATTAGATAATTAATCCCTATTTCTGATGACTTAATTGTAGATTCATTTATTCCAAAGAATCCAATATGCTTAACAATATAACCATAAGCGGGATTTTCCAAATTATCTTTATCATGATTAACAATGTATGTGTTTCTTTTCTTCCTAAAATCCACTTTAGTTAATTTTATATTATATTGCTCTATTAGAAGTTTAAGAAAGGCAAATTTCTTTAAGTAGACTTTTCTTTCTAATTCCCTTATCTCATCTTTATAATCCTTATAATGTTTATAAAAATCATTTTTTGGAATATTAAATATTTCAAAATGCTTTTTCATTATTTTTAATTTATCAATAACACAAAAATTTTCAATCTCATTCAAAAAATATATTAAGATTTCTTTTTTAAATAATTCATAATCCTTTTGAGCAATGATATTTTTAAATTTAGGGTCAAAATTAGCTAACTTATCTAAATTTTTCTTAATGAAATAGATTGAAAAATATTTCTCATTAAAACTGCTTGAATTCACCATTTTTGATAATTTATTAACAATAGAAGAAATAAATGAAATACTTTGAAATTGATACTCTTCTAGTATACTATCAATGTATTGTATCATCCTTAAAATATCAAAAAAGGAATAGATAGACACTGAATTTAAAAATAATTTGAATCCATTTTCAATATAATCATTGAATTTAAAAAAATAATCATAAAGCTCATTTTCATATCCAGTTTTCAAGAATTCAAAAAATTCAATAAATAAGTCATTTGCTATTGCTGTTTGAAAATATCTTTCTATTATTGGTTCGCAATTATATTGATTAATAATTGCTTTATTTAGATAGTTAAGACCTTCTACACAATTATCGTTTTCAAAACATATATTTGCTAACTTAATGAAATTTTTGCTTTTCTTTTTAGAGCCGAAATCTTCTGAAGTCAAATCATATTTACTTATATTCGTGAGAATTTTTATAGAAAGAGAAGGATTAATTATTAAGAGTAATTTTATTATATGAACACATATCTTATCTTCCAAATTACTGTGGATTAAAAATGAAGGACAATCATGAAAGATTTCACTTTTATTCTCATCAATGATAAGGTGGAATTCTCTTTCGTTATCTAAAATAATTGATCTAATTTTAATAGGTATTTCTTTAAAAGAGACAATATTAATTTTGTTATTGGGGATATTTTTTGCTTTTTTATATAAATCTATACCGAAACTTTCTATTATTTTACCTGATAATTCTTTTTTTAACATACTAATTAAAGTCTCGATTTAATAATATCTGAGATCAATTTTGGAAATTCATTCCAATCTTTTATTGTAAGCAATTGCCCTCCAGCAATTTTTACCATATGTTCAGATTCCTTTAAGTTATAAGATGTTTCTGGACAAATTAAAATAAAATCAACTCCCAGTGAACGCATGATTCTAAGTTCCTGCATGCTCTGCTCAAGATCAAAAATTTCTGCATCTGTAAATAACACATTTAATTTTTCACGTGAAGAGGAATGGTCCTTAAATTGTTTATTAGCCCACTCTAATGCACTTTGTAATCTTGTACCACCCCTTGCTGTGACAGAGAGGAGATCATCAGCTAATTTTTCCATATCAATCTTTTTATCCAATTCCTTTAAAACATGGGTATTTGACTCAAAGAAAGTAATTCCAAATTCATCTTTACGCATTCCATAACATAACATTGTCACACATATAGCCATGTATGCAAGTTTATCTCCTGACATTGATCCGCTAATATCTAATTCAAAACATACCGAGCGTAAACCTTTTGCTGTTTCATAAACATAAAAATCATCATAATCTATATGATCTAACTCTTTCCCCTTTTCTAATAGGTTAAATATAGTTTCCTCTAAATCAATATTTTCAAAATCATCTCCTATAGTATATGGTCTTACAATGTTTATAGGTATAGGGCCCGTTGTGGAACTTCCTAGCCTAGCTCTAGAATAGTAGATACCTAGTTCAATCAACATTTTTTTTGCTAATTCCTTTACTTTTTGTTTTGTATCATCAGGTAAATTTTTACGATGTATAAACCATTGTTTAAGAAGATTCTCACCACTTCCTGCAGATAAGCAGGCAATCATTTTGTCTTGTCCTTCTTTACCCCCAATTTGTTGTGCTGTTTTTAGCGCTTCCGTTAAATCAAAATGACCTAGAGCACCTAAAGCGTCTCTATTTTCATTAGCTAAAGCGCTACTAATTAATTCTTTAAGTCTGTCCTTGTTTAATTGATCCTGAATTTGATTCATCAAATTACTAATACGTTGAAAATCTCCTGTACTTTCATCAATCATCTTTTTTAAAATTTGATAATTAGGTTCAATCAATTCATAGATATCTTCTTCAGGCATATTCAATTTTTTTCCGACTCTTTGTATATCTTCAGATTGAGGATTCAATCCAATTTTTCTCAAAAACTCGGTTGCATTTCTTAATTGCTCAGAATTTTCACAAACATCTAGTGCTTGAGAAATTAACTCTGGAAGTTTTTGAGACATCTTTTGACTGCAATGCATATTTGCACAACTGTTCATTAACTGCTGTAATTGATGTGTGAGAGATTTAAATGCTTCAAATTTGATATTTTGGTTCATAGCGTCGCTTATTGCATTTTGAAGAGCTTGATTGAAAAGAGAATTCCATGCTTTATTTGTAAATGCACTTTTTGTTAAAGTTTCGAGTGATAGATTCATTTGTGAATTTTTATGTTGTTGATGAAATTCATTTAATAATTGGTCTCTAAGCTCAGTTCCAAAATATTGGTCTAATGAATTTGCTAAATTAAAATTGTGCTCAAAGGATGATTGTTTTAAAGAATTTTTTATTATTTTATCTTGATCGAATCTGGGAGTCTCTCCCAAAGTTTTAGCAGCATTAAATAGTTGGTCTAAATTTTGAAGTTGATTCTGAAGTTGATTCTTGAGACTTTGGATTTGCTCCTTTATATTAGGTTGTTCAGAAGCATCGCTAAGAAATTTCATAGTCTTTAATAAATCATCTAACTTACCTGATTCAAGAAGATATTCTAAATCTTTTTTAATATCTTTATTAGCTAAAGCTTTACTTGTTAACTTCTCCCATTCTCTTAATGAATTTTGTTCTATTAAATCATTTAAGCCAAGATTGCTTCCTGCTTTGATTTCATTCGGTTCTAATGAATTTATCTTTTGTTCTAATCGTTTTTGAGCTTCTTGAATTAATTGTTCTAAGGAAGAGATTTCTTCCTTATATAGTTCAGAGTCGTCATTAAAGAAGCTCAGTGCTGATTTATAGGGTTCTTCTTCTCGTTTAGTATTTAAATCTTCAAGGAAAGCTTCTAACTTTTCAATAGCATTAGCATCTATAGATTTAGACATTTCAATTTCATCAAATATCTCTTGAAGTTTATCTAGTTCAGTTTTAACATTTTGATCTAATAAATTATTTTCGGGTTCCTTTTCTAGTCCAAAATCATCTTGAAAAAAAGAATCAATCATATCTTTTTTATAAGTAGGAAAAAGAATTTGAAAAGCAATATCTTTAGCTAAATTTTGATTATCTGGAAATGATGTCACCTCACTGATTTCAATATAATCATTTGGGGTAACGAATCCTTTTCTATAATATCTTGACAGAATTAATCTTGGAATAGATAAGACTTGGCGTGATGATGGAATTTGTACAATATCCGGATGACGTCTCATTTTCCTAATAAAATCAACTGCAAATTCACAGGGATTTTCTGGAAAAATACCCATATGTTTATCAATAACCTCCTATGCTCCTAGCGTCTTATGAATTATATTTTCAATAACATTTTCGACTTTTATTCCAGGTTTAGGTTTAATGCTTCCGAGTAAAACATGTTTAGTTATATCAGAAAGATATTCATAAACAGATATTTTTTCTTTGATTGTTCCTTTTTCTTCTAAAAATTGTCTTCTTCCTAGTAATTTTGCTATGGCAATTCCCGCTCTAATTGAAGCTGGTACTTCAATATCTATTTTGTTTTTACGGGTTTCATTGATTAACGAATATATCAATTCTAA
This sequence comes from Candidatus Hodarchaeota archaeon, assembly GCA_048887165.1. Taxonomy (GTDB): domain Archaea; phylum Asgardarchaeota; class Lokiarchaeia; order Sigyniarchaeales; family SOKP01; genus SOKP01. The sequence goes on along the minus strand of JBHLJZ010000012.1, from coordinate 1,517 downwards.
ATCAGATTCTTCTACGATAAAATGTTCAGGTAAGTTAATTCTTATAATATCTAGTTCCGTTGCTTTATCAGGATATGTTAATTTAATCCAAACTTTAATTCTATCTTTCAAAGCCTCTGAAAGTCGATGTGTACCTGATAATTCCTCAGGATTCATTGCAGATATGAAAAAGAAATCTTTATCTGCTTTAATACGCCCTAAATGTGGAATTCCTATTGAAGCTTCTTCTAAAGGTTCTAATAATGTATTTTGTGAATATTCTGTTGCTCTGTTTATCTCATTTGCTAAAAAAGTTCCTCCCTCTAACATAGCATTCAATAAAGGTCCAGGATTAAATGCTTCTATAACAAAACCTTTTTTTAATGTTATAGCAGGATCAAAGCTACCGATAAAATGAGAAGGTTTTATAGATTCATCCATAGTCAGCCAATAAAAACTCTTATTTTTATTTTCTTTTGCCCTTAAACTCGCAAAATATCTGCATAGAATTGTTTTGCCAACGCCTGGAGGTCCTACAAGAGCAGGAAATAACCCTGTTGCTTCAGCATCCCTAAGTAGTTCTAATGCTTTACCGTATTGACCAGATAATACAATGTCAATTTGTTCTTCAGAAATATCTTTAATCAGGTGTTGATTAAAAAGTTCTTCAAATCTTTCTTTGTTTATCATTATAAATTTTTATTATATTTTGTGAATAATAAAGGTTTGATAATTATTAACTTTAAAGTTAATAATTTAAAGGACTTATTATCCTTTAGAAGAACTTATAAATTATATGCATTTTGAAAAAGATTTTATGATTGAACCATATTTTAAAGAAAAAGGTTTCATTTTATATCATGGAAATGCAATAGAAATCCTTAATCAAATTGAGCCAGAGAAATTTGATTTGATTTTTGCTGATCCTCCATATCTCCTTTCAAATGATGGTATTACGTGTCAATCAGGCAAAATGGTTTCTGTTAATAAAGGTGATTGGGATAGATCAAAAGGATTTGATGATGATATGCAGTTCATTGACACATGGTTAAAGTGTTGTAGGAGGGTTTTAAAAGGAAATGGAACAATTTGGATTTCAGGAACTTTTCATGTTATTTTTAAGGTGGGATATTTGCTAGAAAAAAATGAATTTGATATTATTAATGATATAATTTGGTATAAACCAAATGCACCCCCTAATTTATCCTGTAAATATTTTACACATAGCCATGAAATTTTATTGTGGGCTCGTAAAAATAAGCAATCTCAACATAGATTTAATTATGAGATAATGAAAAAATGGGATAACCAGAAAGATAAACTAAAAAACAGAGAGAAGCAAATGAGAAGTGTCTGGTCTATCCCTTTAATACCAAAAGCAGAGAAAAAATTTGGAAAACATCCTACTCAAAAGCCGTTAGAGCTATTAAATAGAATTATCATGTCAACATCTGATGAGGGAGATAATATATTAGATCCTTTTGTTGGTTCGGGTTCAACAGGTATAGTTTGTAGTATTTTAAAAAGGAAATTCATCG
>JBHLJZ010000011.1:0-60948 GCA_048887165.1 Candidatus Hodarchaeota archaeon | reverse complement strand
TAGGAATGATCAAATAAATTATTAAATTTCTTTTTTTTTCCTTTATTTTTATAAGTTCGCACTAGACATTATTCATCGCACTATATTTTTTTTGAAATTTTTTCTTTAAATAGATCTGTATTTTCACCTTATTCAATCCCAAATAACGCAATAGTAGGTGATTGGTAGATGGTATCTAAATCAATGGTAATTGAAATCCCAGCAGATGAAGAAAATTTAATACGGACTTTATCAAACAATGATCCAAACTACAGTGCCAAAAGACAAAATAGGGAGAATAACTTCAATCGATTTTGCGTTATCTATGGCAATTTCGCCCATTGGAACTTTAGGTTCAGGATTTTTGACTGAATTATTTGGATTACCTAACTTAATTTTCATTTGTGCTATTACTGCGATGATATTAACATTAATTGTTTGGAATATTTTCGCACGAAAAAAATTAGATTATCAGGATGAAAAATTCATTCAAAATATCAATAAAAACATAGAGGAAAGCATATTGGAGCCTCGATTGGCTTATAGAGCAGCAATTAGAACCTTAAAAAATTTTGAAACTAGCTCAGTCACCTCTCATGAAGGAACCGATGCTAAGGGTAATTATGAAGCGGAGGCTTGGTTTTGTTCAGAGGCGAAAGTAACTGGAGGAAGAATCATAACTAGGATATACGTTTCAGAAGGTAGTCAGTCTTTAGAAGTTCGTGTATGGTGTGGCAATGCGGGTCAATTAACTGGATTCTTAGCTAAAATAATTGAGCTTTTATTTGAAGAAATAAATATTATCAGAAAAATCAAATCAGAAGAGAGAGAAAAAACAATTGACGTGATGGCTATTACACAGAATTTGGCTGAAATATCAGATTACTGCATGCTTAGATGGAAAGCCCAAAGCATTAGAAATAAATTGCATGATACGTTTGTAAGATTAAGGGGACTTATCGGTGATAATGAGGCGGTATTAGGACGAATTGAGTTTTGGCTTACTCAATTGAATAAGTATGGTAAAGACGATAAAATTAGTGATGAAGACGCCGATAAATTGGTCGAAGATGTTGAGAAATTCAAAAATGTTATTTCTCGAGCCATAAAATTATAAGTTATTCTTAAAAATTTGCTTAAGAACATTTATATATTAAGTCATAAATTATTTATATTAATAGAAAAACGCATTATTCAAAATTAGGTGTTAAAAATTCCAATAATTTCAATATCAATTAACGAAAATCTTAAACAGTTTATTAATAAACTGGTATCGAGAAATCAATATGAAAATAAATCAAAAATAATTAGAGACGCACTACTAAGATTAATGTCTACGATGGATATCTCAAATATAGAAAGTTTTAGCAATTTAAAACCTATTAGCAAGAAAATATTAGGCAATATGGTGATAGTTACAGCACATGAGCCAAATATATTGAAGAAACTAAATAAAATCGAAATGGATTTTAATGATTATATTGTTAGCAAACACCAGCATTTCCAAGGGGATAATCTGGTGATATTTATGTTAGTTGAAGCGAATGTTGAGGATTTTCAGAAAATCGTAGTTGAGATAAACGGAATTGAAGATATAAAGAATTTTAGATATGCTATAGTAAATTAATCTCTTTTCTATAATTTAAAATCAATAACTTATCCATTTAAGGAATAAATTTAATAGGTATACTTTCCTTATTCAATTACTTTATATTTTATAAGGAATATTTGAGGATAATAGATTGACAGCAGATAAATCATATTTTAAAGAAAATGATCCTGATATTTATCAAAAATTACAAAAACATCTTGATAAATTGCCGATCGGATTTCCCACCACTGAATCTGGTGTGGAACTAAAAATTTTAAAGTTTATTTTTACACCAGAAGAGGCTCGAATTGGTTTAAATTTGAGATTTGTTCCTGAGCCATTAAAAGCAATTTATCGGCGAATTAAAAAGTATGGATTAACTCAAGAACAGCTTGAAGAAATGCTCGATGTAATGGAAATAAAAGGAGCTATTAGAATTAATAGAAAAGTAGCTGATGAAGGGCAAATTAAACTTTACCAAAATTGGTTTTTAGTAGTTGGGATGTTTGAATATCAATTAGGCAGAATGACAAAAGAATTCTACGAAGATTTTGAGCAGTATATGGAAGAAGGTTTTAGAGAGGAATTTATAAGTACTAAAATAAATCAATTAAGAACAATTCCTGTTGAAAAGAGTATTGAACCGGAACATAATATTGCAAATTTTGATAAATTAAGAGAAATAATAAACGAAGCAGAAAAGATATCTGTAATGGATTGTATATGTCAAAAGGGTAAAGATTTCCTCAATAACTCGTGTAAACAAACTGATCTAAGAGAACATTGCTTTACATTTAATAATTCTGCTTTAAATGCTGTGAATCGAGGTTATGGAAGAATTATTTCTAGGAAAGAAGCTTTTGAAATACTTGAAAAAGTTCAGGAATATGGTTTAATTATTCAACCAGGAAACTCACAAAAACCTGATTTTGTATGTTGTTGTTGTGGATGTTGTTGTGATTTAATAACTAATTTAAAGAAAATTGAAAGACCATGGGAACTGATTAATTCTAATTATTATGCTGAAATTGATTCTGATTTATGTATTGGGTGTGAAACGTGTTTAGAACGTTGTAAAATGGATGCGATAGAAATGATTGATATTGATAATATTGCCTCTGTAAATCATAAAAGATGCATTGGATGTGGTAATTGTGTGATAGGATGTCCTGAACAGGCGTTATCTCTTATAAAAAAAGACATAGAGTTGATCCCTCCAGAATCCACGAAAGATTTATATATGAATATTATGAAAAAAAGTGCTGAATTAAGAAGTAAACAAAAAATGTAACAGTTGAATTTTATATGGGTAAAAATAAATATGGAAAAGGTTATCAAAAGACTAAAAACTCCCATAACTCAGCTTCCAAAGGAGGAGCCCCTATTAAAGGTGGAAAAATTAAGGCCTCGCACATTTTAGTTGATAAGTTTTCTAAAGCTCAGGAGTTATATGAGAAGATACTTAAGGGATATAATTTTGAAAAGATAGCAAAAGAAAACTCAACTTGCTCAAGTAAGAACAAAGGTGGTAATTTAGGGGAATTTTCAAAAGGAAGTATGGTTCCTGAATTTTGGAATGCTTGTGCCAAATTAAAGATTGGTGAAATCTCTCAACCAATTAAAAGTCAATTTGGTTATCATATTATAAAAAGAACAGGTTGAGAAAGAGTAAAAAGTAGCCCGGCACGGAATTTCGATTAATAATTCAAATTAACTAATATTCGAACCGTGGTCTCGGGATTCAGAGTCCCAAATGCTTGGCCACTACACTACCGGGCTTTGCTAAAATTAATTATTAATAATAATAGGTATCTAAAAAAATTTTCTTAAAGAAAAATATTATAAAATGTTGTTTAAAACAATTTAAAAACCATAGAATCGGGTTTTTCAGAAGATTGCATTTTAATAAAGATAGATTTTTATTCTAAAATGATTTTATAATTTATTGGATTACACTAATTTTAAATGGAGGATTAAAAAAAATTTAATTTTAAAACTATTTTTAAAATTTGCCCTATTTATAGGGTTAAAACCCCGTGACTGAAACAAACAAAACCCCGTATAAACATATCCTCCTAGTGTAATCCTCTAATATTATTATTCTTTTATCACAGATTTTTAAAGTTAAATGAAAAGTATAGTTTAAATTGTAGGTTCAATTTATATCTCGGATAATTTGATTAAGGATTGGTGCTTCTTCAATTGTTCTAATGGTTCAAAAATAAATTAATTCAAAAAAGCGTAAAATATTCTAACCTTGTTCTCTAAATCTTTCGAAAATATCATTGAAATATTTATCACTCATTCCAGCGATGTAATCCCTAACAATTAATGTAAGCTGGTCTTTCTTTTTTAAGTCTTTATAATAAGTACTATAATTTTTATCATCTATATATTCGATATGATCTTTAAAAATCGGAGCTTGATAATTTTGTTCTTCTAAATCTTTTAAAGAACATTCAAAAATCAATTTAAATTTTTCTTTAAGATCTTGTAGAAAATTGAACTTATCTTTTTCTTTTTTCATTAAATCTCTTCTTAAGTAAATCCTTTCATAATTAAAGGCTTTTAGTTCCTTTAAAGCTTCGAAGACGTCCTCACTATATCCGATAGTGTCATTATTTAAACTGAAATTTAATAAATCCATAATCAATGTTTTCATAATTATCCTATTCGTATCTCCTAAAATATCTCTACAAAATTTTGGTATCTCATTCCTTTCAATAAACTTTAATAACACTGCATCTTCGATATCTCTGCCAATATAGGATATCGTATCAGCAAATCTTGTTGCGATTCCTTCATATGACATCGGTATTTTAATTATTTTATTTTCAGTATAAGCATCTTTGTACTCCATAAAATGATTTTCCCAAGTTTTACCATTAACTTTCACAGGCTTTAGTTCTCTTTCGTTGATTTCTCCATCATGACATAATATCCCATCAAGAGTTTGTAATGTAAGGTTTAAACCTTTAGCTGGTTCTTTTGGAAACCTTTTTTCTAAATATGAAAGCCATCTAATTCCTTGAGCGTTATGATTAAAATTTCCAAGATGATATTCCTTACTTATCTCACTTAATATTTCTTCACCCAAATGACCAAATGGTGAATGACCTATATCGTGTCCTAAAGCTATAGCTTCAATTAGATCTGTATTTAATCTAAGAATACGACCAATTTGGCGAGCTATCCTAGAAACCAAAAGAACATGAAGCGAACGATGAGTAATATTAGCATTATTTATACCAAAGAAAACTTGAGTCTTATCAATATATCTTGCGTACGCTTTAGAATGTACAATTCGATCTACATCCCTAAAAAATGGAGGTCTAATATCATCTATATCTTCTTCATTTTCATAATAATATCTAATAGCTTCTGAATCTGAAATCCCACGTATTCCAATATCTGAATCTCTTCTCATAGATTTTCGAAATGTTTCGAAAAATTTAGGATCCAACCTTAAAGCTCACCTAATTATATAAAGTCAAATTCAATATTTTAGATTCAGAAACTTAAAAATTTTATATTGATAGCCTTGTAAGGACATTTTTCTTTACATTTTAAGCACATATTACATTCTCCTCTACCCGTAAAAAATTCAAAGGGTTCATCAAGGATTCTTATTTGTTTTGGACACACTCGTTCGCAAATTCCACATTCTGACCTCCCTACGCATTTTACTGGATTTCTTGACGGTTTCAAGAACGAAAAATCAGTCACAGCAGAAGCAACTGCGGCGAATGGACAAAAATATCTGCAATAAATACGAGGATACCAAAACGACAATATTATAACTAAGAAATAGAAAGCATAAATAAGAAAACCCCAAAAACTTGGAAAAAGAGGCTGCAAACTTGCACTTAAAAAAATTTGTTCAATAATTTGAGGTAATTGTACAAATATGAATTCTGATAATGAAAAAAATCCTACAGGTTTATTCCCAAATAAACCTAATTGTGTTTTAAATTGTAAATAAAATAATGCATTAGTATTTTTTGAGACTCCAAGAGGGACAACAACGATGACCAGAACAATTATAAATATATATTTAATATTTAGCAAAAATTTATGATTAAGAATACCTTGACTTTTTACTATTTTTTTTTTAACTGGAAATGCAGCACATGCATCCTGAATTGTTCCTATTGGACAAATCCAACCACAAAAAAATCGATTTGTAAATATTAAAACTATAACTAAGATAGCTATAAGAAGAAACGGAACTATTCCTTGGGCTAAAAGGTAAAAAATGTATTCTAGGATACCAGCACCTTTTGAAAGACTGTTCCTAGGTGAATTTAACACAGGCAGAACTTTAACAAGATTTTCTATAGTTAATAAATTTATAGAGAAAATTATTTCAAGTATTACATAATTGATTATTAGAAATGCAGCAATTTGAACAATATGTCTTATTAAAGTAATTCGATGATCTTTTAAATTGATACTTTTAAATCTCAAAAATATCACTAAGAAAAATTTTAAATTAATAAATAATTGTTTTTTAAAAAAATTTTCTTGAGTTGGCTCATCTTAGATTTACTTTGTAATAAAAATTTCATAGAATTAACTTTTAAACAAATAAAAGAATTATTAGTATTTATTTTAGCGAAAGTGTTTCACGGTTTTTAGGTGATTTAGTAGCTTTCCTCAACTTCTTATGGATCATAGTAGAAAGACTAACACATTTAGTTTCTTCTCCATGGTTAGTTATAATTAATTTTGGTCGTGGTTGAATTCTACGTAAAAATTGAGAAATTTGACTTCTTGATGAATGTCCACTAAATCCTTCGAGTGTAAAAACATTAAGGTTTAACCTTACAAGTTGAGTTCGCCCTTTTGCATTCACATACTGGAATTCTCTAAAACCGCGCTGGATACGATTCCCAAGTGTTCCTGAAACTTGATATGAAACAAAAATTAGAGAATTATTTTTATCTTCGGCTAAATTTTTGAGATATTGTACTGATGGTCCACCAATTAACATTCCACTTGTAGCCATGATTATACATGGTCCACCCATAATGACATCCTCTCGTTCTTCTTGAGTACTGATTGTAGTGAAGAAGTCACTTAAAAAGGGATTTTTACCTTGATGGAGTATTTTTTCTCTTAAATCTGAACTAAGAAAATCGGGATGAGCAGTGTGAATTGCAGTAGCTTCAGAAATAAGACCATCCAGATAGATTGGAACTCTATCAATTATACCTTTTGAAATAAATTCCTCTAAAATAATAATAAGCTCTTGTGCTCTTCCCACAGCTAATACAGGAATAAGAACTTTCCCACCTCGTTTAAGAGTAGAATTTAATATTTGTTTTAGCTCTCTTTCAGAATCTTGCCTACTGGGTATTCGATCTTGAGGTCCACCATATGTGGCTTCAATTAGAAGGCTTTCTACTCTTGGAAACTTAACTGTTGCTCTTTCGAGCAATCTAGTCTTCTGAAATTTGAAATCACCAGTGTAGACAAAGTTATAACCACCTTTACCGAAATGCAAATGAACCATTGAAGATCCTAAAATGTGACCTGAATTATGTAAAGTCAACTTAATATCTGGTGCAATATCTGTCACTTTTCCCCATGAAAGAGGAATTGTATGTAAAACAGTTTTTTTTACGTCTCGCCTTGAATAAGGTGGTGGAGTACCCTCTTTTTCACAGATCTGAATAAAATCTAATTGGAGCATAGTAGCAAGATTTCGAGTAGGGAGTGTACAATATACAGGCCCTCTATATCCATATTTATAAAGGAATGGAACCATTCCACAGTGATCTAAATGAGCATGAGAGATTATTATCGCATCAAGATCTCTTAATGAAAATTCTGGAAGATCAAAGCTGGGAAATTTATCATTATTATTTCCAACATTTAATCCAACATCAATTAACACATTACTATCCCTAGTTTGCATTAAGATACACGATCTACCAACTTCCCTAAATCCTCCAAGTGCAGTTAATCTAATGTCTAAATCTCTGAAGAGAGTTGGTCTGTGTATCCTTTTTCCTATTTGTAATAAAATATCTTTCTGATTTTGTCGTTCTTTTTGAAGCATTCCTCTAATTAGCTGAATAGTTTTTGATGTTAATGGTGGAGTACGAATAGTTTTCGGTTGCCAAAAAGTATTTGCTCTTATTTCTTTTAGATTAACACCTTTTTTACCTATCACCAACCCTGGTTTCCCAGATTCAATAATAACCTCGCCTCTCGTGTGATCAAATTCAATATCAGAGATCTCAGCATCTTCACCTATTAAATTCCGGATATATAGTTCTGTCTCAGAGGGATCTTTACGTTTTTCTACATTCCAACGAAATACAACCCTCTTTCTCATTGTTTTAGCGAGATCTTTCAAACTTTCTGAACTTTCTAATACGTCAAAATTTGAATTTTCTGAATAAACAGCTATTTCTGGACCTTCAAATTCAATTTTTTGAACAGCTATATCAGAAGGAAGTTTTTCTATTATCTCGTCTTTAATTCTTCTCAATTCTTCTTCAAAACTCATGATCATTCAATTTTTAAAATTTTATCCTGTAATTTGAGAAAATAATATAACCCTTTGTAAATTGGCTTTTTAGAATTTCCTTTTCATAAATTAAAAATTATTTATTTTAACCTAATTATTTCCTATTTAAAGATTTTATAAACATAAATTCATTAAATTTTTTTCAATGATGCATTTGAGTAATTAGAAAATTTTTCTCTTAGATATTTTTATTAAAATAAGAGACTAATTTAGGAATGAATAACTTCTAATTTCTATATTTTATATAAGTTAATCAAATAAAAATATTATCATTATAAGTTTTATATATTTGATCATAAATTTAGCTAGTAAGTTCAATTCTATTAACAGATAATTCAATTGATTAAGTAAACTTTTTTTAAATGTGAAGACTAGAAGGAGTATGCCAAAAGTAAAAATTGGAGCTATAGCTTCGGGCAGTGGATCTAATTTTGAAGCCATTTTGCAGGCCTGTGAAAATGGGATTTTAAAAGAAAAAGCAACAGTAAAAGTTCTTATTTGTAATAAACCTGGAGCTTTTTGTATGGAAAGGGCAAAAAACCATAACATTCCCTTTGTACTAATAGAATCTGATAAATATCTTGAGCAACCGCGAGAAGATTTTGATCAAATGATGATTGATGTTCTTAAAGAATATGAGTGTGAATTAATAGTTTTAGTAGGTTACATGAGATTAGTAAGTCAAAAGTTTATAAAAGCTTTTAAAGGCAATGTAATGAATATCCATCCCGCATTATTACCTTCTTTCAAGGGGATGCATGCTCATAGAGATGCCCTAGAATATGGTGTTAAAGTATCTGGTTGCACTGTTCATTTTGTAGACAATTTATCAGACCATGGTCCTATAATTATACAGAAATGCGTCCCAGTATATCACACAGATACAGAAGACACTTTAGGGCCCCGTGTTTTAGAATGGGAACATAAAATTTTTCCTAAAGCTATTGAATTGTTTTGTGATAAGAAACTACAAATTGATGGAAGAATTGTGAGAATCAAAGGAGAGGTTAAAATTTAATCAATAATACCCCTTATTTTAAAACATAACTTAAATTATGATACTACACTATGTATATAAGGGAAATGATTTTTTAATGCGCTATCTGACCCAACTGAGATTGATATTAATAATATCAATTAAATGAAGAAGATCTTGAGTTGCGAGAAAAATCATTTCCCGCTAATTCTAACTGTTTGAAATACTAAAATTTTAATCAAAAAAATAATAATCTATAATATCATTAAAGAAAAAATTTTTAGCAGAGAATGCCGCGTAGAAAAGAAATTACGGAAATATTAAACTTAATGGAAAAGCCAAAAAATATTCGAAATTTTGGTCTTGTAGGACATATAGATCATGGTAAGACAACACTTTCAGATTCTCTTTTAAGTGAGGCAGGTTTTTTATCTCCAGATCTAGCTGGAGAAGCTCGTGCTTTAGATTATTTAGAAGAGGAACAGAAACGTGGTATAACAATGAAGTCAGCGAATATTTCATTATATTATGAAAAATCACTTAAAGGTTATGAACCTTTTTTAATTAATTTAGTTGATACACCAGGTCACTTAGATTTTAGTGGAAAAGTTACTCGCGCTTTGAGACTAGTTGATGGCGTTGTAGTTGTAGTAGATGCCGTTGAGGAAATAATTACTCAATCTGAAACTGTTATCAAACAAGCATTACAAGAACGAGTAAAACCAGTTTTATTCATAAATAAGATTGATCGCTTAGTGAGAGAACTAAAACTTAGTGATGAACAAATAAGAAAAAAATATATAAGAATTATTAATGATTTCAATACGCTTATTAAGAGATTTGCTGATAAACCATTCGATAAAGAATGGCAAGTTTCTCCTTTAAAAGGAAATGTTGCATTCGGATCAGCACTACATAAATGGGGATTTACTTTAAAAATTTTGCAGAAAAGTGATATTAAATTTAATGATATTAAGAGAAGATATGAAAAAGAAACCTATTCTAAGGAAACTTATGCAGATTTAACTGTACTTTTACCATTATACAATGCAATTTTAGAGATGGTTGTTGATCATCTTCCTAATCCTTTAGAAGCCCAAAAATACAGAATAAGCAAAATCTGGGAAGGGGATATAAACTCAGAAATTGGAAAAGCGATGTTAAATTGCGAACCAGAAGGCCCATTAGTAATTTGTATGAGTAAGGTTCAAGTAGATAAACATGATTTAATTGCTACAGGAAGAATTTTCTCAGGAAGTTGTTTAAAAAGAGATAAAGTATTTTTATTGAGAGAAAATGATTATAGTACAATGCAAAGAACAGCTATTTTTATGGGTCAAAGAAGAGAACAGGTTGACCGAGTCCCCGTTGGAAATATTGTTGCTATTGAAGGAATTAAAAAAATAAAAAGTGGCGAAACTATTATTGATCCTAATTATATTGGAAAGATGATAGCATTTGAAAATGTTAAATATGTAACAACTCCCGTAGTAACTGTCTCTGTTGAACCTGAGTATTTACGTGATTTAGATAAGATGAAGGAACTGATTGATGATTTACTTATTGAAGATCCAAATTTAAAATTTGAAATTAATGAAGAGAATGGAGAATTTCTTTTATCTGGAATGGGCCCCTTACATCTAGAAATTACTGCAAATGAGATTGAAAAAAGAGGCGTAAAAGTTTCAATTTCAGAACCGAGAGCAGTTTTTAAGGAGTCTTGTCGGAGAAAATCTTCAATTATTAATGTTAGTTCTCCAAATGGAAAAAATACATTAAAAGCCTCTATACAAAGGCTAAGTGATAAAAACATAGAATTTCTTCAGTCTATTGATCTTAAAAATATCAAACCCTTAAGTCATTTAAAAGAAATTCTAAGGGATGAATCTGATCTAAGTGATGAAGAAGTTAATGGATATTGGAATTGCGATGAAAATCAAAATCTTCTTATCTATCAAGGAGATCTGAAAATAGAAGATAGTATTAGGGATATTATTATTGAGATCATTAATAAAATTCAGTTAAATGGCCCTTTATGCGGTGAAAAACTAACAGAAATAAAAATGAAGATTTTTCAATTAGAAATTAATAATCTTGATGAAGAAACAGCATTTACTGAACTATCATCTATGTTTTATGAAACTATTAAAAAAGCATTAATTGAAGCAGAGTTAGTATTACTAGAACCGATTTATCATACTATTATACAATTACCCCCAAAGCACATTAAAAATACTTTGTCTTTACTTTCAAAATATTCTGCTAAAATAAAAAACATTGATCAAGAGAAAGAATATCAATCAACATTAGAAATTTTGATACCAGTACGGCATTCTATAAAGTTTGCTGAAAGTATTCGATCATCAACATCAGGGAGAGCATTTTGGCAAAATGAATTTTATGCATTTAAAGAAGTTCCTACACACGAATCTAAGGAATTAGTTAGCAGTTTAAGGTTTAGTAAAGGACTATCATGGTAAACTAATTATTTTTGCATGCAAGTTTAACTTATTTAGCTAGTGTAACAAGGTAGGAAGAGTTGAAAGTGCGCCCGCCGGGAATTGAACCCGGGACGCTGGCTTGGGAAGCCAGCATATTACCACTATACTACGAGCGCATAATTACCTTAGTTTATTATAAATATAATAAGGAATCTTAAATAAATTTTGATAGAACTATTTTTGCATATTAAAGAATGATTTTTACGTATCAAATTAACGAACAAGGATGATTTTATTTCATAATTATAATGATGTTTTTATTTATGTTATTTATCGTTTTAAGGTATAAAAATGAATTATGATTTCAATGTTTAAATTCAGTTAAGATTGAAAAAGATAGAGAGTATAAAGGTCATTAATTAATGTCTTTCTATATTGAGCTGAACTTAAATTAAGAGAGATTCATTATGATAACGAAAAATCAAATTGGAAGTAAAGTTACAGGATTGGAAACTAAATTTCATTTTCTATTAGAAAATAGTAATGATTTGATTACATTTTTGAATGAGAAATTTGAACATGAATTTATTAATGAGAAGGCTTATTTAAAAATATTAGGATACACAAGTAAAGAAATAATAGGTAAAAGACTAAGAGATTTTGTTTATCCGCTTGATATAAAGCGTGGTGTAAAATATATAAGAAAAGGTTTAATAGAAGGAGAGGTTACTGAAGAATTCAGAATAAAACATAAAGATGGGCGTTATGTTTTGTTACAAACGAAAGGAAAATTCTATAAGGACAATTATGGTACACTTAAAGCTCTTCTTATCTCAAGAGATATCACTGAAAGTAAGAAATCTGAACAGAAGTTAATAGAATCTGAAGAAAAGTACCGGCATTTATATGAGAATTCACCTATTGGAATAGTTGTTACTGATAATGAAGGAGTAATTTTAGAAGGAAATGCCGTGGCAGCAAAAATCTTTGGATATGAACCGGATGAAGCTATTGGAAAGAATTTTACAGATTTAAGAATTTTTTCTCCAAAAGAAATTTCTTTAATAGAAAAAAGATATGATGCAACTTATAAAGGAGTAAGTCTGGAGCCATTAGAGCTCCACATAAGAAAAAAGGATGGAAATCATGTTTGGATTCATTACCAAAGCTCAGTTATTAATTTGGAAGATAAAATTTTAGTTGAAAGTATTGCTTGCGATATAACAGAAAAAAAATTAGCTGAAGATCTAATAAAACAAGAAAACAAAAAATTAATAGAATTAAGCAAAATGAAAACGGATTTGATCTCAAGAGTATCTCATGAATTGAAAACTCCTCTAAATTCAATTTATGGTGGTGCTCAAATATTACTTGACTTATATAAAGACAGTACAAGCTCAGATGCGCTAGAGTTTATAGAAATGATAAATAAAGGGGGTAGAAGGTTGAAATTTTTAATCGAAAATCTGCTTGACACTTCCAGAATCGAATCGAACAAATTAAATTTAAATTTACAAGAAGAAAATCTAGTGGCGATCATGAAAGAGTGTATTGAAGATATTAAATATATGCTTAATGGTCGTCAGGTGAATTTAGAATTAAATTTTACGGATAGTTTATATTTATAAGTAGATAAGCTTCGAATTGAACAAGTAATTACTAATCTATTATCAAATGCCATAAAAAACACCCCTTCACAAGGAATAATTTCACTGAATCTAAAGGAAGCTGTTGATAGTATATATATTGAAGTAAAAGATACTGGAATCGGTTTAACGAAGGAAGATATGGATAAATTATTTAAGAAATTTGGAAAAATTGAACGATATGGACAAAATATGGAAGTAGATATGGAGGGAAGTGGTCTAGGATTATATATTTCAAAACAAATCATCGATTTGCATGGTGGGTCAATTTGGGTTGAATCTGAAGGAAGAAACAAGGGATCTAAATTTGTTATTAGGCTTTATAAAAAACCAGATTTAATTTTTGTATAAATATAAACCTATTAAAAGTTTGAAAAACCTTTCAATTCTTATTTTATAATATCTTTTAAATTGTAAAAATAATATAAAAATGAATATTGTAGCTAAAATTAAGAAAATCTTCGATAAGATACTTAAGATTGCTCCTGGAGGAATTTATGGTTTATTATCAGTAGCTATTGCAACTATTACAACTACCACTGCCATCATACAATTTCCAGAGTATTCACTATTTAAATATGATGTTAGTTATTTGGCAAATGGTCCAGGAGGCATAATATTTAATCTAGGTCTAATTTTTTCAGGTTTTATTGGAATTTTTTTTTACATTTATTTAGGACAAATTCTAAAAGAATATCAAAAGGACAATGTTCTGAGGAGAAGAGCAGTAATAATTGCAGTCATTTCAAGTTGTGCCATATCTTTAATTGGAGTATTTCCAGCTTATCGAGGAAATATTTTATTTCTTATTATTCATGGAATTTTGGCGATTATTACCTTTTTTGGTACCGCTATTTTTTCATTATTTTTTGGTTTATTATTTAAAAAAAACTCAAAATTTTTAAAAATACAGTCTTATTTTAGTTTTTTTTTAACCATATTCATTGGTTTCTATGTAGCAGTTAGATGGTCTATTTTAGAATGGATAACTGTTATTGTATTAATGATTTGGATTAGTTTTATCTCAATTTATACAATATATAAAAAGTATTGAATTATTTTATTGATTATAAATTCAAAATATTTAATTAAAAACTGATTCTATAGAATAAATAAGTTTCATTCATTTGAAGGTAAAAACTTTGGAAATTAAAGATTTAAAAATTGAAAGAAATCTCAATATTAAAAATAATGATGCTTTAATAATTGTAGATATGCAGTACGACTTTTTACCTGGCGGAGCATTACCAGTTGAGGAGGGGCACCTCATTATAGATGGTATTAATAAGATTGCTAAGAAGTTTAAACAGGCTCAAGCTAAAGTTGTTTTAACTCAAGATTGGCACCCAAAAAATCATTTATCATTTGCAAGTAACCATCCAGGGAAAAGTCCTGGGGATGATTATCAAACAGAGTCAATAGGTCCTGTATTGTGGCCGGATCATTGTGTTCAAGGTTCAAAAGGTGCAGAATTTCATAAAGATCTTCAGACTATCTATGCTAATGCTATAATTCGAAAAGGTTATAATCCAATGATTGATAGTTATTCAGGATTTATTGAAAATGATAAAAGATCAGAAACTGGTTTATCAGGGTATTTGAAATCATTAAAGATTAAGAGAGTCTTCATTTGTGGATTAGCATTAGACTATTGTTGTTATTCTACTGCGATGGATGGGATTGATTTTGGTTTTGAGGTTTTCTTTATATCAGATTTAACAAAGGGAATCGATATTCCTCAAGGAAATATATCTAAATCTTTAGAAAATATGCTGAATAAAGGAATAATTTTTGTAAATAAAGAGACTTTTTTATAAATTTCATTTTTTAATTTTGTTAAAGTAATAACGTTTTTTATTGAAAGTTTTAAAACATATCTTCATTAAGAAAATTATAATTAATATTTCATTAAATTATTTCATTTATATGACAAATATTTATACCAATTTTCCATATAAAAATATCTTAGTCGTTTGTAGTGTTAATACAGCAAGAAGCCCTATGACAGTAGGATTTTTAAAAAATATTTTTTTAAAGGCTGGCTTAAACGTGAATATTTACTCCGGAGGTATTGCTTCTCATGCAAGAGAAGGCATGCTAATCTCAATGGATGCAAAATTAGCTATGAAAGAAGTTGGTATCACTTTACCTGATGATTCATTATCAATAGATTTAAAGAAACGTCATGGATTAATAAAAAAAGCCGATTTAATCCTTACTTTGACAGAGAAACATAAGAGAGAATTAATTAAATATATCGAAAATAATAGTCAAGATATTTTTACTTTAAAGGAATTTGCGGGAGAGAAAGGAGATATTAAAGATCCATCAATGAAAGGTTTAGAAGGTTTTCGAGTAGCACGAGATGAAATTTTTCAATGCCTAATTAAAGGTCTAAGAAAATATAAGTAAAATATCATGATTGAATATATTATAATCGCTATAATACAAGGTTTAGTAGAATGGTTGCCAATCTCTTCATCAGGACAAGTCATGATCGTTTCTATCAACTTTTTTGGAATTTCTTCAGAAGCAGCGTTTAGTCTCAGTATCTGGCTGCATTTAGGCACAACATTCGCAGTAATTTTAAAATTTAGAGGAGAATATGTAAATATTATCAAAGCTTTAATTCCTAATAAATTTAATGCTAATGAGATTGCCATTAAAAATCGGAATTGGATAATCTATGCTACGATTGGAACTGCTATCGTAGCTATACCTTTATACTTAATCTTTCGAATTATCATTTTAGGCACTTTTAAAGCATCTCAAGGAGATATTCTTACATTAATCATTTCAGGATTATTAATTCTTACAGGTATCTTTTTACTTAAATTTAGAAAGAATTTTGGTACAAAAACAATTGAGAATATTAATAATAATCAACTAAAAAAAGATTCATTTTTATCCGGATTATTTCAAGGAGCAGCAATATTACCGGGCATCTCTCGTTCCGGGTTTACAGTATCCGCGATTATGTTAGAAAAATATGAACAAGATAAAGCATTAAAATTAAGTTTTTTAATGTCAGTTCCAGTTGCTCTAGCATCAATAGGAGTGGATATTATTTTTGGAGAAGGCTCTGTATTTGGTGTTTTAAATCCTATTATTATATTGTTAGTTACTGCAATTAGTTTCGTCATAGGTTATTTATCTATGGAATTTTTACTTAAAATAGCAAAAAAAGTAGAGTTTGGGTATTTTTGCATTTTTTATGGCATCATTTCTTTTATAATAATTCTTCCAATAATGGTTATAGC
The DNA here is from genome assembly GCA_048887165.1 of Candidatus Hodarchaeota archaeon. Lineage (GTDB taxonomy): Archaea > Asgardarchaeota > Lokiarchaeia > Sigyniarchaeales > SOKP01 > SOKP01. The sequence continues at coordinate 44,517 of JBHLJZ010000011.1, read as the reverse complement.
TATTTGAAATTAAGATTTTAGAATATATTGCTTTAAGTAATCTGAAAGGATATTTTCTACATTACTTATACCTCTAAAACCTGGAAAATCATTTAAATCAATTAAATAATAACGATCTTGATTGACAGCTTTAACCAAATCAAATCCAAAAATCCTTAAATTCAGCCCCTCTGCAAGAATTTTTGAAAGTTTCTCAATTTCTTCAGTAACTTTAAGCTCGCGCCGTTCTATTTTATTAACTTTGATTTTATTTGGATTTTCTCTCATAAAAATATAAATTGGATTTTCTCTTTGAATTCCGAAAACTTTTTCTCCGATAACATAAAATTTTCTCTCAATTCCATCACATTCAATAAATTTTTGAATGTAAACATCATAAATCAAGAAATTTTGATACATTTTACGAAATGTTTCAATTTCATCAATCTGTCTAACCAAGAAAGTAAATCTATTCCATTTGTCATGCTGATAATGACTTTTAATAACAATAGGTAATTTTGCTTTAGCCCAGCTTTCAAAATTTTTATTATATTTTAAATTTTGAGTCCAAGATTTAGGTAATGAAAAATTTTTCAATTTGTTAGGATTTGCTTTAAAAATTTTTCTTAATGCATAATCTAGAGCAATTTTGCTTTTACACATTAAAACTGTATCAACATCATGTAAAGTAGCAATATTATTTATTTTTGCGAAGTGTAGGAGGTCGATAGAACATTCATTCCTAACTTTTACAATTATTAAATCTGCCTCTTTAATTGATTTGGGCATATTGGAAAGATAAAAAAAATCTTTAGTTGGATCATGAATAAAAAGATCAATATCTTTCTCATTAGATAATTTATCTGTTATAGCTTTGATAATTTCATGACTTTGTCTTGCAGAAAATACTACCTTTTTACTCATACTAAATTAAAAAAAAACTTCGACTATATAATGTTAGTTTTTTTTATAACAGAGATGAAGTTACATTTTTGTAAAATATTTGGTTATTCTTATAAATAATACGATCTAATAAGACATAATATACCATTTAAACTAGAAATTAGGAGATTTTAATTGGAAAAAAAAAATTTTAGTCGATTTTTATTAATACAGGTAATTATCATTGGAGTACTTTGGGCTGCAGATCGAGTTTTTTTCTTCTTCGAGCAAAACTTCTTTAATACTTATTTAGATCATGTTCTTAACCTTTCTGAAATATATATCTCTGTTATGGTTTCATTATCGGCAGTTGTGGGATTGATAATGAATTTCGTATGGGGAATCATCAGTGATAATACGAGATCAAAATTCGGACGTAGGAGACCATTTTTACTTTTTGGAATTGTAGCGGGGTTCGGAATGATTCTTTATGGATTATCGAATAATTATATCCTATGCGTTATTATCGACGTTGCGCTTATTGGTGTCACTTCTAATGCGTATTCTTCTGCAGAACGTGCGTTAATTCCAGATTTAGTAGGTTTAGAACAAAGAGGGCGTGCTAATGGAATCGTACAGGCTGTTTCATACCTTGGGCTAATTGTAGCTCTTGCCTTTTTCTTGCTTGGTAATGAATTATTTGGTGTTCCTGGTCCTGGTGGTGGAACAATTATTCCACAAGAAGGACACTTTATTCTGCTTACAATTGGAGGATTAATATTTGCTACATGTGGTATAATTGGATTTATTTTTATAAAAGAAAAACCTCCTTCGGAATTACCTCCCAAGAAGAAGTTCTTTGCAGAACTTAAAGAGACATTTAACTTAAAGGATATCATAAATCAGAAAGAATTTTATAAAATTACGCTTGCCGCTACAGTGTTTCAATCAGGAATCGCATCTGTAATGCCTTTTTTATTCATATTTATTTTCGATCAAGGTTTATCTACTATCCAATTATTAATCGCTGTTGCAATTGGATTCATTTTACTTTTTCCTGTTGTAATCTATCTTGGAAAACTTGCTGATAAATTTGGTAGAAAAAAATTCTTACCATTAATTATAGTAGTGATCAGTATTGCTTACTGTTCTGTGGTTTTTGCTGGAAGTGGAGCGACATTTAATTATATTTTATTTGTAGTTTTACTTCCTTTTATATTAATTGGATTGCTTGGTCTAGATACAATAATTAATGCTTGGGCACAAGACACATTACCTGTGAATAAAAGAGGACAATATTATGGAATATTTAATATTGTTTATACTATATCCCAGATTTTAGGTGCATTTGCTGGAGGTTTAGCAGCAGAGATTCTTGGATTACCATGGATTTTTGTAATGGGAGCAATATTTTTCATTATTTCAATACCATTCTTCCTTATGGTTAAAGAAACTCTAAAAAAAGAGTAAAAAATTTTTTTTTTATTTTTTTTGTGGTTCAACGATAATTTTTATCCACTTTTCGCGGTCATAATATTTAAACGTATCGAGTGCTTCTTCTAAGGTTATCCTTTTGGTTATTAAACTATTTAAATCAAGGCTTTTGCTTGCAATTAAATCAAGAGCCTGTTCCCAATAATCTTTATCTTCTTTGGAATTTACCATGGCTTCAGGATAAACTAATTCCACACCTTTTTTCCGACACTTTACGTATGGGATGTATTGCATTTTTTGGGCTCCAAATACAACAACACGAAAACCAGACTTAATTAAATCAATCGCATTAAGTAATGTATCATTATAGCCAACCATTTCAAATACTGCATGAGCCTCACCAAATTCTTTTTTAATTTCATCAACAATGGTATAATTTCCATGAGATACTCTTGAATAATCATTGGGATCATAGACTTTTGCTCCCCATCTTTGTGCTAAAGCCCTTTTATGATGATATGGTTCTGAAGCTGCAACTTCAATACCGTTATTCAATAAGATCTGTGTAAGAATAAGCCCTATAGGCCCCAATCCTAAGACAATTGCCTTTTTCTCCCCTCCAATTTTCTCGAGTTCAGCTCTTTCATAGCAGTTGATCGCACATCCTACAGCATCAGCGAAAGAAATTTCATCCATAGTAAGGTCATTTCTAACAATTGGTAATGCTCCAGCTAATTCATCCTTGCCATGTCCAATAACATTCACATGAGTTGAATATTCAGCATAACCTTGACCCATTCGTGCTAAATGGTCACCCTCGGTTATATACTCAACGTTATTTCCTACCTCGACGGCAATAGCTCCTGTTTCATGCCCATGTCCACCCGGTTCATGAGCAATTATCCAGTGTTCACCTTCAAATATTCCAACATCGCTTCCACAAATCCCCACAGAGATGATCTGAGCTAATACCTCATCGGGTGTTGGCTTAGGAATTTCCACTTCTATAAGTTTAACAACCCATGCTTCTGGAAATATCAAAGCTCTCATTTTTTCATCCATACTAAGAACACCTGCAATTTTAAAATTCGTTAATTTCTATCTACCTTTTATTCCATCAATTAGCATCCTTAAAATTACACTAATTGGAATCCCCGACTTTTTAGTAGAGAAAGTTTCAGGCACTTTTGGATCAAAGTTTTTATTTACCTCTCGAACCCAATCTATATAAGATATTTCCATCAAGTTTTCTACTTGATATTCTTGTTTTAGCTTTTCTGTTAATTCTATATATTTTTTATAATTGTTATGAATAATACCGTTTTTCTTTGTTCCTATTAATACTAAAGGCATCAAAGAGATATGATCGATAAAACATTGAATAGCTTCAGGGGGATATTCTCCAAGAAAGGGTGAAATAACTAATTCAAAAGACATTCTTCTTCCACTAAAGGTTGGCGCTGTGGAATAGTTAGTTTCAATAAGGTTTTTGGTTACTTTTTGAGCATGACCGTTTCCATCAGTCCAATAATGGAGTATCTTACCGTAATACGTTCCAAATGGATTGATCCTAATTTGTTGTCCTTTAGTTTTAATATCTTTAAATCCTTTATCTTTAAGCTTAATTGGAGAGAAAGCAAAATTTGCACTTTCAAGCGAATTGAAACCAATAGTTATCCCTTTCTCATGATTTGATAAACCCATCCAACCATCAGAGATATTTGCTACCAAACAATCAATATCTGCATTTTTTGGATCAACTTCTTTCATATCAAGATTAAAATAATCAACAACACCAAGGAAATTCTTCTTCCAAATCTTTAGTGGTTTATTAATTCCAATGAGATTGGGGCGAATTTCACAGGGCATAATTTCTTGCCATCTCATATCATACTTTTCCTCAATAAAATAGGTTGATCCATCTTCTCCTCTCCTAGTAGTTGCTTCACCTCTGATATCTGGAATATCCATAGAAACTCGTACAAATAAGTGAGGTATTCCGGTATATAAAGTGATAATTTTTTCAAATTTTACCTTACAATTTTTTATTATTTCAAACTCGCCTCTAATTTTAACAGAAGCAGAAAATCCGTCTTTTCCATCTCTTAACACTTCTATTTCATCTTTTTTTGAATTTTTTTCTTTTCCAAAAGTAACTGCCGTATTAAGGAAATTTGGACAAGCAAATTCAATATCATTAAATTTGAATGAACTAACTTTCCCATTATCATTAAAATTTAATGCTATCAGCTGATTTTTTATTGAGTTTTTCGTAGCAGCTAATTTTTCTAATTTTCTAGTTTTAAGAGATTCTTTAGCCTTAAATGAAAGAAGAGCTGTCTTGTATTCACTTTGATTAAATTCAGATGGAGGTATTAAAGCTTCTAATGTAAAATTAGAATTATATTGGTAAATTCCACAGTCTTCTACAATTTTATCAGAAAATAAATTTATTAATTCAGAATTATTCTTTTTTATTCCCATCTTATCAATTAAATCTGGAGGAATTTCAGATCGAACTAGAATAGGAGTTGATATTGTGAGGATCTCTTTTTCTGACATTCCCCTATTTAAAATAGGGGTTATTATTAAAAAGGAGCTAAGTTCTTTATAATTATTCTTTAGTTTTTGTATAGCTTCCGGAATTGTAAATTCAATTGCTTTAACAGCTGCAGAAAAAGCTTTTAAACCATAACTTATTGCTGTTTTGCGCCTATGGGGATGAAGAAATGGCATTGCCATTCCAAAATTAGTTGTAGAAGCAAATAATATTTTGTTTTTTATATATGTTTCTTCAGAATCATCATCCTTCCGTAAATAATTATTAATATCATCTACTGAATCTTTTACTAAAGATACTGACATTAAAGTATCTGAAATCGATTTCAACCACCTAGCACGCTGTGCTATTGTCCAAAATTGAGTGTTATTATACTTCTGAGCCCAATTATAGTATCCATTCCATATCCCATCAGCAACGTCTTCCCTTAAATACGTTTCACCTTGAACTTCTAATTTAGGTATCACATCTAATAAATTTCCAAATTCAACATATTCATATTTATCCACAGCCTCGGCAAATTCCATTAATCCTCTGGAATTAGGCATCCACTGAGCAATCTTAGGCAATTTCATTCCAATCCACCCTGAGTAATCCATATCATAATTCAACCAGATGCAAGCATGTCCTTTTATCTCTCCAGATTCTTGCTTATTCCTAATAAACTCAAACCATCTCTTTATTGAGCAGAAATCCAGAATATCTCCAAATGCATACATAGGTATCATTAAACAGCTTGCCTCTGAGATTGTTGATTTAAATTTTACCACTCCATAACTTTGATTTAAGGTTAATCGAGGATTGATAAAGGGTCGAGCCGCGTCAAATCCATACCTTGAATAATAAAGTCCTATTCCTTCAATACCTAATTTATAAAAAAGTTCTATCATGCCCTGAGTAAACATAGTTTCTTGGGTCCTAACATAGGGGGCAATCCTTCCAGGGAATAATTGATTGACTCCGATACCCATTGAATTTTCTAAAAACCAATTATGTTGTTGGATATATTCTTCGGTATCTAGAATTGAAGGAGCGCAATTTCCCCACGATCCTATTAATACCTCATCTTTGCCTTTTTTACATCTATCAATTACCCTATCAAGAATTTCAGGTTGATATTCCTTCTGGAGCTGCATAGACCAGAATGTATCTCCATAATCCCAGGAGATTCGCATATCTCCAAATCTGAAGCTTCTATCTTCGATTTTATCTAATTCATCAAGAATATCACTCATCATCTTAATATCCTTGCCAAATCCAGAAACTCCTCTCGAATCCCCTCTATATGAATGATAATAATTGATATGGGGAGAAAGAAGGAAAAATATCTTTTTTTCTTCGATATTCATCTCAAAAGAACTATTTATTAATATTGAATTTTAAAAGCATTTTATGATTAAAAAAGTTTAGAGCATTTTCTTATTAAAACAAAAATTCTTAATTTATTGTTATTTTAAATTGTATTGTTTAACATATAAAAGATACATAAAGAATTCGATTTAGATTAGACTTATTGAAATCATTTAAATATTATAATTTAATTATAATGAATATCATGGCGAATAAAATTAATGTTGCTCTTGTGGGAGTTGGTGATGTCGCCAGTGCTTTAATTCAAGGAGTAGAAAATTATAAGAAAAATCCTGACAAAATTATAGGCATTTTACCAGAAATTACGCAATATAGCATAAACGATATTAATTTTGTACTCGGAATTGATGTTAATTCCAATAAAGTTGGAAAAGATCTTAGTGAAGCTATTTTTGCGGAACCTAATTGTAATATGAAACTCTTTGAACCTGAATTTTTAAATGCTCCTGTTATTAAAGGTCCTGTCTTGGACGGTTTAGAAAGTAATATAAAAAATATTATTCCTGTTGATGAAAATCAAGAAATTTCTGATATAGTTGAGGAAATTAAAAACCTTAATGTAGATATTGTTGTTATTTTGCTTCCCACCGGATGCCATGAAGCTGTAAAATTCTATGCTAATGCAGCACTTGATGCTGATGCTTGCATAATTAACGGAATGCCTTCGTATGTCGCAAAAGATGCAGAAATTGTTAGGAAAGCTGAGAAACTACGACTTCCTTTAATAGGAGATGATGTTAAATCACAAATTGGTGCGACAATAATCCATCGATCATTAGCAAACCTTTTTCCTATGCGTGGAGCCATATTAGACCGAACAATACAATTGGATTGGGGGGGGTCCTCAGATTTTTGTAACTTATTGACGTCAAAGCCAAATGGAACTCTTATATATGAAGAAGGGAAACGAGAATCTAAAACAGAATCAGTTATCGCTAACCTCCAAAATAAAGACACTGTTGATTGTCAAATATCTGCTGTGGATTATATTCCATTTTTGAAAAATCAAAAAGAAGCATATATGAGACTTGAAGGAAGGATTTTTGGGGGAGCTCCAGTTAGAGTAGATATCACAATGTTTGTTGAAGATGGAAATAACTCAGCTGGAATTATTGCAGATTGTATAAGAGTATCAAAAATTGCAAAAGATCGCCAAATTGGGGGAGTTCTTCATTCAGCATGCTCTTTTTTTAATAAACATCCACCAGAACAATTAGAAGATCAGGTAGCAAAGGAAAGGTTAATTGAATTTATAGAAGGTAGAAGAGAACGGTAATTTAACTTTTTGCTCCTATTGAAATTTTAACAAATTGCTCTCTTAAGCTTATCAAATTATAAATATGATCAGAGATTAAGCCAACTCCTTCTGGAATGCTCCTAAAACTTGGGAAGTCATTAATATCGATAATATAAGGACCATTGTCAGTTAAAATGTAGTCTACACCAAATATAGACATATTAAATTTTCTACCTAACCTTTTCACTCTTCTTTTTAACTCTTTATCCACTGGTACTCTTATATGTATTAGTTCTAAAGGAGTTAGATTCTCATTTAAATCCAATCGGTTATGTGACGTTATTGATACAATCCATCTACCTATTACATATATTTTATAAATTATGTCAAAGTTGCCTAAATATTCTTGTAAAAAAAGCTTTTTTTCGTTGTAAAGGTTAACTAATTCGGTAAATTCTTGAGTGGAATTAGCGATCCCTAGAATTCTATCATTTTTTGGTAATCCCGGTATATTATGATCATCTAATTTTGTTATAATTTTCGTTCCGTTCTTACATGCTCTAAAAGCTTCTTGTTTTGTAAGAAAAGTTTGAGGAATTTTAAGATTTCTACAGCTTTGCTTGATCAATTCGAAAGTTTCAGTTCTACTTTCACAGGTTCTTACTGCTTTTATACTATTTAAAATTGGTAAATTAGGAGCATAAAGATTTAGTGCTTCATAAATTTCTGTATTCGATTTATGAGTTGTTAATTTTAAAATTAAAAACGAAAAAGGATATTTTTTTAATCTTTTCTTAAAGTGATCTAAATCAAAAGTAAGAGTATCTTTCTTCAATAAATTTATAATGGTGATATTATAATTCTTGAATAATAAGGTTTTGATTTTTTCCATAACCTCAAGATCTCTATTGCAAATGGCTCCAATATATATTCTTTTGACGTTATTAGCCATTTGAAAAACCCTATTATTTTGAATGTTAAAATACAAACCATAATATATAAATGTATTGATTAAACCAGTTGTTTGCTACATGTAGAATCTCTAAATTATTCTTTATATTTGATGAATTACAAATAATTAGTTGAGGAAAAGACAGAAAGATAAATCCGATTCAAAGAGAGTGTTATTAAGGACATTTTTGTAAATTTTATTAAATCTTTGCTAGCATACAGAAAAGAAAAAAATTTAAAAAAAATGAATTGAAATCATTATTACACTTAACAAGCTAAATCTTTTAAGAAAAATAAATATTTGAAGGAAGATGAGTGAAGAGAAAAAATATACTATCCAATCTAAAGGATATTTTAGATATATTGTAATCTTCATGGGACTCGTAGGCTTACTTGATAATAGCTTAAATTTAATGGAGAATATATGTTCATGATTGTACCTTTGATATCATTATTATTGAAACCATATGAAACTAAGGGTAAAACTTTAGAAGAAATTCAGAAAGAAAGATAATTCATTAAAGTTTAATTTATTTTTTTCTTATTTAAAACAAATATTTTATATTTAAAATCTATGTAAAGATTGTGAAAAAATTTAGAAAGAATATATTATCAAAAAATTTTACATCAAGGTAAAGTATTTGGTAAAAATTGGGCTTATTATAGATAATTATCATCTAGAAAGGAAAGTTTCTGAATTTCTAAAATATATTAAGTTCAATGCAGATGTGAATTTATACGTAGAGGAATCATATCTTTTGGACTTATCAAATTCTAATTTTGATGAGGATATATTTTTTGTCAAAGCTAAGGGAGATTTGGTACTGAGTTTAGTAAAGCTAATTGAAAGGAATACTTCTATTCCTGTTATAAATTCTTCGAAAAGTATTTGGCTCGCATTCAATAGGTTTCTTAATAGTACTTTATTAAGAAAAGCTGGTGTACGAGTACCAAACTTTTCTATAAACCCTATAGGATATTCTCCACCTTTTTCAGATTATGTAATTAAAAATGTTGTTGATCAAAAAAACTACGCTTTCAAGCCTACAATTAAAAAAATTAATGGAAAACTTGTTATTGAAGATGAAAGAGCTATTTATGAAGCAACAGGTGGCAAAGAACGTTATAATTATTTTTATTATCAGGAATTTATAAAAAGTAAATGGGAATATAAAGTTTACAAGATTGGTGAAGAAGTATTTTTTTATAAACAAATTCCTATATTAGTGAATCCGGATAAGATGAAGTCAAGGATTAAAATTAATGTAATTCCAGAACTAAGAGAAATGGCTTTACAAGCAATAAATTGTATTGATTTAAAAATTGCATCATGTGATTTCTTAAAATCAAAGAATGGAGAATTTTTTTTAACAGATATTAATTCATCCCCAAATTTTAATTACATAAAAGATGGACCAAAAATTGTGGCAAATTATCTAATTAGTCAAGCAAGAAAATAATCGAGAATTTAAAATGAAGATTGGAGTTCTATCTAAGCGAAAAACGCATTTCACGGCAAGATTGAAGGAGTATTATGAAAAAAAGGGATTTAATGTAAAAATTTACACTTCTAAGAATTCAAGTATTAATGAGGACCTTTTAGAGAACGATTTTTACATTCTTAAATCTAAGCACTTATTTTATTTATATGCTGGTTATTTTTTAGAAGCAAATAATATACCTGTAATTCCAAATCCTGAAATTTCTTTTAAAAACAAAAACAGAATAGAATCAAAATATTTAGCAAAAGATCTGGGATTTTTGGTCCCTAAAACTTATTTAGGTACAGCTGAAACAATAAAAAATCAAATTAAAAAGTCGGAATATCCTTTAATTTTAAAACCAATCATGGGCTCAGGAAGTAAAGGAGTTAAGATCATTAATACCAAAGATGCCATTAAGAACAGTTATGATGGAATTTTATTTTTAGAAAAATTCATTTTTGGCACACATTTTTTATCCTATTTTATTGGGAATGAATTTTGTGTGGTTGAGAAACAACCTTTAACTAATGAGCATGCAAAAGTTAATTTAGTAGAACCATCTGATGAAATTATAGAAATTTTAATGAAATGGAAAACCAAATACAATTTATTATTTGGACACTTAGATATTGTTCAAGAAGATTCGACGAACAAGTTATTCATTGTAGATTCTGGTTCTTTTCCTGAATTTTCAAATTGGATGTGTAGAGGGGATCCAGTATCTAGTGTTTGTAATTTGATACTAGAAAGGTTTCAAAAAGTAATAAATAAATAGATATGAAAAAAAATAATAATTAAGTTTTGTTCTAAATTCGTTAAACTGTTTAATTAGATGCATGATGAAAAATCAAGAAGATGAATTAATCAAAAAGAAGGAAGCTAAAGTTTTTAAAAAGCAGAAAGTGAGATTATATAAAATAAAACACTTTATTTTCGATTTTGGAGGTGTTCTAATTGAGAAAACTTTTGTTCTTAAAAATTTATTCACACTCTTAGAGCATGATTTGAAAATAAAAATCCCTGATATCCAAACTGAACCCTACCTTAGAAAATTGAAACGTAGATTGAGTTCTGGTATAATTTCTTCTCACGAATTTCTAGAAAAAATTTTTGAAAAGTATTATTACCCATTTCAAAAAAAAGGTGGGTCTTTACCTCCAAAAAAAGTGAATGTACATTATTATGTAGAATTGTGGTTCAATCTTTACACGAAAGTAACTCATGTATCATCTGATATGGCAGAAATTATTGAGCGTTTACATAAAGCAGGATATACGGTAAGTTTAATGTCAAATACTCATGATATCCATGCAAAATCAAATGAATTAAGAGGTTTCTATGATATGTTTGATAACGTCTTCCTTTCAAATGAAATTGGAATGATAAAACCAGATATGGAAAAATACAAATATGTGTTAAAGAAATTAGATACAAAACCAAAAAAGTGTATATTCATTGACGATAAAATTAGTAATCTTATCCCAGCACGAGAATTAGGAATTATCGTAATAAGATTTGAATCATTTTATAATTTTAAAAAACAGTTAAGTGCTTTAGGAATAGAAAAAATTAGCCCTAATTTAAGAAAAGATATTAAAAAAAAATATGAAAAATATCAAAAAAAGAAAAAAGAATACAAAAAAGCAAAAAAAGAATATAAAAAAGCAAAAAAAGAATATTTAAAAAAGAAGCATAGCAAAAAAAGAAAGTCATTGAAAAAAAGAAAGGAATTTCAACATAAGAAAGCAGAATATGAAAAAAAGAAATTAGAGTACAAAGATCAAAAGAAAATCAAAAAGGAAGAGCTAGTTACAAAATTTAAAACAGATTGATTTCAGAGCTCCCCTAAATATTATTCTTTCTTTTTCTTATTTTCAGTTTTCTCTTCTTGTTCTTTATTAAATTCTTCTACTTTTTGGCTTATTGATTCTGTAGGACTTGTTGGGATTGGCATTTTTTCATAAATCTCTATAAACTTAACATCATCGATTTCATCACCTATGTGGCTTTGTAAGTCTAAAGCTAATCCAAACTTGATATAAGTTAAGTTTTGAAAAAGGAACATCTTAGGTATAATAATTTCTAACGATTTATCTCCCTTATTATAGTTAATCTTGAATTCCTTCACATTTTCTTGAGGAATTCCTTTTGATACTATGAAATATTCTATTTTATCCTCGAACTTTTCTATTTTATCTATCACTTCTATATTATAATCAATCGATTGACCTGCTAAAGGATGATTGTAGTCGATAATTACTCGTCCTTGTAAAATATTAGTAACTACTCCTCTTTGACCAGTTCCTTTTTTAATAAATTCTTGTCCAAGCTCAGGATTTTTTCCTTCATTTAATTTTCTAAATTTTGCTATGCCAATTCTTTCAATTTTCTGGGGATCTCTTTTACCAAATGCTTTCGATGGAGGAACTCTCACAGATTTTTTATCAAAGTAATTCATATTCTGCAAAAATTCTGTCAATCCTTCATTTAAAAAGCCAGGTTTGCCCACAATTACAAACTCAGGTGTATAATATCCTTGTTTTGCTTTTTGTTCATCATAAATACCCGCTGTTTTAGCATCTTCTTCAGAAGAAACACGAAAAATAGTACCGCGTTGAGTTTTACCTGTTAATTTTACCAATACAAAATCTCCATTCTCAACCTTTTTTCCTTCTAGACTCTTTTTTTTCTCTTCGAGTTTTTTGAGTATTTCTTCTATCTTTTTTTCTTCTTCTATTGTTGGTTCTTCTTTTAATTTATCTTTAGCTTCATCCGATTCCGTTGAAATTAATTCTTTTGCGCCATTTATGAATTTTTCTGCAGATGCTTTTCCAATACCTTTAATTTTAAGTAGGTCTTCAACTTCTGCATTCGCTAACTTTTCAACAGAATCAATTCCTGCATCCTTTAAATTTTCGGCTTTTTTACCAAGCCCTTTTACGTCTTCTAATTTAAAGCTCATTAAAATTCAGTTCCGTCAATGAAATTAATTTAATTTATTTAGTAAACAGTTAAATTCAGAAATATTTGATTCCTTTTAGATTTTTCTGTACAACTATGGTATCTGTAGTCTTTAAATATTAGAAATTATATTTAACACTATAACCCTTTATTAACTACGATGATATGAAATGAAAAACATAAATCTTTCAAATAAAACGATTTTATTATACCGAATAGTTGTCGTTAGCTTAAGCTGGTTCACTATAATAGTAGGGGTATTTATCAATACAATTTCTTCGGGATTACCCTTTGTATGGTTAGTCAGCTTTAAATATTACACTATGCAAACAAATTTAATTGTTTCTATATGGTTTACCTTAGCAATTATATGGTATAATAAACCAGATTCTCTTGAGAAAATTATTGGATCTTTAAAAGGGGCTTTTACTCTCTACATTACAACAACTTTCGTGTTCTTTGCTGTTTTATTACAAGTTTTTTATCATCCAACAGGTTGGGCAGCATTTAGTAATATTATTTTACATTATGTTACCCCGATTGCATTCATAATAGATTGGATATTTACAGAAAACAGAATAAAATATAATTGGAAATACTTATTTTATTGGATTGTTTATCCGATTAGTTACTTAGCGTTTTCTATGATACATGGCACAATAACAGGAGATTATTTGTATCCCTTTTTAGATATCAGCAGACTCGGTATTTTTAGATATCTGATAAGTATTTGTTTCTTATTGGGAGTAGGTATATTCTTAGCATGTTTATATATTGGTATTAATAGATACAGAATAAAAATTTGAAATCCAAGATGGAAGACCCTGACAAATTAAAAAAAATTATCAAAAAGGAAATCAATAAACTACGCAATTTAGGAGAGCACGCAAGGAAGGGGAGTGATCATTTATACTATAGATCTTTAAGTAAATTTAAATTAGATAAGCTAAAGAAAATAAAGGAGAAAGATAAATTATTTTATGAAATAATTTGTATATATGACATTTATACAGAAACAGAATTCTTACATACTTCTGATATGGATGAACTATACACTGAACATTACAAGGATAAATTTGTTCTCGACCAAAATTTCAATTTAGTAGAGGTTAAAGATATCCGTAAAAAAAAATAAGGAAGAAGATCAAGTTTTTTTAGTTTTCAGTATTTAACTCTTCTTACCTTGCCATATTCTTTATCTGTTTTTCTTATTTCTTTAAGTTCTGCTTTTCTCTTAGCGATATTTTGATATAACTCTGTGAAATTTTTGGGAGGAATCTCTTCTTTCTCTTTCTTCATTAATTTTCTGGCATTTTCAGGGCACTTTGGTACACATAAACCGCAACCTATACAATATCCTAAATCAGTTTCACTAATTCCATTTTCATTGAGACTAATAGCATCCATGTGACAACTTGAGACACATTCTCCGCATCCTGTACAAAGATCTTTATTAGTCGTTACAGAATAGTTCGAATTAACAAATCGAGCTGGATTTTCATACTTTTTTAAATTTTGAAGGAACATACAAGAGCAACCACAACAACAACATATTAAGAATGGCCATCGAGAGTTGCTTGGGGAAATAACCATTCCCATTTCTTGCGACTTTTGGAGAACATCAAGCGCTTCTTCATTTGTGATAACTCGACCTACTTGAAGAGGAAATCGTGGACTTGGACCAATCGACATACATGTTTCTATGGGGTGTTCACACCCCATTCCTTGGATATCTTTTGTTTGCCTGCATATACAAGGACCAAGGTTAATTACTCGGTTGTTCCTATTTATAATCTCTTTTATTTCATCGAAATTAGAAATAGCATATTCTACAGGAACACTCTTTTCCACTGGAACAGTCCTCATCTGTAGAATTCCGTTTTCTAACATAGCAGAAATAAAACCCTCATCACAATATTGCTCAAAATCTTCTGCCAATTCTTTGGTAAGTCTATCAATCTGAAAATCATAAAAACCAGCAGCTAAAGGCATTACACCAAAGTAATTGATACCTTCTTCATTTTGAATCCACATTATTGCTCCTTTTTTACCCATACCCAAAAGATAATCTGTGAATTGTTCAAGAGTCCAACCTTTTTTTTTAAATGGTCTATACAGTGCTTTTGCCTCTTGAGGGATTGCTTTGAGCTTTAATGCAATTTCCGCTTCTTGAGGTGTAAATAAATGTTTTAAAATCCGAATTTCTACACCCGATTCAGTCTCGGGATAATCAACTGGAAGTGAATCAAGGTGTTTTTGAAGTTTCCTATAAATCTGATCTTCATCATTGGAATTCATATGAATAGATTAATTTGTAGATTTATAAGGATTACATTTTTGTTAACTGAAAATTAAAACTTCATACATAATAATTATCAATTATTAAGAAACTGGTTTATAGAGAATTCCTAACTCTTCAGCATAATTTTTTACTGTGTGCATTTCTGCGATTGTAGGTCTTCGATTTATCTCTTTATATTTATGGGCCTTAAATTGTGGCCGAAACTGAGACATTATATTGACTACACAATTTGGAATCTCACTAGCTACATAATCTAAGATAGGTTTGCTACAGCATTCGAGATGGCCAGGCATTACAAGGTGTCGAATGATAATTTCACCACTACCCTCATCATGAATTCGTTTATGATTTCGGGAGACAAAATCAAAATAATTTTTTATCCCAGAGTATTTTTCAGCGCATTTATTATTTCCGTATTTGAAGTCGGGCAACCAGAAGTCCATTAAATCTATGATTAATGAAAGTGCTTTATCTGTTAAATAAAAATTAGAGTTCCATAATTGGCAAATATTTGATTGTTGGTGATTGAGACTCCCTATTATGGTATGAATATTTGGGGTTGGGTCTCCTCCAACATAATTTATATTAATTGCCCCTTTGTCTACTAGTTTGTCTGCTAAAGCTGCTAACTGTTTTGTATTAACTTTTTGTGCAATGTCATCTAACTCTCGGGTACCCTTCCAGGCTTGAGAAATATCATAATTTTGACAGAATACACATCCAAAATTGCATCCCTGGAAAAAAATGGTGCCACTTGGAATAAGAGGGGCTTCTTCGCCCATATGTAAGAACGCAGATGATACATAAGAATCCTTTGAAATTAAACAAAAACCTCTTTCTCCATCGATTCTATTAATACTACATTGTCTTTCGCAGAAAATACAATTTTCAAGATATTTTTTAGCTAAATGCTCTGCTAAACTAATATAATTTTTCGAATAGATTTTTCGATTTTCCAATTGTTCAGTTTCATTATTAATCAGTTCTTGAAATTCTTGAGATTTAGCTTTTAGAAGTTCTTCCAAACTTTCAATGCCTTCTTTTATATTAAAGTCACATTGAATAGTTTTAGCAAGTTGAAATCGTGCAATTTCGTTATTATCTATAATGCCTCTATATCTGTGAAACCGCTTGAGAATTTCTTCATTTTTCCACACAGAATATGAATCTGGACGAAGAAGTTTAAATACCATAGTATAAAATAACTCACTAAAATTAATATCAATATTGGTTTAGGTTTCGAAAGCTAGCCATTCTAAAATGTTTGTAAGAAACTTTAGATTATCTTCTGCATCTAGACCATAATCGCTATCCTCAATTAGCCAATCCGATGAGCCAATCGTAACACATCTCCCACTAAAGAATTCTGAGACTACACATATAGGTACAGGTCCAATTGCTCCAATATCATCATCAAAATAGTATTTGAATTCAGCCTTTTCAGAAGTTACTATTATATCTTCTACATCTTCTTCTGTAATGGTAAAAAAGGTACAGTTAGGAAGTACTAATGCTGAAACTCCCTCAGTAATAGGATGAGCATAAAATTCATTAATTAAGACATTACTTCGATTCACGAGAAAATTTGAAGGAGATTCTTGAATAATGCCATTCCAAAATTTCCGTACACCGGTCATTTTATATAATACTCTAATAGAACCTAATTTCATGGGTATATCCTTATCGCCTCCATCTCCACTAGTTACAAATAATCCACCGCCTTCTCCAACAAATTTCTTTACGGCCAGCAATTCTTCCTTAGTAAACTTATCATCTTTACTATTTGTAGTAGCTTGAATATTTCCTATAAATAGAATGTCATAGTCTTCAAGCATATCAAAATCTATAGGTCCTTCATTCTTATCTATGTAATCGATTTCATAATCTTCTTCATCTAATGCGAAATCGGGGAATTCTTCTATCTTTTCTTTGTGAGAGAGATCAACTATAATACTATAGCTCATTTTGATGAATCTCCAAGTTTCAATTTATATGCATATATAATAGTTTTGAACGAAAGTCTTCGTTTTTAACGAGATAACTTATCTAACTTTATAATATATAATTTATTTTTATAAAGATATGTTATTCTTATAAAGATTTCTAAATCCATTTATTTAAAGTTTATCCTTAGGTAATATTTAAAAATCTGGATAAGAATCAAAAATAGATGTGAGAGATAAAAATATTTTTATTTCCTATTCTTTTATGGGGATAAATATCCTTTCCGCGGGACCTTCTTGTTTTACTACAGCTATATCTATGCCATTGCCACTGGCCATATCGCGGATTATTGAAGATGAGATTGCCTTTTTTATAATATCTTTGCCTTCTTCAATAGTTAAACCATCCTTATATTTTGCTTCTAATACACCATAAGAGAAATTTTGTCCACTTCCAACAGCACAAAATTTCTCAGGTAGAATTGATCCATAAGCTCCAATGTCTAATAATACGGGTCCTTCTTCTTCTGTAACTCCTCCTAAAATTAGTCCAACTTCGTAAGGAAATAGCTTATTTTGATATAATATGTTAGACAATAACTTTCCAGCACTTTTCACTTTAATTGGTATCTCTTCTTTTAATTGATAAAGCATAGTTTCAGCACGTAAAATATCAATAAGATATTGAGCATCTGCTACAGATCCTGCAATTGTCATATAAAGATGATCTTGAATTTTATGTAATTTTTCAGCAGTTTTACTAGCGACAAAGTAAGCCATTGAAGCTCTTTTATCTGTTCCTAAAATAACGGCATCCTTACAGACTAATCCAACTGTGGTGGTCCCTGATTTAAACGTTTCTGTTGTAGTTTCCTTCGAATTCTTGATAGAGACTTCAGAATTCTTAATAAAATTAGATTCAAAAGGCTTTAATAAATCTTCTTTTCTCATAATTTCTTTAAAGAACTAATATTTTAATAATTTTCTTGTAATTTTCTATAAATTATTTGAACTTGGTTTATTAAGAAAAGAAAATGCATAAACCTACAATTTTAATTATAAGTTAATATTGGGATTAAGTTATTTTGGAGATTAAAAAGTCCATCTCTTTCCCACGGCTTTTGTTAATGGTTACAAAAGCTTCTTCTACACTAGAAAATCCATGGATTATATTAGAAACTCCTAAAGATATTGCTCTAGGGTCATCATTACCTGGATACAAAATATTTCTACCAGCTAAACATCCTTTAACATTTTGACCTGATTCAAGTCCAACTTTTATATTTTTCAAGAAATCAAGAGGATTTCCAGTACTTTCTCCTCCTAAAATTAACATAGGATTAGTTGTACTTTTCGATACTACTTTAAAATTATCTACATAAGGAACTTTGAGCCAAATATTTGCTGAATTACCTCCTAAAGCTGTTACAATTCCAATCGTCTTTATTAGGTCAGTACTATTCTTCTTTACTTTATAAATTCCTTTATCTGTATAATGTACAGGTAAAGCTTCAATAAAGGCTGGAATAGCATATTGATTGCATTTTCTTATCAGATCTGAACAAATTTTTAAAGTTTTTTGACTGTATTTAGCAAATTTAGACTCTAAATCAATTCTAATCATCATCTTAGCACCATCTAATCCTAATTTTTTGATATCATCAATATTATAGGCCGTTATAGGATCGTACATCTCATAAGGAGAACCAAGAAGTCCGCCTCGATTGGTGCTGCCGATTAGTATCTTATTATCAATGAAACTTTTTCCACCCATTTTTTTAAATATATAATTAAACAGAACTAAATCATCCATTATATCAGGAGTTGTCATAATGCCATCAACCTGATCAAGCATTAGAACACGGATAATCCTCCCTAAGTATTCATGTCTATTGCCCATTGCCAATTCATTAGAACCCACTTTAGTAACTCTTCTTGCAGGATGATCCGCAGCAATTATTACCAGATTTGAATCCGATGGAAAGTTTCTTCTGATTCTATTCTCGTATTCGCGTGGTAAAACTTTATGAATATTAGTAAGTCTTAGATCTGTTATTTTGTAAAATAAATCTTCAGGAAAGAATTGATATACTTCAAATTTGTATGAACCAATATTGTATTTAGATTCCATATTTCTTCAAATATCGTGAAAAGAACAGATTTTTAGCTTAAATTTTAAGAATGAATAAGATTATATGAAGTAATTGAATTATTTTATATTTTGATTTTTTTTGTAAATCTAACTTAGTACGGTTCATTTCGAGCAAGTATGTTAGTAATAAGGTTTTCTCTTCCTGATTTTTTTAACCACTTAAGATAATCTTCTAATTGTCCTTTAGTATGAAAGGGCCCATTTTCATTAATTACAGTTTCTAAAGGATCAATATTAGATTTAGAAGTTTTCATCATTTGATTATGCCACTCATCTAGTCGATCAAGTCCTTTAGCTACGATTTCTGGTTTTTCATTTGCGAGATCATTTGTCATGTGAAAGTCATTTTCGTAATCAAACAACATAATCTCTGGAAAATTTTTTAAACCAGTATGATAAGTTCTAATTAAAGTCCAATTGTCAAATCTAACCGTTCGTTGACAACTCCATGCATTTTGACTTAAAACTAGGTATTTTCTCCCAAATTCATGATTATTTTCTATTTCTTTAAAAAAGCTTTTACCATCCCAAAAATCAGGAACTCGTTGTCCAACACACTCTGTTATAGTGGCAGCTACATCAGTTGTATAAATTAAAGAATTATACTGTTTTTTCCATTTCTTTCCCGGCCAGTTTATTATCATTGGAACTCTACTTGTAATGTGACAAGCTGTATGATGATCCCCATAAATGTTTAACTCACCTTGATTTTCTCCGTGATCCGAGCTGATTATGATAACCGTTTCTTCAAAAACCTTGAGATTTTTCAATAAATCTATAATTCTTCCTATGAAAGCATCAGCATATCTGATACCTACATCATATGCATTTATCCATTCTGTATAATCTTCAATATTTTTTATTTCACGTAATTTATGTATTCTTTCGTAAGATCGGGAAAAATATGATTTACCAAATCCGCCAAGATCACAAGCTGAACGGGGTCCATAGCTTTTTCTGTGCTGTTCAATAATTTTATTGGTAATCCACGATGGAGGGTGATCATTTTCAAAACTAGGTTCGAATGATAATGGTGTACGATAAGGTGTATGAGGATCCCATAAATTAAGATGTAATAACCAATTATCTCTTTGCCCATTATCATTAAGCCATTTTATGGAATAGGGTAATATGTCATCAGCTTTCTCATTTCCTCTCTTACCTGGATTATAAATCTCATTCCAACCAGCACAAAACCAATATGCAGAATGTCTTTCCGCAAAAGGAGATATAGAGGCGGTATAATACTTGGCGAGTCTCATTCTTCCAATCCACCCATTATTCAGATATTTATCAGTAAAATCTCGATCTTTACCAGTTAATCTCATATCAGCTGCTGTTCCTCCATGACCAACAATACCAGTATGTATGCCAAATCTTCCAGAAAAGAAGGAAGCTCTAGAAGGTAAACAAGGGACATCAGAAGCATAACAATTAGTAAAGATTACACCTTTTTCAGCAATTTTGTCAATATTGGGTGAAGTATTACGGTGATAACCATAGCATCCAAGATGATCCGGTCTGAGTGTGTCAATATCAATATATAATATCCTCATCCTTTATCATACTAGTTTTTAATTATTTTTCTATAAAAAATAAAATGATGAAATATTGCTTTGTATAATTAATATTACCAAATTGATTCTAAAATAGATTAGATTATTTTAATTATAACCTTAGCAAATAATATTATATTACTATTATTCTAGTTTGGTGAAAGAAATTTATTTAACAAAAGAAGAAGAATCAATTCTAAATGGTGAAAAAGGTGAAATACTCTCCAAATTATTAAAATTAGTAGTCAGATTAGGAGATTCTTATGGAGCGGAAAAGTTAATCGAAATTGTTTCTGCTCATACAGTTTTGAATTTTGGTTTAAACTTTGTTAATGCTGCTGCTAAAGTTTTACACCAAATAGCAGAAGAAGGTTTGAAAGTGAAAGTTAGAACCACCGCAGATCCGATTCTTGATTTTGATTATGCTGAAGAACTTAAAGCTATTATATCAATATTCCAATTACATGATCAGTTAATGGAAGATCTAACAAAAATAGGTGTCCATGGATTTACTTGTACTCCTTATTTTTTAGATAATAAACCAAAGTTAGGTGATCACTGTGCTTGGGCTGAATCCTCAGCAGTAATTTATTTAAATTCTATTTTGGGAGCAAAGTCTAACCGTGAAGGTGGTCTTTTGGATTTAGCATGTGCTATCACTGGTAAAACACCTTATAATGGATTACACATAGATGAGAATAGGAAAGGTGAATTATTGTTTAAAATTTCTCCTAATATTGAGTACTCTAATAATTTTAATTTAACTTCAATTGGATTGCGAATAGGAGAAATTGCAGGTAATAAAATTCCAGTTATAGATGGTTTTAAAAACATTACTACTGATAATTTGAAAAATTTAGGAGCAGCATCCGCTGCAACTGGTGCTGTTGCTCTAATTCATGTAATTGGTTTCACTCCTGAAGCTAGGGATCTTAAAAGTGCGTTTCACGGTGATAAACCAGAAGAAATTATTGAAATTGATAATAACGATCTTAGAGAAGTAAGAGATAAATATAGTACTAATTGGAATCAACCACCAGTTAGTATTACAACTGGATGCCCCCAATTAAGCGAAGAAGAAGTAATTGATGTATTAAATAAACTAAAAGGGAAAAAAATTATGAAAGAGATGAATTTTTGGATTTGTACAAATGAAAATAGTAAAAGAAAAATTATTAATTCTCAATATAATGAAATTTTAAAGGAATCTGGAGCAAAATTAACATCATTTTGTCCACTTCTTACTACTTTACCACGTCCATTAACTACTAATTCTGCTAAAACTTGCTTTTATAGTAATGCCACATATAGAAATATCGATGATTGTATAAAGATAGCGACGGAGGGTATGAAAATTGACTAAAATTATCAAAGGCAGAAGCCTTAGCAAAGGGATTGTAGAGGGTGAAGCATTAATAACTAAACAACCTTTTAGCATTACTGCTGCGTTCACTATACCCTTAGTACTAAACAGTAGGAGATTAAAAGTTGCTGACAGAACTCATGAATTGTATAAAAAAGATGTTACAGGAAAAATATTAATTTTTCCATACCCTATAGGAACTACTACTTTAGGTTTTGTGTTATTAGAGACGATAGTTCGAAATGTGGGACCTAAAGCTATAGTATGTGAAATTGGTGAACCCTTAATGAGTTCGGGTGCTATTATTGCAGAAATCTTTTATGATCAGAAATTTCCCATTGTTGATAAAATAGAATTCTCAAAATTAGAAATAATTGAAAACGGAACAATAGTTAAAGTAAACGGTGATAAAGGTTTTATTGAAATACTTTAACATAATTATTCAAAAAAGGATATATTACAAAATTGTTTGACTAAAAAAAGTATGTGAACGCATTTAATGATTAACAAAGAAAATGTGATAAATTTTTATGAATCTGCAAAAGAGATTTATTTCGAGCTTGGAGTAAATACTGATAAAGTATTGGAGATTTTAAATAATATCCCTATTTCTATTCATTGTTGGCAAGGAGATGATGTTAGAGGATTTGAATGCCCAGATTCGGTCTTAAAAGGAGCGGGTATATTAACTACGGGAAATTATCTTGGGAGGGCTAGAACTATTAAAGAGCTTCAGATGGATATTATTAAAGCAATTTCTCTGATACCTGGTAAACATCGCGTTAGTCTACACGCTATTTATGGAGATTTCGGAGGTCGGTTTACAGATCGAAATGAAATCAAGATAGAAGGATATCAAACATGGATAAACTGGGCTAAAAGAGAGAATTTGGGGTTAGATTTTAATTCTACGTTGTTTTCCCATCCTAAAGCAGAGACGGGGTTTACCTTAAGCAGCAAATCCCTTGAAATTCGGAAATTCTGGATTGAGCATGTAAAGAAATGTCGTGAAATAAGTACTGAAATTGGGAAACAATTGGATGATACTGTGATTCATAATATCTGGATTCCAGATGGTTCAAAAGATATTCCAATAGATCGTGCAGGGCATAGGAAATTATTAAAAAATTCCCTAGATAATATTTTTGAACAAAAACTAGATCCAAATTATATACAAGATTCATTGGAAGGAAAATTATTTGGAATTGAAAGTGAGGCATATGTAGTAGGAAGTCACGATTTCTACTTGAGTTATGCAGTAAAAAACAATCTAATGTTAACTCTCGACTCAGGACATTTTCATCCTACTGAGTCTGTTGGAGATAAAATTTCTGCAATTTTACCTTTTGTCAAAGGAATATTACTTCATATTAGTAGAGGTCTACATTGGGATTCTGATCATGTAGTGATTCTAAATGATGATATAATTCAAATTGCTGAAGAAGTAATTCGAAGTCAAGCATTAGATAAAATTTTTATAGGATTAGACTACTTTGATGCATCTATCAATAGAATTGCAGCATGGGTTATTGGGGCAAGATCTACATTAAAAAGTATATTATACGCATTATTGCAACCTTGGGAACTTCTAAGGGACTATGAAGTTGATCGTAAATACTTCCAAAGATTAGCTTTGCTAGAAGAACTTAAAACTCTGCCATTTGGGGCAATTTGGGACTATTATTGTCATAAAAATGATGTGCCAATTGGAAAAGGTTGGATCAAAAATGTAGAAGAATACGAGAAAGAAACTCTAATAAAAAGGATTTAATAATGAAAGGCCTAAATAATAAAATCCTCGAAGTAGATTTAAATCATGAAAAATTCAGTGAATTTCCTATACCTGAAAAAATATTAGAAGATTTTATTGGTGGAAGAGGTTTAGGAGTAAAACTACTATCAACGAAGCTTCCAGCAAATTTAAATCCACTTGATCCAAAAAATTTGTTGATTTTTTCAACAGGGCCTTTTGGAGGAACTATTGTGCCAACTAATGGACGATTTTCTTTAGTTACTAAATCTCCTCTTACAAATGGTATTTTTTATTCAAATTCTGGTGGATCTTTTGGAGTTTTTATGAAAAAATGTGGTTACGATGGAATATTATTAGAAGGGGCTTTAAAAAACCCAGCCTATGTACTAATTGAGGGAGGAAAGGAACCCATTATAAGGGAAGCCTCAAAATTCTGGGGTTTTAATACAGAAGATACTCTCAATCGATTGAAAGAAATTGAGGGTAACAATATTCATGTTCTAATGATAGGTCCAGCTGGTGAGAATTTAGTAAAAATTGCTTCAATAATGAATGATGCAACTAGAGCATTCGGTAGAGGCGGAGTTGGAGCTGTAATGGGTTCCAAGAACCTTAAAGCAATTGTTATAAAGGGTGGGAGTATAAAATTTGAAGTACATAACCAAGAACTCTTAAAAAAATATGTAAAAGTCGCTCAAGATAAAATTAAAGTTGTCCCTATAACACGTTCTTCCTTACCGAAATTTGGTACTTCAGCGTTGGTTAATGTAATTAATGTTTTGGGTATGTTTCCTATTAATAATTTTCAAAAAGGTTATGATGAGAGAGCAGCTCTTGTGAGTGGAGAGGAAATAAATGAAAAGTTAACTCAGGAGAGAGAAGGATGTTATGCTTGTCCGATTAGATGTGGAAGATTAACAAAAGCTGGTGAAATGAAAGGAAAAGGTCCTGAATATGAATCTGTGTGGGCTCTTGGTCCAAATCTAGGCATATATGATTTAGTTTCTATTACCCAAGCAAATTATTTATGTAATAAATTAGGAATCGATACAATTTCTTGCGGTGTTAGTATTTCATGTGCTATGGAATTACAAGAAAAAGGGTTTTTAAATGATAATTCCCTTAAATTTGGAAATAATGATGAATTGAAAAATTTTATAACAATAGTTGCTGAAAAGGATGGAACTTGGGCTGAAATTGGTCAAGGAGCAAGATCACTGGCTAATAGATATAACCATGGAGAAATTGCGATGCATGTTAAAGGATTAGAACTACCTGCATATGATCCAAGAGGTGTTTTTGGGCATGCATTAGGATATGCTACTTCAAATAGAGGAGGATGTCATCTTACTGGATATATGGCTTCATTAGAAATATTTGCTGCCCCAAAAAAAATAGATAGATTTACAACTGCAGGAAAACCTGATTTGCTTGTATTAAAACAAAATCAGAAAGCAGTTGAAGATAGTTTAGTTATATGTGCCTTTGCAGGTTGGGCATTAGGTCTTGATTATTATGCTCGATTCTTAAAAGCTATTACTGGAATTGATTATGATGTGATAAAACTTCTTGAAATTGGAGAAAGAATATATAATCTTGAGAGGATTTTTAATATTCGAGAAGGCTTTGAGAGAGAGGACGATAATTTACCCCTAAGATTTATCAATGAACCTTTAAATGAAGGTGCTTCAAAAGGACATGTCGTACCATTAGAAAAAATGTTAGATCAATACTATTTTGTGAGAGAATGGGATGAGAAAGGAATCCCTAAACAAGAATTATTAGAAAAACTTAATATTAAATTTAATTTTTAAAAAGAAGGTTAAAAGTTATGAGTATTGAAGAATCAATATATAAAAATTTTAGAAAAGTTGGAAAGCATTTAGTTCGGCATGGTTATAATACGTCTCATTCAGGAAATATCTCAATTAAAAGTGGAGGAAAGATTATTATTAAAAGAAGAGCGGCTATGCTTGGAGAGTTAGAACCAGATGATTTAGTTATTTGCGATTTGAAGGAAGAGGATTCTAGTTCTCTAATAGCTAGCACTGAACTTGGTGTCCACAGGGCTATCTATCTAGAAACAGATGCCATGGCAGTGATTCATGCTCATAATCCCTTTTGTGTAGCTCTTTCTTTGATCGAAGATGAAATAACCTGTATAGATGCTGAAGGATTTGCTTTATATAAAAAAATTCCAATTATTGATGTTGAAATTCCAGCAGGGGCATTCTACACATCAAAAGAAGTACCGAAGATGCTTAAGAACTACCCATTTGTTGTAGTGAGAGGACATGGGATATTCGCTAAAGGAATGACCTTAGAAGATGCATTACAGTATGTAACAGGTGCTGAGCAATCTGCTTACATCAGATATCTTACCTTATTGACGGGCAAACCCTTAAAGAGAGATTTTTCAAAAGAAAAATCTTTTTCTGAATGGTGAAAAAAAATGAAATATGAGCCAACCAGGAAATCAATTAAGCAACATAAAGTTCCAGATTGGTTTCATGATGCTAAATTTGGAATTTTTATTCATTGGGGTTTGTTTTCTATACCTGCATTTGCTGTTACCGGTTTGAATTTGATTGAGTCAGAAAAAAGAGGACCTGAAGTCCATTTTAAAAATAATCCTTACGCGGAATGGTATTTAAATTCATTAAGGATCGAAGGAAGCCCAACACAAGAGTACCATAGAGAAGTATTTGGAGATAATTTCTCTTATGACGATTTTATTGATATTTTTAATGAAGAGATTAAAAAATGGAATCCTAGTGAATGGGCAGAATTATTCAAACAAGTCGGTGCTAAATATGTTGTCTTGGTTACTAAGCATCATGATGGGTTTCTTTTATGGCCAAGCAAGTTTAAAAATCCGAAAAAAGAGAATTATCAAGCGAGTAGGGATATTGTAGGTGAACTATCAAAAGAAGTTAGAAAACTTGGGATGAGATTTGGGGTGTACTACTCGGGAGTATTGGATTGGTCATTTAATCCAGAACCTATTAAAGATGATATAAGTTTTTTGGAGAATCACCTTAGAACACCAGAATATATAGAATATGCAAATAACCACTGGTATGAACTAATTGACAAATATGAACCTAAAATCTTGTGGAATGACATAGGATACGTTCCAACGAATGCATATAAAATTGTAGCTTATTATTATAATAAAGTTCCTGATGGGATTATTAACGATAGATGGATGCAGATGAAAATGGAAGGAGAGAATTTTCGTAAAATTCATCATCGGGATTTTTTTACACCTGAATATGAAATTTATGATCAAATCATAAAGAAAAAATGGGAAACCAGCAGAGGCGTGGGGAATTCCTATGGATTTAATAGAATGGAGACAGAAGAACATTATTTAAAATCTAGTGATCTTATTAAGATGATTATCGATGTTGTGAGCAAAAATGGTAATTTACTTCTAAATTTTGGACCTCGAGCAGATGGGTCAATCCCAGATCTTCAGAAAAAAGCAGCATTAGGTCTAGGAAAGTGGCTAGAAATTAACGGAGAGGCTATTTATGGAACACGTCCTTGGATTAGAGCTGAGGGAAAAACAATAGATAATATCGAGGTACGTTTTACAAAAAAGGTTAACTCTCTTTTCATGACATTACTTGAAAAACCAAAAGCAAGGGAAATTATAATAAAATCATTACTTATTAATGCTAATTCAAAAATTCAATTGTTAGGTTATAGAAATCGAATTGCATGGTCTCAGATTGAGAATGATTTGAGTCTTGAAATACCTAAAGACTTTTTTGATTCTCCTGCTTATACGTTTAAAATATCACCAATTCCTAATCATAAAGATTAGGTTTTGAATTTTTCTTAATCAAGGATTTCTACAAGAAATTGGTAATACCCGGAACCAATGTTAAATACAGCATGATTATTTGCTAATTTTAAAAGCTTTACTTGATTTTTTGGTTCAATATTTATATTCGATTTCCAAATAATATTATTTCCTTCTTTAATAATGCTTTTTTCCTCAATCGGTATATAAACATCAGCGTTACATCCAACAGGTATTTTTAAGGTTATTTTTATTATATTATTTATCTTTTCCCAAGCACTACAAATTATACCTAAAACTGTAGTTGTTGATGCATTAACATAATCCATATCACTAGGGATATATGGTTTTATTCTAACTTTTTTCCATCCGGGCTCTATTGAAGTAATACCTGCAAGGGTCTTATAAAACCATGCATCTACAGAACCAAGCATTATATGATTATGGGAATTCATACCTCCTCCTTCAAGCTTTTCCCATCGTTCCCAAAGAGTCGTTGCACCTTCCTGTATCATATATCCATATCCTGGAAAGCTATTTTGCTTGATCATTTTATAAATAACTTCTGGAAAACCATTTTCAGTTAAAGCATCAAATATATATCTTGTTCCTAGAATACCTGTATCGAAATGATAATCATAATCTTCTTGAATAGCTCTAATAAGGGAATTGAGCACTGATTTATGCTTTTTTTCAGGTACAATATCTAAATAAAGAGGTAAAATATTTGATGTCTGACTTAAACTTCGATCTGCTGGAGATAGTTTATAAGCAGTATAGGTAATTGTTTTTAGAAATTTATTATTAAATGCATTTTTAATGTCTTCAGCTTTAGCTTTGTAAAAATTATGATCTTCGTTCTTTTTAAGAATTTTGGCTATCTTCGAGAAAAGCAATGTATCATGATAATAGTACCATGTAGATATTAGCTCGACTGGAGTTTTTCTAGATACGATACTGGAAGGTGGGCACCAATCACCATATTTACCCATCTTTACGATATTTTCTTCCGATAAGGATGTAAGAAAATCCACATATTGTTTTAGTGAATTATAGTGTTCTTCTAAAATTCGGTTGTCATTATAATACCAATACAAATACCACGCTATTGTAATATAGGCAGTACCCCAAGCGAGATCTGCTGGATAAAGTCGCCAATAAGGTGGAACAACATCAGATATGGAACCATCCCTTCTTTGACTCATTTTAATATCATTTAAATATTTAGAATAAAACCGTACCATATCAAAATTATAGATACTTTCTTCGATCACTAGTTGAGCATCACCCATCCATCCCATTCTTTCGTCTCTCTGAGGTGAATCTGTAGGAATACTCATTAAATTACTTAATTGCCCCCATATAATATTAAAGTGAATTTTATTAATTAAATCATTAGAGCAAAAGAAATTTCCCACCTTGGGTACATTACTGTGAAAAAATAATCCTTCAATATTATCTATCGTTGGAACTCCAGGAAATCCCGTTAATTCAACATATCTAAAACCATGATATGTAAAATGTGGTTCAAAAATTTCTTCTCCATCCCCTTTTAAAATATAGATATCAGTTGATGGGGCGTTTCCATTAGTTGCTATATTTATCGTTCCATCATCATGGATGATTTCGGCAAATCTTAATTTGACTTCGCTTCCTCGAGGTCCACGAACTTTTAAGCGGACATAGCCAGAAAAATTCTGACCAAAATCGTAAACATACATTCCTGCTTTGGGACTAAAGATTTTCTCAGGTGTAAGGAACTTTGAGATTTGAATTGGTTGCATCATTTGGGAAGATAAGTTATATCCAGAAACCTCCGCTGCAATATCCCAATCGGTGTCTTCATAAGTAAAACAATCCCATCCGGATAATTCAAGTCTTGCATCATACTTTTCACCATAATAAATTCCATTTTCCTGAATTGGTCCATTGGATAGTTTCCAGCTCTCATCTGTACATATGATATGATTAGTGTCATCATCAAAATGGATATGTAATTGGGCTATTACTTTAGGGAAATCATAACCCCATAGTTCAACACAACGTCCATTTCCAAGTATAATTCCTATTGTATTTTCTCTCTGTAAATAATCATTTATATCATATGTGGAGTAAAGTGCAATTTTATTGTAATCAGTTTGTGCTGGTTCTAAAATTCGATTTCCAACTTTTTTTCCGTTCAATCGAAGTTCATAATAACCTAATCCGCAGATATATATTTTTGCTGTTTTAATGGGCTTTTGGAGACAAAATTGTTTCCTAAAATAGAGAGCATGAACTTCTCTAATTCTCCCTGCTAAATTTCTTTTTCCTGACTTATATTGATACATTCTTCTTATCTTTCTATCTATGAATTCTCTTCTACTAATCCACTTCGCTTTCCATTCAGATTCATCTAATAAGGCTGTACCAAAAGTTGATACCTGGCTATAATTACTCTCAATGTTATTTTTATCCCACCATTTTACCTTCCAGTAATAAGTTGAATCACTTCTTAATGGTTTTCCTTTATATGGAATATTAAAATTCTGTTCTGAACTTATTTTACCACTATCCCACATGTCTCCTATTTCAGATAGTAATAATGACTTTTCTGATGATATTATAATTTGATAGGCGGATTGATATTGATTTCTTTCTTGATGGTCAAGAACCCATGAAAATCGTGGATTACTAATATCAATTCCAATCGGATTAACAAGATATTCGCATTTTAAATTAAAGGGAGGTTTTATCATACCTAATTCCTTATTTATGGTTTGTAGAAATTTAATTAATAAAAACTAAAAGCAAAAAAAAAGATTTTTAATAATTTTATTTTAATTGCTTTCTTTTGGTTTCATGAAGATCTTCTAAATCTTCTCTTAATTTTTGAAGCTTTTCTCCGTATAATGGATGAAAGTACATGATAAGTAAGGACAATGATGAAACTATAGCTGGAATTAAGAATAAAAGTATTTTTATTGCTAATAATGCAGATTCTGGTTGTGTATCAGCCCCTTGAACAAAATTAAAAGCTCCTAAGAGTATAGTAGCGATTATTGGTCCTAAACTTAAAGCGGGTTTAACAAATAATGCATTCATTCCAAAAAACATGCCTTCCCTCCGTGAGCCATGTTTTAATTCATCTTGATCAATAGATAAATACATTATAGGATCTTTGAATATTTGATATCCATCAAAGAAGATTTTGATCGCAACTGCGATTAAAACTATTATAGGTGGATCATAAAAAAGAATAATAGTGAAAAAAATGAATGTACTAATAATTTTTATAATCCCGAATCTAAAAATGGTTTTTCGCATGCCCCATTTAGGTCTTAATTTCATGCAGATGAGATAAGAGCTATATCCTACAAAGAAATATATTAGTAAAAAGTATACACTCCCCGCATCGCCTAATATGAAGATGTAAGCAAAAAGATAACTTAGTCCTATTGAACCTACAAACGA
This sequence comes from Candidatus Hodarchaeota archaeon, assembly GCA_048887165.1. Taxonomy (GTDB): domain Archaea; phylum Asgardarchaeota; class Lokiarchaeia; order Sigyniarchaeales; family SOKP01; genus SOKP01. Next base: position 13,325 of record JBHLJZ010000011.1, on the reverse strand, counting down.
TATACAAAAGTTATAAGCTATGTAAATTATAAAAGACTTCAACTTTAAAGTTTCCTTCATAGCTCGCCAAAGAGGAAGTCCTTTATAATCCTTTTGAAACTCTGGCCTTTCTTCGCTTAGATATGAGTTTAGCCAAAATAGAATAGTTGATAAAATAGCAATTATTATCATTAAAAACCTAAATTCTAATGAAGCTGGATTAATATCCCCTAAAATTATAAACATGGGAATTACTACAAGAGCACCTAAAATGAGCGCAAATAAATTTGCTTTATTTCGCTCATCTAGATCTGATGTCATTTCAGGCAATAGTGCTAACCAAACAAGAGCTATAAGGGAGAGCATTGTATCGAATAAACAAATACTTAATACATAATGAATAAAGATTATCATCTGATTATCTAAGCTCCATGGAAACCAGACCAATAAGAAGGTTAGAGCGTATATAGGACCTCCATATTTAATGTAAATTAACCTCCTGCTACCCCACTTCTCTCGATTAGTTCGATCAGATAACTGTCCAGTTAGGGGGTCATTAAGAGCATTAACAGTCATGTATATAATTTGCCCTATAATAAATAATCCCGGATCTAATAGCAATTCGTCAAAAAAGAATTCAATATATTTAAGGCCAAAAACAAATGCTAAGAGACCATTTGGAATTGCTCCAATAGCATAACCCCATAGATTGCGTCGGCTTAGTTTTGCTTCGCTATTAACTTCCATAATAATTCAGTTTTTTTGAAGAAAGTTGATTAATTATAGAATCTATCTAAATCTATTTAAAGGTTCTAAATTCTTAGACTATTGTGTAAAAAATCATAATAATATTTATTTAACGTGATAAGCTAAATTGGATTGTGAGAGATGCTATAGAGATTTATGGGTATTGTGATGATCGGTTTAAAATAGTTAAAGATATATTCGCAAAAAATTTTAAATTAGGGTTAGAAATCGGTGCTTCTTTTGCAGTAATATTAAATGGAAAACTAGTAATTGATTTATGGGCTGGTTTTGCAGATGCTACTCAAACAAGATTTTGGGAAAAAGATACGATTGTAAATGTGTTTTCAACGACTAAAGTCATGACAGCACTATGTATTCACATTCTTGTAGATAAAGGATTAATTGACTTAGATGCACCAGTAGCCAATTATTGGCCTGAATTTGCACAAGCAGGAAAACAAGAATTACCAGTTCGTTATTTACTAAGTCATACCGCAGGTTTACCTGGTTTCGATAAAGAGATCACTGTTGATGTTTTGTATAATTGGAATCAAACTGTTGATTTATTAGCAGCTCAAAAACCTTGGTGGAAACCAGGCTCTAGAATTGGATACCATTCAATAACTTTTGGATATCTTTTGGGTGAATTGGTACGACGAGTCACAGGTAAAACGATAGGTACTTTTTTCAGAGAAAATATAGCTCAACCTCTAAATATAGATTTTCATATTGGATTATCTGAGAAAGATCAGGAAAGAGTTGCTGAAATAATTCCACCAGATGATTCTGTATCAAAATTAAAAATGTTTCTCTTCAAATTACTTTTTAAAACAACGTTTAAAGTCATGTTTAATCCTATATTATTAAATAAAGATTTTAACAGTCCTCTCTGGCGTGCTGCAGAGATTCCAGCTTCTAATGGTCTAGGAAATGCAAGATCAATAGCAAAAGTAGGTGCAATACTGGCATGTGGTGGTAAATTTAATAATCAACAAATTTTATCTTTGCCAACAATAGAAAATGCTATTGAAGAACAAATACATGGTCGTGATATAGTTATTTTCCGTCAACCGAAAGCTTGGGGACTTGGTTTTGGTCTTTCACATGATATTTATCTACAAGGTCCACGTAGTTTCTATTGGAGTGGTTTAGGAGGTTCTTATTGTATAATGGATCTTGAGAAAAAATTGAGTATTGGTTATGCCATGAATAAAATGAGATTATTTGATGAACCAAGAGGTGAAAGCCTTGCTCAAGCAGTTTGGGATGTTATTAACTCAGATTAAAATTAATATTATTAGATAATTCCATTCCAGATCTCTCGTAAAGCCTCTAAAGGTGTTTCTTCAACTATTGGTTCTAAACCTAACATCATTGTAGCTCGTTTTTTAATATCATAGGGAGGCCATTCTGGTAGGTTTTGATGGTTAGGATTATTAGTTCGAGCGAAATTTACCCAAGTATCCATCATCAGAGTAGATAATTGTTTTGTTTCTTCATTCAATTCTATAGCTCCCTCCATCATATCTGCTGTATCTAATGTATTAAAAACGAATGGAAGTTCAAAAGTATGAAGCGCATACCCATATTTTGGTGATTCATAATGGAAAATATATGAATAAATATCTTTTTGATGTTTGCAGTGAGCCTCCAGTTGACGGATTATGGGAATTCTAAACATAGAATCGGAAAGTATGGCACTCCAGTATTTGAAATGATTATTTGGATATCTTAATTCCATCTCTTTCTTATATACTTCAATTAATTTATCAAGGTTTTCTTTAGTAATGTTTCTCTTCTTAATATGTGCTCTAATATACTTTAAAATTACTTTTCTTTTTAATTGATTTGCTTGATTCAAAACATCTGATATAGCTCCTAATTCTTCATTATTATATCCAATGATTAATGGAACATGATTCGCTTTTCCTTTTTGTATAATTTCGAGGGGTTGCTCTGGAATTATGTTTCCATCAATAAAAGGTCTAAAGGGATTAATTCTAGGATCCAACATGGTCCCACATATTTTTTTCTGAACTCTTATTATTTTACTAATAGGAATTTCCCTTAGAGCGTTAATATTTTCCTTTTCTAGTTTTAGTTTTGACATAAATTCTTCTGCACCCTCTTTTGCTCGTTCTGCTCCGAAATCTCTCGGACATGCAGCCCCACTTTCCATAATTGCTTTATGAAACAATCCTTTAACAGAAGGAATAGCTAGTAAAATTGCTACTGACATAGCACCAGCAGATTCTCCAAATATAGTAATATTATTGGCATTACCGCCAAATTTATCGATATTTTCCTTAACCCATCTTAAGGCTGCAATTTGATCAAGGATTCCTATATTAGGGGGTATACCTGGCAAATTAAGAAAGCCTAAAACCCCTAAACGGTAATTAAAGTTCACAACAACGACATCACCATGAGTGGCTAATTTTGAACCATTAAGTCTTGGTCTTGAACTACTTCCAATGAGGAAACCACCTCCATGTATCCAAAACATTACTGGTCTACTTTTAGCATCTGCTTGAGGTGTCCAAATATTGAGATAAAGACAATCTTCGCTTTGTTCTTGATTGATAGGTGGACTATCCATCTGATTTTGAAAAGCTATTGGGCCAAATTTTGTTGTATCCTTTACTTCATTCCATGGATCCATAGATTGTGGCTCTTGAAAGCGTAGATTATCTATGGGAGCTTTAGCATAAGGAATTCCTAAAAAAAATTGATGGTTTTTTGCCTGAACTCCCTTTATTTTTCCCCTATTCGTGGTAACAATAACCATAATTTTTAATAATGAATGTTTACTTTAAAAGAAATATTATAAATAAAGCAAATAATCAAGATTAATGAATTTAAATTTAAATGCTATAATATGTATGATGTAGTAGTATCTGGAGCTGGTCCGGCTGGTAGTAAAGCTGCTGAAGTTATTGCCAAGGCTGGTTATAAAGTTGCATTGCTAGAAAAGAATAAGTCTTGGCGAAAACCTTGCGGCGGTGCTGTAAGTTCACGAATATTTAAATATTATCCCCAGCTGTCTAAATCAAAGTATCCTCCAATAACAGGAATAACCATGTATTCTGCGGATTTTCATAAGTTCACCTATTCATGGAAAGGGATACGAGAATCTTCAATTGTGGTGGATCGTCTCGAATTTGATAATTTTATTCAGGATGTAGCTATAGATGCTGGAGCAGAATTTTTTGATAAAAATATTTCTGTTGACTTTATCATAAAAAATAAACAAAAAGTTGGGATAAAAGCAAAAACCCCTATGGGAATAAAGGAATATTTTGGAAAGATTTTCATAGTAGCAGATGGTATGAGTTCTAAATTAGCTAACAAATCGGGATTACGAGATAAATGGAAAATAGAAGATATTGGTGTATGCAAATGTGCAATAATGGAGGGAGAAAATAATATAGATAAAGAATCAATGTCAATATTTTATAAATCTTTTAAAGGATATAGTTGGTTAGCTCCATTGGATGAGAAGAGATTTAATATTGGTTGTGGAACTTGGCAAGAAGATAATCTAAGTTATGATATAAATAAAATTTTCAGTGAATTCTTGAATAATTCCTTTTTAAAGAATTTTCTTCCTCTAGAGAGATATAATGTAATTTGGGAAGCAGGTTATCCTTTACCTGCTAGAGGCGTGGTAGATAAAGCTTTATATGGTGATAATATTATGCTTATAGGTGATGCTGCAGGTTTTGTCTCACCAATAAGTGGTGAAGGAATCCATCCTAGTATTGTATCTGGACAAGCAGCAGCAGAAACAGCTATTAATGCACTAGAGATAGAAGATTTTAGTTCTAAAGCTTTAAAAAATTACAAAAATTATCCAAATATTAAAAAAATTATTAGGAATTTTAAGATGAGACTACCGATGATTGATTTCTTCTTCGAAAATATGGGACGTAATCTTTCAAAGATGTTTGAATTAGCAGAAAAAGATGATGATTTTAGTAAACAAATCGTAGATATGTTTTTATTCAACCAAGCGCCTTCAAGAGAGTTTTTAGCAAAAATCAAAGAAAACTGAATTCTTGCAGTTTCTTCTTTTTGAACTTCAAATATAAAAAAGATAATAATTAAATATCTTATGTACATTTTTGTAAAGTATCTTAATATATTAAAAACTAAATTGAGTTGAAATTCAATGGTAAAAATAATTTTAAGGCTAATTCAAAAAATCTATCCTGGAAAATGGAATGATTTAGATGAAATTGATAAGAAATTTGATGAAATTGAATTAAATTTAGGTTATCCTCCAAAGAAACGTTATCGAAGTTTAATGGGAGCATATGATAATGATACTTTAATAGTTGAAAGAGAATGGGATAGTATGGCAAAAATGGAAAAATTAATGACTAAGAGTTTTTTGGATGAAGATTACCAAAAATTAAATAAAAAACTCGAATCGATTGTTAAGTGGCAAAAAGTAGAATTATATATTCCACACCCAACATTCCCAGAATAGATTAATTAATCAAAAATTTTTTTTTTTATATTTATTTTAGGTATTTCCAATTAATTATTATCAATAGTATCGTTTAAGTATCTTGAAATATTTTTTAATTTGATTTTTAATGGTTGATTTCAGCGATTCATTAAGTAAAATTTTCAATATTATACCAGGTCCTATTTTTGGAATTTTTTCTGTTACTATCGGTTTATTAGGAGATTTTTTGGCTTTATTATTCTTTCCAAAATATAATTTAGATCTTATGATCAGTAAGTTAGGAATCGGTCCTGGTGGCATTTTTTTCAATATAGGTACTATATTATCAGGTTTCTTTGCATTCTTATTTTATTTATATCTTGGTAGAGTCGTAAAGGATGATCAAACGAATGAAAATCTCAGAAAGGCAGCTATAGTTAGTGCAAGTGTTTCATGTTTTTTTTTTATGTTACTAGGTGTTTTTCCTTCAGTGGAAGGAAATCAAGTGTTAATTATATTACACGGTAATTTTGCCTCAATATGTTTTATAACAGGCTTAATATATTTTCTCCTTTTTAACATAATGATATTACGAAGTAAAAATTTCTTAAAAATCCATGCTTATGTTGGTTTCACTGAAGCTTGTTTGATTTTAACATTCTTATTTACTTGGAATCCAATATCAGAATGGATAATGACAATTGGAATTATTGTTTGGATCATGCTTCTTGCAATCTATCTATTTTATAGAAAAACTGACTAGCTTATTGAAAGAATTCTTTAAATTTTTCAAGTATATTTCTTTTACAATAGTTTTAAAACTATAATTAATAAATTTATTTTAATGCCAGAATTAATTGGTTATATCTTTACTCTTGATGCGTTATTTACTTGGGGTTTAGCCTCGTTAGTCTATAAATTCGGTTTATCGAAAGGAAATACTGAACCAAAATCGAGTTTGTTATTTAGGCTTGTTATTGTTTCATTATCAACATTTATTCTTTCATTAACTTTTGGTAAGTATTCATTTTTTTCTTCATTGACTAATCAGGAGTTATTGAATTATTTAATAGCTTGTTTTATTTCTGGATTTTCAGTTACGTTTGGAGATTTATTATATTTTTTATCTTTAAAAAAAATTGATGCCTCAAGATCTTACCCTTTGACTCAATTAAGTCTAGTTTTTGTTTATCCTTTTGCTTTTATTTATTTTGGTGAGCAAATTACTCCTGCCCTGTTAATCGGTGGACTATTAATTTTATCAAGTGTTTTTATTTTAAGTACTAAAGATAAACCTGTAAAAAATGCGATAAAAGATAATGAAAAATCTGTAGAGAATTTGATTGCAGGAGTTTTGCTAGCAGTAGGTACTGCATTCTTTTGGGCTTTAGCTATTGTTTCTTTTAATCAAGCAAGAATTATTAGTTCTGATGTATTTATCACTAATTTCATAAGAGTAGTTTTTGGTACTACTATTTTTTTAATAACAGGAATATTTCAAAAACAATTTTATGCTGGATTTAGAAAAGAAAATAGAAAAAGGATAAAATACTATTTATATATTGGTATAGCAGGATCTTTATCTTTAGGTTTTGCCGATTCTTTATTTTATAAAGCAGCAGAGATTAATGGGTTAGTTTTGACCTCAACTTTTACAGTAAATACTCCCATGGTACAGCAAATTTTTTCTATTTTGGTATTGAAAGAGAAATTCAGGAAAAGATTTTTACTTGCAGTAGTATTAATCATTGTAGGTAATTATATTATTCTATTTATCTAAATGAGATGAAAATCTATTATGATTAAGGTAGAAATTCAATTATTAGCAAATAATGTTGTATTACCCTTTCAAAAATTCGATAAAGAATATGGAATAGACTTTATTGAATTAAATCGAACTTTTGCTACACAATCCTTGGCAGAACATGGCTTAGGTTTCTTAATAACCGTTTACGAAGATAAAATCGAACAACCAATCACTAAAATAATTTTTGATACTGGAGGGTCCAATTTAACGTTCTTACATAATTTGGATCTTAGAGAGCTTAATATTAATGATGCTAATTTTATAGTAATATCTCATTGGCATTATGATCATTCTCGTGGATTATATGAGATTTTAAGGAGAATAGGAAAAAGGATCCCAATTATATGTCATAAAAATGCAGAATTTGAAAGATTTTTTTTACGATCCGAAGAGGTTGAACTTAAAGATTTAATTGGAAAAACTCGAAAAGATCTTCTTCCTTATTTATCAACCAAAAGAATTATAAATCAAAAGCCTATTGATATTCGAAAAGTTGAAGAATTAAATGGAAACGTTGTTTTTTCAAAAGAGATTTATGAAATATTTAATATTAAAGGATTAAAAATATTAGTTAGCGGAGAAATCCCTAGAAATAATAAATTTGAAGAATTTAACAACTTCATATGTCTTCAAGGAAATACGATTATATACGATAATATTAATGATGATAAATGTTTAATAATCGAATTTGAAAAAAAGGTGGTAGTCCTAAATGGTTGTTGTCATTCAGGGATTGTAAACACATTAAATTATGTAAAAAGTTTTAACAATAAACCAATCACTCATATTATTGGTGGTTTTCATATGGTAAATGCGTCAGAAGAAAGATTTAATAGGACAATTGATTATTTAAAGAGCTTTCAAGATTATGAAGAACCTTTGTATTTATTCCCAATTCATTGTAGTGGAGAAAAATTTATTAAGATGATAGATAAAAATGAAAGTAAGAATCTTTTAGCTTTAAATGTAAGTGTTGGAACAAAGTTTCTTTTCTAAATGAAATCCAAAATAAGATAAACGACTATAAAGGAATATAAAATAATTAATAAATTTAATTTACATAATAATATTAAGTTAAGATGAACATAAATAAGGATGATTTTTGATGAGATCAAGATATTCAAATAATAGAGTGAAAATTATTGTTGATGATATAATGAGTATATTACTTATAGCTCTGCTTGTGATTTTGGTATTATTTTTCCGACTTATTGCTCTTATGGCATTAATAGTTTATCCAATTTTTAGTTTATTGATCTATGGAATTATAAAACTAATAGATGGTTTATTTAAATTAGATTTAGATTATATTAGGAAAATCTTTTTCAGTATCATTGGAATAATATCAATTTTATTTTCTTTATTCATTATTAATTTACTGTTTTATCAATCTACTGTTCCATCAAGTTATTTAATATATTTCATCGCAATTCCTGTTACTTTTATTGGTATTGCAGCAATAATGAAAGGTACATTAATTAAAAATTATAGTTTCAATTCTCGGATAACAAACATAATTGTAGGGATAATTACTTTAGGATTTAGTTCTTTAGCTTTTATGTATGCGGAAGAATATTTTATTTTTAATATGATTTCCTTATTTGCAACTCTTTTTCTTAACGTTATTTTCCGATCAGCTTTATATTTAAGTGAATATAAATTATCCCTGAGAAATTTTAGGAATATTAAGGTTTTTTTTAATATAATAAATAATATTGAAACTGAAGAGAATAATATAGAAGAGATTGAAAATACATTATAAATTTTTGAGGTTTTTTTTTATTATCAATCTTTAAATTTTTAGCTTTAATATATTTACATACAATTCATAAATTGATGATAATATGGCTGAAATTCATTTTAATAAAGAAAAAGGTTCCCAACTCAAATTATTCACTCCTGGTCCTGTTCATGTTCCAACAAGGATTTTAAATGAAATGGCGAAACCTAATGATACACATAGGTCCAAACCATATAGAGAAATGCATCAGCTTGTTGAGGAAGGTCTCAAAAAACTTCTTTTCACATCCAATGAATGTCTTATCTTTACTTCAAGTGCCACCGGCATAATGGAAGCATGTGTAAGAAATTTACTTAGCAACGAGGAAAAAGGTTTATTTTTATCTATTGGCGCTTTTGGAGATCGTTGGTATAAGATTGGAGTTACAAATGGAAAGAATGCTGTAAAAGAAGGAGTAGAATGGGGGAAAGCAATAACTCCTGAGTTTATTAGAGAAATTTTGAAGAAAGATAAATATGCGGTTGTTTTCATGCAGGCAAACGAAACATCAACTGGTGTATATAATCCTATTGATGATATTATTCCAATAATTAAAGATCATGGAGCTTTAGCTTGTGTTGATGCAACTTCATCCATGGCAGGAGTAAAAGTAGAGGTAGATAAATTAGGAATCGATGTATGTTTAGCTTCAGTTCAAAAGTGTTTTACAATCCCTCCAGGATTAGCAGTATGTTCAATATCTCAAACAGCTATAGATAAAGCTAATCAAGTGAAAAATAGAGGCCTCTATTTCGACTTTATTGATTTACTGAAAAAAAATAAAACCCATGAGACTCCAAATACACCCCCAATACCACAGATTAGAGCTTTAGCTCATCAGCTTAACTATATATTGAACGAGGAAGGATTAGAAAATAGATTTAAGAGACATACTCAATTAGGAATCCAAACGAGGAAATGGGCAAGTGATTTGGGTTTGGAAATGTTTTCTGAAAAGGGATATGAATCTAATACAGTTTCAACTATAAAAAATTCTCTAAATATCGATACTAGTAAAATGGTTTCAACGCTTCAGAGTAAAGGTTATAAAATTGTAAATGGTTATGGGGATCTTAGAGATAAAACATTTAGAATCGGTCACATGGGAGAAATAACATTAAATGATTTAAATGAAATGTTAGAAGTTTTAACCAAAATTATATCAGATTTAAAATAGTGTAAAAATATATTCTATTCTATTATTTTTTTTTAAAAGCTCTATTTCTGTTCTTTCTAAATTTTCTGATTTAATAAAAAATTATTTTAAGCATTCATCTACTTAAAATATTATTCAATCATGTAATATCAATTAAAAGTGATTATTAATGAAAATTTTAATTAGCGACAAATTAGAAGAAGAAGGAATAGAAATTTTCGAGAAAAATGGATTTGAGGTCGAGAGAAATTTCTCAATAACAAATGAAGAATTAAAAAAAGAAATTGAGAAATATGATGGAATTGTTGTTCGTTCAAGAACTAAATTAACAACCGAGGTATTGGAAAATGCTAAAAACCTTAAAGTAATAGGAAGAGCAGGAGTAGGTCTTGATAATGTTGATCGCCAAAAAGCTAAAGAAATGAAAATTGAAGTCCTAAATACACCTGAAGCACCAGCAATAACCGTAGCAGAATTTGCTTTAGGATTAATGTTTTCTTTAGCTAGATACATCTCAGTTGCAGATAAAACTATGCATCGAGGAGAATGGAACAAAAGTCATTATTTAGGATATACTTTAAATGGAAAAAAATTGGGTCTAATTGGCTTTGGTAACATTGCTAAAGCATTGGCTAAAAGAGCTATAGCTCTTGGGATGGATGTTGGTGTTTATTCCAGATTTAGTGCGGGACCTCCAGCAATAGAGGAAGCAAAGAACATAGGGTGTAAAATCTATCCAACTGTTGAAGATCTTTTAAAGGAGTCAGAGATTATATCTTTACATTTACCATCTACACCTCAAACTGAAAATCTTATTAATGAAGAGAGAATAAAATTGATGAATGAAAATGCCATTATCATTAATACTGCTAGAGGTCAATTAATTGATGAAAAAGCATTACTAAGTGCTCTAAAAAATAAGAAAATAGGTGGGGCAGCACTCGATGTGTATAAAAAAGAACCACTTGATGATAAAAACTTATGGGAATTTGAAGAAAATCTAATTTTAACACCCCACATTGCCAGTCAATCTAAAGAGAATCAGGTGCAAGCAGCGATAATGATTGCTGAAAAAATGGTGAATTTTTTGAAAAAAAAGTAATTAATTGAGTCATTCCTCTGCTAAATCATGAAGAATTAAGCCGGATAATACTTTTGGATCAAACCAAGTTGATTTTGGAGGCATTACTCCTCCTGAGTCGGCGATAGCTTCTAAATCTTTTATATCAACATGAAATAGATTTATAAATAAATCATTTCCTTTTTCTGTTGTATATTTTTCCATTTCTTCTGGACTTTGAATACCTCCTACAAAGAAAATATTTTCATCAGAACGTGGATCAGAGATACCTAAAATTGGTTCTAAAACTTTATCTTGAATTATAGCAACATCTAAAGAATCTCGTCTAGATACAAATTCTTTATTCTTAGCTATAAGTTGATACCACTTCCCTTTCAAGCATATAGCTATTTCATTTTTTTGCTTTGGATTGAATGGCTTTTCCATTGATTTAATATTAAATTTCTCCTTTAATTGATCTAGGAAATTGATTTCACTCAATGGGAGTTTTTTAATAACACGGTTATAAGGTAATATACGAATTTGGTCATCAGACGCTACATATGATAATAAATATTGCCAGGGCGCTGTAGATTCTTTATTTAAATCATCCTTGTTCATTTGAATTTTCCGAAACTCGGCAGCACTTGCAGCTCTATGATGACCATCAGCAATATACAATTTCTCCTTGTTAAATAAATCTTTCAATTCTCGAATTATTTGAGGATTAGTTTCTTGCCATAATATGTGTTCATATCCATATTTTTTAAATTTGAATAGGGGTATTTTCTTTTTAATTTGTTCAATTATACTATTAATTTTATTATTACTTTGAAAAACAGTCCAGACTAATCCCGCAGCTACTTTTGTAGCTACAACGTGATTCGTCCTGTCTTTAAGAGGTTTTTCACGTGTATGCTCATGTTTTACTATATATCCATCTTCATAATCTTGAAGTGCTACACCAATTATTAATCCTTGATGACTAAATCGAGAAGATTCCTGACGATATACAAAAACACTTGGTACTGTTTCTTTTTTAATTATTTTTTTGTTTTTAAAATCTTCATATGCTTTTTTAGCATTTTGGTATATCTCATTACCATCTCCATCAGGTAAAATCAAATTGATTAATGAATTTGGATTCTTCTTCAATTCAAGTTCTTCTTCCTTACTAATTACGTCGTAGGGGTTAGTACAAAACTCCTCTGGATTTAAAGGAATATACGGTTTAAGTGGAGAAATTATTACCATAATATTAAATTAAAGAAGGAAATTTATATATTAATTTCGATTACTCGATTACTGAATTCTATACTTTATATCCTTCTATTTTTAATAATTGTTTTTTTAAATTTGTTTCCCAGGTTTTATCCGACTTTCCCATAAAACCTCCAATTTCTCCGTTCTTTCTTAGAACGCGATGACAAGGGACTATTAAAGGAATTGGATTTGATTTACAAACATTTCCAATGGCTCTATATGCTTTAGAATTAATTTTATTACCAATATCGTAATATGTAGTAATTTCTCCATGTTTAATTTCAAGGAGAGCATTTATTACACTTTGAGTGAAATTGGTTCTAAATTTATCTTGTAGATCTAATTCAATTTCTAATTTCTTAATTTCTTCAAATAAATTTAGCTTTTCACCTTGTAAGTAATTTAACAGTAAATTTTTAATTTCATTAAGATTGTCAATTTTAGATGAATTCTCATCAGATATTAAACTAAGACTATTTAATTTGATAAAATCTAATATCTCTTGTTCATTTTTAAAGATGTTTAATTCTTCTAACTTAATTTTATTCTTATTTTTTAAATACTCAAATGAAAGAAGGATAAAACCATTTATTTGATCGGACTTAAAATAATATGCAGAAATTTTTCTTTACCTCATGGATGAATTTTATTTATCAATTCGATAAATATTTAAATTAAATCTATTTTCTCTCTATTAAATATTATAGCTTTATTAGTTATAAAATGAATAAATTTTTTAATTATTTAACATAAGAAGTTTTTTCATTTAAAAACTATTAAGGGAATCTGAGCCATGTCAAAAAATATTAAAGATATGATTGAAGGGATTGAGTCTCATGAGAAGGAGATTGCTGATCTTCAAACTAAGATTGACAGATTAAGAGAAATGATTGAAAAACAGAAAGTTGTCATTAATAGTCATGAAACCATCATTGAGGAACAAAAAGTAAAAATTGCCAGAATGTATGATATCCCTGAAGATGTTTTAGAATTAAAGGAGCTAGTAGGTACTCAAAGAGCCGTGATAAATGAAAAAGAACAAGCGTTAGAATTTGCAAAGGGAGATGCTGCTGAAGCAAG